>JAPUHK010000075.1 GCA_027297745.1 Planctomycetota bacterium | reverse complement strand
TCAAGAAGCAGGGGGTGCTGCCGCTCACGTTCGCGGCCCCGGCCGACTACGAAAAGGTGCTGGAGAAGGACCGCGTCTCGACGCGCGGACTCGCGGAGCTGCGGCCCGGCAGCGAGGTGCGCCTCGTGCTGCGCCACGCGGACGGCGGCAGCGAGGAGATCGCGGCGCGCCACACCCTGACGGCGGAGCAGGTGGAGTGGCTCAAGGCGGGTTCCTCCATGGCCTGGATCGGCGCCCGGCCGTCCTAACCCGTACGCGTGCCCATGCCCATGCCCCGCGCACTCGTGCCCTCACACGTGCGCGGCCGGGCCCGGTCACGGGTCACGAACACGGATCGCGGGCAAAGGGCATGGGCAAGGGCATGTTTACGTGCCCTGGCTACCCGGACCGCGGCGGCGTGCCGCGCTGCTTGTAGTAGGCCCACACGATCTGATAGGCGATCTCGGCCACGTCGCGCACCGACTGGTCGACGCTCGGCGGGCTTCCGGGGTTGTTGATGATGCGTGCGGCCACGATTTCCTTGGCGGCGATCAGCGCCGCCCCCTGCACCTCGGCCGGCACGATGTCCATGGGTTCCTTCCGCTGTTCCGCCTGCACGGGACGCGGAGTGAGCAGCACGGCCTGCACGGCCAGGCCCGAGAACAGGACTCCGATCAACGCGATCAGGGTGCGGTGTTGCCTCATGGGGCTACCTCCTTGTGAGGGTTCGTCTGGATACTCATCGTCAAGACCGAGGCCGGGCGTTCAAGCGGACCCTCCGTCATCATGTTTCGCGGACGCGCAGCACGGCGGATCCGTCAACGCGGTCCTCGCGAATGGCCAGGAGCCCTTCGTTCACTTGCTCGAACGGAAACTCCGTGATCTCGGGCCGGATGCCGGCGGCCTCCGCCGTCTCCATCAGCTCGATACCGTCCCGACGCGTACCGGCCGTCGTGGAGCGCAACGTACGCTCACCGAACAGGTGCTGGCCGTAGTCCATCTCCGGGATGGCGCTCATGTGGAGCGCGGCCGAGGCGACCGTACCGCCCCAGCGCACAGCCTCGAGCGCGCGCGGGATCAGCTCTCCCGCCGGCGCGAAGATCACGGCGCGATCGAGCGGCTCGGGCGGACGCTCGTCGAGGCCGCCGGCCCACTCGGCGCCCATGCGCAGCGCAAGCTCGCGGTGCGATGCGCCGCGCGTGACCACGAACACGCGGTTGCGCCGGTGGCGCGCCAGCTGCAGCGCGAGGTGCGCGGAGGAGCCGAAGCCGTACAGGCCGACGCTCTCCCCTTCGGTCACGTCCGCCTGGCGCAGAGCGCGGTACCCGATGATGCCGGCGCACAGGAGCGGCGCCGCACGCGCGTCGTCGAGGGCGGTCGGTAGCTCATAGGCGAAGGACTCGTGGATGCGCACGCGCTCCGCGAAGCCCCCCGGCTCGTGGTAGCCGCTGAAGCGCGCTGCACGGCAGAGGTTCTCGTCGCCACGCGCGCAGTCACGGCAACGCGCGCAGGTGCGGTGCAGCCAGGCTACACCGACGCGGGCGCCCACTTCGAAACGCTCCGCGCCCTCGCCGCGCTCGCGCACGCGTCCCACCGCCTGGTGACCGGGGACGATCGGCAGCACGGGCAGCTTGATCTCGCCCTGCGCGATGTGGATGTCCGTGCGGCACAGGCCGCAGACGTCCACGTCCATCACGATCTCCCCCGGTCCCGCCACGGGATCCGGGAGGTCTTCGAGCTGCAGCGGTTGTTGTTCCAGTGGGGACGGTTCGTGCAGGACCCAGGCGCGCACGGCGGGATCGTACTCCCTTCGCCTGATGCCTGTCGGGCGCGCGCGTGGCGCGCGGCGGTTAGACTGCGCCCACCACCATGGCCGCACGCATTCTGGGCACCGAGCGCCTCACCAAGAAGTTCGGATCTTTCACGGCGCTGGACAACGTCGACCTGGAGGTGGGGGAGGGCGTGACGGGTTTGTTGGGCCCCAACGGCGCCGGAAAGACGACGCTGCTGCGCGTGCTGCTCGGGCTGCTGCCCGCGCAAGGACGGGCCGAGGTGCTCGGTCTCGACCCGACCCGCGAGCCGCTCCAAGTACGCGCGCGTCTCGGCTACATGCCCGAGAGCGAGTGCCTGATCCCGGGCCTGACGAGCGTGGAGGTGGTCGCCTTCCTCGGCCGCCTGGCCGGTCTCGAGCGGCGCCAGGCGTTCAAGCGCGCGCACGAGGTGCTGTACTACGTCGGCCTGGGCGAGGCACGCTACCGCGCGGTGGACGAGTACTCCCTCGGCATGCAGCAGCGTCTCAAGCTGGCGCAGGCGCTGGTGCACGATCCCGACGTGCTGTTCTTGGACGAGCCCACGAACGGCCTCGACCCCAAGGGTCGCACGGAGATGCTCGGCCTGATCTCCGAGCTGGCGCGGGAGCACCACAAGCACATCATCCTGTCCTCGCACCTGCTGCCCGACGTGGAGGCCGTCTGCCCCCATGTCGTCGTCCTGGATCGCGGCCGCGTCGTGCGCCAGGGCGACGTGGCGGAGATGACGTCGGGCGGCGATCGCGCCTGGCGCGTGGAGATCCGCGGGGACGCGGACGGGTTCTGCCGTGCGCTGACCAAGCTCGGCGCGACTGCGCACATGGACGGAGCCGTGCTGGTGGAGCTTCCGGGCGGGGGCGACGACACGAGCCTGATCTTCCGCGCCGCCGTGGACACCGGCGTTCAAGTGCGCGGGCTGACGCCGACGCGGCGCTCCCTCGAGGACGTCTTCCTGGACGCGGTAGCCGACTGATGCCGATCTACGACGCAGCGTACCGTGTGCTCGAGACACGCCCGCTACGGCCGCGCGC
>JAPUHK010000074.1 GCA_027297745.1 Planctomycetota bacterium | reverse complement strand
CCCTTGGGGCAAGAGCGCCAACGACCTGGGCATGAACTCCCGCGAGTACTCGAACAGCCGCGCGTGGCAGGCGCGGCCGATCTCTCTGTGGGGCCGGTACGGCGACCAGGCCGGCCAGCCGGCGGGCCTGGCCGGCAACGTTCAGGAGTACGTCACGACGCGCGACAGCGTGCTGTTGGCGGGCGGCTGCTACGAGCTTCCCGCCGAGTACTGCACGCTCGACTCCTTCCTGCCCGCCGAAGGCCCGGACGGGGAGGTGCAGTTCGTGCAGCTCAACCTGCTGACGGATGAGCCGCGCTTCCACAAGGGCGTGCCCCTAGGCCTGTCCGGCACCGACCAGCGCGTCTTTCCACTTCCCCCGCTAGCGCCCGAAGACGAGGCGCCCGAAGAGGAATCGCCGGCAGAGGAGCAGCCGCCGGACTACCCGCTCCCCAATGCAAAGGCGGTGCTCTACGCCGACGGGGTGCCCATCCCGTTGGAGTCCGCCCAGACCAACGAGCGCTCCTTTGTCGCCAAGACGCCCCCTCCGCCTGGCTCGGTCATGACGGCGGACTACGAGTACGTCACCGAGCCGTTCGCCAACTGGCGGCTGGACCGCATCTACCGCGGCTTCCGCGTAGTCCGGGCGCCGCGGTGAAGAGCGGAGCCATCGCCCTGCTGCTGGCGGTCGCGGCGGCCGTGACCGGCGCTGCGCTGTACCTTCTCGGGGACAGCGGTCCGCGCCCGGACGCGGGGCCCGACAGGCCTGCCGCGGTCGCCGCGACGGGAGACGCGGACGGGGAGTCGGGGCTTCCGGGCTACGCGACCGCTCAAGACGCGGTCGCGCTCAGGCCCTACGAGACGATCGACACGCTAACCGAAGACCTGCGCGACGCCCTGGCCCACGGCACGCCGCCGCTGAGCGAGGAGTGGTTGCGCGTCTCGGCCGCCCTGGCGCCCGACGCCCGGCAGGTGCTGTCACGGGAGGCGCGCGCCGACACGAACCCACGTGTCCGCGCGCTGCTCGTGCTGGCAGCCGGGGTCCACCACCCCGACGGCCCCGAGTTGCTGAGCGCCTTGAAGGACCGCTCCCAGGTGGTACGGCGCGCGGCTGTGCTGGCATGCGGCTACCAGGCGGGGGGCGCCGAGCGCTTCGACCTCTGGCTGGGCCTCGAGATCCCCCTGGGTCGCAGGCCGGAGCCTGCGAGCCTGAAGGAGCTCATGGGGCAACGCTGGAAGGGCGAGCTCGGGGAGGGGGTCGAGGCCGTCCGGCGGGCGGCCGGAATCAGCCGTCCACGGTGAGGCGGCTGCGCTTGAGACGGGGGCGGGCCGGCTTGTTCTTGCCGGCCAGGATGCGCTCCAACTTCTTTCCCCACACCACCTTGATGCACTCGGCGGCGTAGGGGCAGTTGGGCGTCATGCAGACGTACGTCTCGCTTCCGAAGCAGTCTTTCTTCTTGCCCATGCGTAGCCTGCGGCGGCCGGGGGATTCTACCAGGGATCGAGGGTTCACCCGGATTGGACCCCGACCACTAGGGATCACAGATCGGCTCAAGCCGAGCCACTCTTGAACCCGGGGGTAGTGCGCCGTACAGTCCTTTTCCATAAGGAGTTGGGTCGATGTCGCACCATCTGAGCGACCCCGTCCGGAGGCTCGTGGGCCTGGAGAACCTGCTCCGCAAGGCGCGCCGGCGCCACCACGAGACCGAGCGGGAGAAAGCCCCCGAGGCCCGCCGGCAGGCCTATGCCAAGCTGGTCGAGCAGCTGCGGGAGGAGATCCACAGCACCGACCGGGAACAGCTCGAGGCCTACCTCGATTACCTGGAAGGATCGTTGCTGGCGCGCCTGGCAGACCGCGTCGAGGACTCCCAACAGGAGATGCTGGCCCACGCCAGGCAGATCGTGGACCGGCGCGCCAACCTGATGGAGCTCCGCCGCGAGTACACGGACGGCCTGGACCGCAGCCGCACGCTGCGCGATCTCCTGGGCCTCGAGGCCATCCAGCCGATAGAGGTGCGCTTCGCGCCCGGGGCGCCGGTAGACCGTAGCGACCGGCGCGCGCGCGACGCATACGACATCGTCAAGGGATACCTGACGCAATGACGGAACGCGCGATCGGCCCCGGCGACAACCTGGTCCGTGCAAGGCTGGCGGGTGCTGACCTGAGCCTGAAGAAGCTGACCGAGGTCAACCTCTCCCTGGCCGTGCTCAAGGGGGCCGACCTGAGGGAGGCGGACCTGCGCGACGCGTTGTTGTTCGCCGCGCAGCTGACCGACGCGAACCTCTCGTTCGCGCGGCTGGAGGGCGCGGACCTGAGCGAGGCGGACCTGTTCGGCGCCAACCTGACCGGCGTCAAGGCGGCCGGGGCGGATTTCCGCAGGGCCAACCTGGCGGTGGCCAACCTGCACGGCGCGGACCTGCGAAACGCGGTCTTGCGCGACGCGAACCTGCAGGGTGCGGACCTTACGGACGCCAAGCTGGACGGCGCCGATCTCTCCGGCGCGCTGATCAAGGTGTCCGAGGGCCCCCGGTGATCGTCGGCCTAGGCCTGGACGTCGTGGATGTGGCGCGCGTGGCCGCGATCCTGGAGCGCAGCGCCGAGAGCTTCCTGCGGCGCATCCTGCACGCGGACGAGGATGCGGCGCGGGCCCGCACCGCGGAGGGCCCGGCCTACGTATCCGGGCAGTTCGCGGCCAAAGAGGCCGTGATGAAGGCGTTGGGCACGGGCATGGCCGGAGCGGCCTTCGGCGAGATCGCGGTGTTGCGCGGGCCCGGCGGAGCGCCGTTCGTGGAGCTCGAGGGCAAGACCGCCGAGCGCGCGCAGGAGTTGGGTATCGAGCGCTGGCACATCAGCATCACCCACTCGCGCTCGACCGCGGCTGCCGTCGCGATCGCCGAACGGTAGCGAGCACGAGGGCGGCAGCAACAGATAGAGGCACCGCCCTACCGTTCGAACCATCTGTTGCTTCCGTCCGCGGGTTCGTGTTCGCATCCGCTGCCACGAAAAAACCCCCGGCCATGACGACCGGGGGTTTTGCACTCCAAAGCCTGTGGCGGCTATTCCATGCCGCAACCGCAGCCGCAACCGCAACCGCAGCCCTCGGCGACGGCCGCACCCCCGCCCTCGCCGGGACGGTTGGCGCGCGCCACGTTCATCGACTGGGCGGCCGACAGGTCGGCCGAGCCCAGCGCCGTGAAGGCCGCCATGCGCACGTCGGCGTTACTGTCCGACGTGCCGCGCAAGAGCACGCCGAAGGTCGCGTCATCGAGCACGACCTGGCCGCGACGGCAGATGCCCGCGATCGCGTTGCCAGCCGCCGCACGCATGCCGGCGTCGCCACCCTTCCCGAAGACCTCACCCAGCTTGGCGACCGCGCTCGCGTCGCCCAGGTTGCCGAGCGCGTTGACGGCCGCGAGCTGGACGTCGGCCGGCGCCTCGCTGCCCACGACGTTCGCCACGGTCTCGGTCAACGCGGCCCAGCCGAACAGGCTGTTCTCCGTGTCCGTGCCGGCCAGAGACGTCAGCGTGGTGGCACTGATCGCGTAACGCGCCTGCGCGTCCGGCCGCGCCCCTCCGAAGGCACCCATGATGGTGCGCATGAAGGCTTCGGCGGGCAGGCCGACGCCCTCCGGCACCGAGGTGATCCCGTCGACCTTGCCTTCATAGGTGGTGCGCCAGCCCTCGTCCGCCGCCTGGTCAGCACCGGCCAGCAACACGATGGGGATGTGCTTGGTGCGCACGTCCTTCTTGAGCCGGTCGATGGCGCCCAGCACCTCCATGTCCGGCAGCTCGGCGGCCAGGACGATCAGATCGAGGCCCTGGAAGCGGACGGCCCGCACGATGCCGCTCGTGGCGCTGCGCGCGTCGTAAGAGATGTAGCCGTTCTTCTGCAGCTCGTTCAGGACCTTGTTGCGCCGCACGTCGCCGGCGTCGATGACCAGGATCTGCCGCGGCACGGCCGCCCCGATGCTCTCGCCGACCAGCGTCAGGAAGCCGTCGGGATCGGGGAAGGCGCTGATGCGCCGGTGGCCGTTGAAGCGCAGCACCGCGTTCGCCGCCGAGTAGCGCACGACGTTCGCGTTGTTGTACATGGCGCGCACCACGGGGTTCTCCGCGTTGAAGTCGGCCGAGCCGTACACCTCCGGCATGATGCCGAGCAGCGCGGCGGCGACCTGGTGGTCGTCGCTCTCGAGGCTGTCGGACAGCGCGCGGCCGAGTGTGTTCCAACCGAGGCTCGCTACGACGCCGGGCACCCAGGCGCTGTCGGCCTTCGCCTTGGCCGCCGACTCGTCGTCGGTCAACGCGGCGCCCGCGACGGCAGCGGCGTGGCCGCTCACGAGCACGCGCGCCAGCAAGGAGCGCGCAGCCGCGCTGGACGGGTCGAGACGCAGGGAGTCGTAGACCGCCTCCTCCGCCAGCTCGATCGTGTACATGTGGCGCGGGGCCGGCGTGTACTTGAGCCCGTCCTTCCAGTGCCAGACCGCGAGCGGCTTGTCGGTGAAGCTCCTCACGCGGTAGAGATCGCTGTAGTAGCCGTTCGACAGCCACAAGTAGAGGTCGGCGGCGCGGCGGCCGGCGGCCTCCGGGAACTTCTGGGTCAGCGACTCGAGCGCACGGGTCGAGGCGCGGCGGGCGCTCTCGTTCGTGTCCGTCTCACTGGCGCCGGCCAGCGCCGGCAACGAGCGGATGTCGCCGATCCTCTGCAGCGCGGCGGCCACGAGGCGGCGCACGTTCGGGTTGCTGCTGCGCAGCGCCTCGTTCAACGGCAGCACCGCTTGGTTGCCGATGCGCTGCATCAGGGTGATTTGCGCATTGACCTTATGGTCGGTGTTGCTGGAGCCGAGATAGGCGACCAGCCCCGGCACGGCGTATTCGCCGTACACGCGGCCGAGTGTCAGACCGGCGTCGAAGCGCTCTTCGTAGCTCTCGGAGGTGACGGTCGTAATCACCAGGCGCTTCAGCTCATCCCAGTCGAACTTCCTGTCCGGCAGGACGGGATCCGCGCGGTCCAGAATCTCGCGCATGATGTTGGCGGCGGGCCGGCCCGCGGCCAGAACCGACAACATCGCTTCGTATTCGGCGCGCCCGAGAGCGGCAATGACCTGGTCGCTGGTCGGGTCCATGGCGAGGGCCTGACGCAGCTTGCGAATGCCCTCCTCATAGTTACCCGCCCGCACCTGGCGGAGCCCGTCCTTCAGGACGGCCTCGAATTCGTCTCCTTGCGCGTCTGCGCTGGTCTGGAGACAGAATGCCGTGGCCACTAGCGCGATCAGCACACAAACCCTGCCCAGGGGCTTTCTAGCTGTCGCCATGGGTTCCTCCTTGCTCGCTTAAGGGTCTTCGCTGCGGGCCCTCGGCCGCGCTATTCTCTGCCTTGCCCAGGGTTTACGGAATCCGGGCAGGCCCGGTATCTAAGAACAACGAGGGGCCCTTTGCAAGGCAGATCTCGGGCCCCGAGGCCAGGAGGTGAGACAGATCCGCCTGGGTGCTCCCTACGGGCCTGCCGCGCCCTGTTGCGGGCCGATACCGCGAGCAGAAAACGCCACGCCGAGGCCTCCCGCAGCTGCCACCGCCAGCCAGGCCCACACCCCAGTTCCCGCCGCCCCCAGCAGCCAGCCGCCCAGCCCCAGAGTGAGCCCGAAGACCAGAAGCAGCCCGCACACGCCCGCGCGCCAACCGTCCAAGCGGCGCCGCTGCACGTCCGGCGCGAGCGCCGCCACGGGCCCCCACCAGCCCGGCGGGCGCGCCCGCCTGTAGAAGTCGACCAGGCCGTCCGGCGCCCGCACACGCAACAGCAGCACGCTCAGCAACCAGGCGGCGCCCGTGATGCCGGCCGTGACGAGCAATTTCAACGCGTACGCGTGCCCGGCCGGCATGAGCCCAATCCTCGGGTGATAGGCGACGGTCACCGCAAACGCCGTGGCCAGGGCGACGATCTCCGACACTGCGGTGGCGCGCCACCAGAACCAGCGCGCGAGCAAGGCGATGCCGTAGCCGCTGCCGATGCGCATGGCCAACCGCAGGTATTGCGTGACGCCGCCTTCCTTGTCTCCGAGGGCGAGCATGCCCACGGCGCCCAGGCCCAGGAGCAACGTGAACAGACGTGCTACTCCAACGTAGTGGCTCTCCGTGCGGCCGCGCACGAGGAAGCGCCTGTAGAGGTCGTGGACCAGGTAGCTGGAGCCCCAGTTCAGCTGGGTGTCCACCGTCGACATGTAGGCCGCGACGAAAGAGGCCACGAACAGTCCTAGCAGGCCGGCGGGCAGCACGTGCGCGGCCGTGCCGGCGTAGGCTAGGCGCGGCTCGATATCGGGCAGCAGCACGAGCGAGCTGAGCCCCACGATGACCCACGGCCAGGTGCGCAGGGCGTAATGCGTGACGTTGAACCACAGCGTGCCCCACACGGCGTGCCGCTCGTTCTTGGCGGCCACCATGCGCTGCACGAGCTTGCCCCCGCCGTCGGCGTTCATGAAGGCCCACCACTGGACCAGCGCGAAGACCAGGAAGGGCAGCAGGCCCTCCGTCCACGGGTCCGGAGAAGACACGCTGAAGTCGAAGGCTTGCAGCTCCACGTTCCGGGCGGCCACCTCCAGCACTCGGTCGAGGCCGCCGGCGTGGTCCACGGCGACCACAGCCAGCACGACCGCCGCAACCATGGCGATCACGAACTGCAGAAAATCGGTGACGACGACGCCCCAAAAGCCGCCGAAGAAAGAGTACAGGACCGTGGCCAGCACGAGCGCCGTTCCGAGCTCGAACTGCAGCGCCTGCACGGGGAACTCCGGGACCACGGCTTCGACCACCAGCAGCATGCCGGCCAGCGGTGCCGCCATGGTCAGCACGTTGAACAGGAGGCCCGTGTGCACGGCGCGGAACCCGCGCAGGGCGGCGGCCGCCTTGCCGCCGTAGCGCAACTCGATCAACTCGAGGTCCGTCAGCACGCCGACGCGGCGCCAGAGCGGCGCGATGATGAAGGCCACCAGCACGCCGCCGATCCCGACGCCCCACCACTCCCAGTTGCGGGCCACGCCGGACTCGCGCGCCAGCCGCGCCACGTAGTGCGGCGTATCCGAAGAAAACGCGGAGGCCGCCATCGAGGTGCCGATCAACCACCACGGCAGGCCCCGGCCGGACGCGAAGAACTCGGCCGTCGAGCGCGTGGCCCGGCGCGAGAGCCAGAACCCGATAGCCCAGACGAGCACGATGTAGAAGCCGACGATGATCCAGTCGACGTCGCTCATGCGCCGTGCGCCCGGCGCAGCATGGCGGCAACGGTGAAGGGGTCCTCACCTGGAGCATGCAAGTACGGGGCAGAGGCGTCCTCGGCGAGCCAGGACGGACCAAACAAGAGTGTCAGGTCCGCGTCCTGCATCACACGCCGGATCGTGGACGGGATCTCAACGGGTCCACCCGAGGCCTTATCGCGCCGCGCCACGCACAAGACGATCCCGCCGAGGCCGGGCCCCTGGTCTTCCTCCTCCAACAGCCGGCCGTCGAGGCCGTAGCTCCGCCAGGCGAACCCGCTGCGTTCGCCGAGCACGCGGCCCTCTCCATGCAGGTCGAGGATGCGCAGCGCGTAGCGGCCCGGACCCACGGCTTCGACGCCGCCCGAAGCGGTGATGGAGCGCTCCGCGGCCGCCTGCAACACGGGCACGAGCTCGTCGTGCGGCAGGTCGACCTCCGGCTCCAACGGTTTCGCAAGCGCGTCGATGCGCGCCAACGCGCTTTCGAGGCCCGGGCCGCGCAGCCCCTCGATGGCGCGCAGCACGGCCCCCGGCTTGTGGGGCCCCAACAAGACGTCGCAGCCCGCGGCGAAGGCGGCCAGGGCCACCTCCCCTTCATCCCTCTTCCCGCGCACACCGTCCATCAGCAACGCGTCGCTGAAGACGGTGCCGGCAAAGCCGAGCTCCTCGCGCAGGATCTCCGTCATCACGCGCGAGGACAGCGTGGCCGGCAGGCCGGGCTGTCCCGTCAGCGCCGGCATGTCGATGTGGGCGCTCATGACGGCGTCCACGCCGGCATCGAAGCACGCCTGGAACGGAGGCAGGTCGCGCTTGGCCCACGTGGCCGCGTCGTCGGCGACGTGCGGCAGGACGTTGTGGCTGTCCGCGCGCGTGCCGCCGTGACCGGGGAAGTGCTTGGCGCACGTGCGCAAGCCGGTGCGTCGCGCCGCGCGGCAAAACACCGGCGCCGTGGCCACCGGATCGCTGAAGCAGCGCGCGTTGAGAATCGGGTTGCGCGGCTCGGTAAGCACGTCGCAGACAGGGGCGAAGGTCATCGTCACGCCCTGCGCGCGCGCCTCGAGCGCGGTCAGCGCGGCCGCGGCGGCCGCCGCCTCCTGATCCAACGCGGCCGCGGGCGGATGGTGTGTGCCGCCGTGCAGCTGCTGCCCGGCGCCGTGTTCGAGGTCGGCCACGAACAGGAGCGGATGCGGCGCGGCCTCCTGCAGCCGAGCGAGCACGGCCGGCAGGTGCTTGCCGGCACCGAAGATGCAAAAGCCGCCCACTCCGGCTTCCGCCCACCGCAGGAACGGATCCAGCGTGAGGCGCGCCGCCTCGTACTGCAGGATCGGGATGACCAGACGCGCGGCAGGAGTGCGCATGGCTTACGGCGTGATCTTTCCCAGCACGACGGGCCAGCGAGCCCCCGTGGCGCCCGGCAGGTTGTTCGGCAGGCCGTGCACCGTCTCGTTGGCGAGCACGGCGAAGATCACCGCCTCCTTGGCGTCGGGGTTGAGCCCGAGCTCCCCGATCTGATCCAGGCTGCGTACTCTGAGCCCCCCGAACAGGCGGCGCAAGTGGCCCATCAGGGTGAGGTTGTGGACACCGCCGCCGCTGACCACGACCTCAACCGGCTTTAGCCGCGGCAGCACGAAGTCGTCGAACGCGGTGCGAATGGACTGCGCCACGAAGGCTGTCAGCGTGGCCAGCACATCCACGGCGCGGTTCTGGCCTTTGCCGCGCAGCAGCGGCAGCACGAACTCGCGACCGAAGGTCTCGCGGCCGGTGCTCTTGGGAATCGGCTGCCTGAAATATGGATGCTCGAGCAGCTTGTTGAGCAGGTTTTCGTCGACGCGGCCCTGCGCCGCCGTGCGCCCCTCCCGGTCGTAGGTCCGCTCCCCGCCGCTCATGGCGCGCATCGCTTCGTCCAGCGGCATGTTGGCGGGCCCCGTGTCGAAGGCGAAGACCTCATCCAGGTCGCGCGCCACGAGCGTCACGTTGGCGATGCCGCCGAGGTTGAGCAGCGCGCGCGGGGGCCCGTCCGGCGCGGGCCGGTACAGCAGGTAGTCCACGTACGCGCTCAAGGGCGCGCCTTCGCCGCCCGCCGCGATGTCGCGCGTGCGGAAGTCGGAGACGACCATGCGGCCCGTACGCTCGGCGATCACCGAGGCCTCGCCGATCTGCAACGTCGAGCCTGACCCGTGCGGGTGCGTGCTGCGGGGCACGTGGTAGACGGTCTGCCCGTGGGAGCCGATCAGGTCCACCTCGTCCGGCGCCACGGCGGCGCTGTGGAACAGGTGCAGGCAGGCATCGGCGAAGCGCTCCCCCAACTCGAAGTTGAGCCGGCACAGGTCCGCCACCTTGCCCGTGCCCATCTGCAACAGCGCCTGCCGCATCACGTCCGAGAAGGGCGTCGAGTGGAAGTGCAGCAACTCGACGTCCGTGTCCAGGCCGTGGCCCCGCACGCGCACGAGCGCGGCGTCGATGCCGTCCGCCGAGGTCCCGCTGAGCACTCCGGCGACCAACCGCGCGTCCTTGCGCAGGATCTCCTCCAGGCGCTTCAACCAAGCGCCTCCCTGAGAGAGCCGCCGCAATCGTCGAGCCGCCTTTGGGCTTCCGCCCGGCTGAGTCCGCGCCGATGCATCACGATCGCCACCGGCACCTCGTCCTCGGCCGCGTTGAGCAGCTTCGCCGCGCGCTCGCGCGGCACTTCGGCAACGTTCATGATGATGCGCTCCGCGCGGTCGCGCAGCTTGCGGTTGGTCGGCCGCACTCGCACCATCAGGTTGCGGTACACCGCGCCGGAGCCGGCCATGGCGGCGGTCGAGATCATGTTCAGCACAGCCTTGGTCGCGCTGCCGCCCTTGAGCCGCGTCGAGCCCGCCACCAGCTCGGGACCGAGCTCGAGCACGATACGCAGGCGCGCGCGCAAGGGAGAGGAGGCGCAGGCCGTCAGCAGCACGGTGACCGCACCGGCCTCGGCCGCCTCCTCCAGCACGCCGCCCACGTACGCGGCCGTGCCGGACATGGAGATCCCGACCACCAGGTCTGGGGGGCCCAGGCTGAGCCCGCGCGCTTCCTTACGGCCCGCCTGCTGGTCGTCCTCGGCCCCTTCCACGCTGCGCGTCAGGGCGGGCGGACCGCCGGCCAACAGGGCCACGACGCGACCCGGCTGCGCGCCGAACGTGGGCTCCATCTCCGCGGCGTCCAGGACTCCGAGCCGGCCACTGGTGCCGGCGCCGGCGTAGACGATGCGCCCGCCCCCGGCGAGCGCGGCCGCGGCGGCCCGGCAAGCCTCGCCGATGGGCCCCAGCGCCTGCTCCACGCCGCGCCCCGCCTGCACCTCCGCCCACTGCAGCCGCCGCGCGATCTCGGCGGGGTCCAGACGGTCCAGGTCCGGGGCGCTGGGATCCACGCTCTCGGTGGGCAGATCCTCGTAGGCGCTCGGCATAGGGGACCAGCGTAGTAGCTCCAAGGGACGCCGACCGGCGCCCGAGAAGGTATCTTGCCCCTATGCGCTCACTCGCCACGCTCCTCGGGGCCGTAATGCTGGCCGCATGCGGTTCCACCCCCGAACCGGTCGAGAGCAACGGCGTCATCACCGGCGCGGTCCTCGACGAGAAAGGCAAGCCGCTGGCGAACGTGGTGGTGACGCTGCGCGATCCCACCACCTGGAAGCGGCACGCGCGGACGGATAAGGACGGCAAGTATCGCTTCGAACGCGTGCCGTACGGACCCGCCTATCTCGAGAGCGGAGCCAGCGGCCGTCTCCCGGCGCGCAGGCGCATCACCGTGCGCGCCGGGCAGGCCGGCCCACACATCCTGACCCTGCTCGCGACCCGCACGATCACCGGGCTGATCCGCTTCGAGGGCCGCTCCGTCGAAGGAGCCGTGGTGGAGGCTACGCCGCAAGACGGAGGGCTGACCGAGACCGGCTGGTCCGACGCCGACGGGAAGTACCTCGTGGGCGGGCTCAAGCCCGGCGTGTACGACGTCAGCGTGCAACTCCCGCCCGACCTGCGCGACGCGGAGGGTGCGTACATCGCCCAGGCGGCGGCGCCCCCGGTGCAAGCGTCGGCCGGCGCGAAGGGCGTGGACATCGACATCCCGACCGGGGCCCGCGTGCGCGTGCAGGCCAAAGAAGGAGTGCTGCGCATCGAAGGCAAGGGCCTGCGCACGCGGCGCTACAACATCGGCAGGGAGGGTACGCTCGTGATTCGCGGCCTGTTGCCCGGCGAGTTCACCTTCGTGCTCAACACGGAGAGCGGCTCGGCGGTGCAGTTCGTGCGCATCGACAAGGAAGACGGCCGCTACCCGGAGTACGAAGCGGTCTTCGTGCCGAAATAGCAGCTACGTTCGCAGAAGCAATTGTTCGAACGGGAGGGCGGCCGCATGGGGCCGCCCCCGCACCCTAGCCGGCGGTCCCGCGGCGCGGCGGAGGGCTGCCCTTGGCCGTGTCGGCAGCCTTGCCGTTGCCCGACTCGCCGGGCGGGTCGGGATCGGGAGCGACCTTCGGCGCATCGAGGCTGCGCCCCGTCGCCGAACCGAATTTCTGCGTCCACCAGTGCAGGCGGTCCTGGCCGCAACCGAGCTCGGTGTGGTTCGGCTGGCACATGTTGCGGTGGTGGCCGGACGAGCCGTACCACCCTTCGAAGGCTGCGTGGCCGCTGGCCGGGCCCTGCGCGATGTTCTCCGACACGCCGCCGCCGTAGCCTTCGCGTCGCGCGCGCAGGCCGGGCGACCTCAGGCTTGCCGTGGGGCTCGGATGCGCGAAGTAGCCGAGCTGGCGCATCTCGATCGAGTGCTTGCGCGCCGCGCGCACGAGGCGCTCGTCGATCTTCACGCACCTGAGCCCCATCATCCAGCGGTACTCGTTCACGGAGCGGACGTTGGCGCGCTCCTCTTCATGCAGCTCGATGGTCTTGAACTCGAGCGTGCGGTTGTACTCCATCACCCGCTCGTTGTAGCTGATGCGCTTCTGGTCGGACCCGTCGAGCGCCAACGTCTTCATGTCCAGCGTCTTCTGGATGCGCTCCACGACGCGCGGGTACAGTGGATCTGGCTCCTCGTCGGGATCCATGCGGGCCAGGCGCTCGTCGAGTTCGCGTAGCTCCGCAGCCAGTTCTCCGGCCTGCTCCGACTTCTCGAGCAGGAGCTCGTACGGGCGCTCGTAGATCTGCCGCACCTTGTTGACCCGCGCGTCGACTTCCTGCTGCGCCGCCGGAACCTTGCTCGGGTACGGATAAGCCTTGGGGTCCATGATCATCTTCAGAGCGTGGTCGCGCGCGGCGTCGAGACTGCGGCCCAACGTGTTGAGCGCCCGCGTACGGCTGAAGGCCTTGGAGGCGCTCAGCCCCTCCGCCACCTGGTTCTGGCGGCGCTTGATGGATGCGTGCAGGATCTCGCGCCCGGGCTCGCCGAGCGCCTTCAGCTCCGCCCAGGCCGCCTCGCGGCGGCGCGTGTCCGCGACGCCGGCGTCCCGCTCCAGCTTGCGCAGCCTTCGCTGCAGGAGCAGGTAGTCGCGCTGGGCGGGCGTGACCAGCTGCTTGTCGTGCAGGAGGAATCCGCCCGGCGGCGGATCGATGCCGCGCCGGCGCGCGTAGATGTGATGGAAGAGCTGTTTGTCCTCGGCGTCCTTGAAGTACGCCACGTAGGCCTGCTCCGCGCGCTTCTTGAGTCCGTACTCGTCGTAGAACAAAGCCACGGCCAGACGCGGCGGCCGATTCAGGCCCGCCATGCGGAATAGACGCACGAAACTCTGCGGGGGCAGCGCCCCCCACTTCACGCGCACCTCGTCGGCGCCGGTGCCGACGCGCAGGAAGGTCTCGTCCGCGCCGGAAGCGTCGCCGCGCACGCCGCCGGGGAGGCTCAAGCTCGTGAACTCCTCGGGGCGGAAGGCGACAGCGTCGACCAGCGATCGCTTCAAGCCCGCCAGCAGCTCCAGCTCCGCGCGCCGCACGGGCACGAGGGGATGGCGGCTGAGCTTCGGCAACTCCGCGGCCGCCTTCGCGAAGCGGCGCGCCGCCACGAGCCCCGCCACGGCCTTCGGATCGACGTACGGACCGGTCTCCTGCGGCGTGGGCGGACGGCCGGTCGGGCCCTTCGCGGTCGCGGGCTCTTTCTGCCCCGGATCCCGCCTGAGCACGAGCGGGGGCAGCAGCTTCTGATAGCGGCGCGCCCTGAGGCCGGAAATGCGCACTTCGAGGTCATCGGCCTGCCGTGTGCCACGATAGGTCGGCCGCGCCGCCTCCAGGAAGAGGATGCGCGCGTCCGGGTCCTTCGTGCGCTTGGCGGCGGCCAACAGGTTCTCGTAGCGTCGGGAGGAGGTCTGCTCCAGCGACGCGATGACCTTGTCTGCACGCGCCGACATCGCGGGCTGGCGCACGCGGAAGGTGCGCCACACGCGCAGCGCCGGCCCGAAGCGGTGGTCCTCGAGGAAGGCGCCCGCGGCCTCCGAGGCCGTCTTCCAGATGCTGTCCTTGAGCTCGCGCAGCTTGGTGTCGCACTCGGTGCGCAGGGCTGCGACGCGCACCAGGATGGCCTGGTGCGCGTTTCGGTTCAGGCGGGCGAGCAAGCCCCTGGTCTCTTCGAGACGCCGGATGTCTTGTGACTCGCGCACCGCCTTTTCGGCTTCGCGAAGCGCGCTGAACTGCTTCAACGCGCGGTCGACGTCCTTGATCAGGAACGTCCCGGAGAGCGCGGCCTGCGTGCCCGGGTAGTCGCGCATCAGGCGCGTCAGGGCGGCGCGCGCGTTGCGGTAATAATGCTCGGAATCTTGTTGCTCCTTGCGCGCCACGCGCAACGTGCTGTGCGCCCGGTCCAACAGCTCCCGCGCTCCGGGATCCTCGCCCGGCTCACCCTTCATCAGGAAGACGAGCACGCCCACGAGAGCCACGACCGCGAAAACGCCGACCGCGACCGCCGGGCTCTTGCGCCGCCCTGCGGCGCGCGGACTGCGCGGCGCGGCAGGGGGCGGGGGAGGCTCGCGATTCGGCGGGTGCGCGGGGCGCGCCGCCGGCGCGGTCTCTTCCGCGTGCTCGAGATAAGTGCAGCGCAACCCGCCCGCCTCGATCACGTCGCCGTGCTTGAGGCGACTCGAGACCACGGTCTTGCCGTTGAGCCTGGTGCCGGTCCGCGACCCGGAGTCCTTGATGCGCAGCCCCTTCTGCTTGCGGTCGATGCGGAAGTGCGTGTCGTCCAGGCCGGGATCGGGGAGCCAGACGGTGCAGCGGTTACTGCGCCCCACGGTCACCGGCTCCTTGCCCAGATGGACGAAGGTCGAGGTGCCCTGGAACTCGATTTTCAGCTGCGCCATCGCGGATCCGTTCGTCCGGGTCCCCGCCGGCCCCGGACGCTCCCTTATTGAACCCTATCCCAGACTTCTGAGGGCTTCTTCGAGCCTTTCGATGCGCTCCTGCGCGGCGGCCAGCCGCCCCCGCTCGAGCTCCACCACCTCGGGCTTGGCGCGGGTCACGAACTGCTCGTTCTGCAGCTTTTTCTCGATCGAGCGCAGGAGGCCGCGGGCCTTTTCGAGCTCCTTGGCCTTCCGCTCGCGCTCCGCCGCGAGGTCCACGAGCCCCTCCAGGCTCAGGTGCACCTCGGCGTCCCCGAGCACTTCGGTCACTGCGGCAGCGGGCCGCTCCACGCCGGGCCCGGCCTCGAGCGAGGCGGCGCGCGACAGCGCGCAGATCGTCCCCTGCTCTTGCAGCAAGACGTCCGGCGCGTCGGTGCGCACGACGACCGCCACCTGCGCCTTTTCGGGCACGCGGTTTTCGTTGCGCAGCTTGCGCACGGCCTTGACGACCTCCTGCACGCGCCGGAACTCCGTTTCCGCGGCTTCGTCGCGCTCCCCGGCTTGCGGCCACGCATCCAGCGCCAGCGGCGTCTTTCCGCCCAGCTGCTCATGCAGCTCGGAACTCAGGAAAGGGGCGAAGGGCTGCAACACGTGCGTGATCGTGTCGAGCGTCTGCAGCAGCGTCGCGCCGCAGCGCACGTCGCCCGCGCGCAGGCGCGCCTTCGACGACTCCAGATACCAGTCGCAGAAGTCGTCCCACACGAAGCGGTACAGCGCCTGCGCGGCGTCGTGGAACTTGTAGTCGAGCAGCGCCGCTTGCACGGCACCGACCGCCGCGGCGCCGCGCGAGCGGATCCAGCGGTCGGCACGCTCGTCGCCCGGCTGTGCCTCCGCGCTGCCCTCGGGGACGCTTGTCAGCACGAAGCGCGCGGCGTTCCAGATCTTGTTCATGAAGTTGCTGCCTAGCTCGAACTTGGTCTCCGCCAGCCGCACGTCCTGGCCCTCGGTGGTCAGGATCATCAGCGTGTAACGCACGGCGTCGGCGCCGTACTTCTCGATCATCTCGATCGGATCGATGCCGTTGCCGGCCGACTTCGACATGCGCCGGCCCTTCGCATCGTTGATCGTGGCGTGGATGTAGCAGTCCGAGAAGGGGCACTGCCCCATGAACTCGTAGCCCGCCATGACCATGCGCGCGACCCACAGGTAGATGATCTCGCGCGCTGTGCTCAGCAACTGGGTGGGGTAGTAGCGCTGCAAGTCCGGCGCGCTCTCGTCGGGCCAGCCCAGCGTCGAGACGGGCCACAGGTACGACGAGGCCCATGTGTCGAGCACGTCGGGGTCGCGGCGCACGATGGGCTTGCCGGTCTTCGGGTGCGGGGTGCCCAGCTCGAGGTCCTCGCGCGAGGCGACCGGCGTTTCGTCCTCGTCGTACCAGACGGGGATCCGGTGCCCCCACCACAGCTGGCGGCTGATGCACCAGTCGCGCACGTTCAGCAGCCAGTCGAGATAGACCTTGGTGTGGCGCTCGGGAATGATGCGCAGCGATCCGTCGCCGACGGCGCGGATGGCGGGCTGCGCGAGCTCTTCCATCCTCACGAACCACTGCTCGGACACGATCGGCTCGATGGGCGACTTGCTGCGGTCGCTGAGCGGCACGTTGAAGACGTAGTCCTCGACCTTGTCGAGCAGCCCCAGCGCCTCGAGGTCGGCCACGACCTTCTTGCGCGCCACCTTGCGGTCGAGACCGGTGTAGGCGCCGGCGTTCTCGTTCAGCGTGCCGTCCTTGTTGAGGATGCTGACGATCGGCAGGCCGTGCCGCGCTCCGCGCTCGTAGTCCGCGGGATCGTGGCCCGGTGTGACCTTGACGGCACCGGTCCCGAAAGCGGGATCGACGCTGTCGTCGGCCACGACGGGGATCTCGCGCTCCATCAGCGGTAGGCGCACGCTCTTGCCCACGAGGTCCCTGTATCGTTCGTCGTCGGGATGTACCGCGACGCCGGTGTCGCCGAGCATCGTCTCGGGGCGTGTGGTCGCAACCACGACGTAGCCCTCGCCGTCGAGCCGCGGATAGCGCAGATACCAGAGGTGGCCGTGCGTCTTCTTGTCCTCGATCTCGTCGTCGCCGACCGCGGTCTGCAGCTCGCAGTCCCAATTGACCATGCGCGCGCCGCGGTAGATGAGGTCTTTTTCCCACAGGCGCACGAACGCCTCGCGCACTCCGCGCGAGAGGTTTTCGTCCATGGTGTAGGCCTCGCGCGACCAGTCGCAGGACGCGCCGAGCCGGTCGTACTGCCGGCGGATGGCGCCGGCGTGCTCGTCGTTCCATTGCCAGACCCGATCGAGGAAGGCCTCGCGGCCCATCTCCTCGCGTTTGAGCCCTTCTTCCTGGTAGAGCTTGCGCTCCACCACCGCTTGCGTCGCGATGCCCGCATGGTCGACGCCCGGCATCCACAGCACGTCGAAGCCCTGCATGCGCTTGAAGCGTGCCAGCACGTCCTGGATCACGCCGTTGAGCGCGTGGCCCATGTGCAAGACGCCCGTGACGTTGGGCGGCGGCAACATGATCGTGTAGGTCTCGGCGTCCGGGCGCAGCCCGGCCCTGAAAAGCTGCTGCTCTTGCCAGAAAGCGGTCCAGCGCTTCTCGGCAGCGGGCGCGTCGTAGGTCTTGGGCAGCTCGCTCATGGCGAACCGGACAGAATAACGGGAACGGGAAGGGGAATCCTGCGCTCCGCTCCCGTTCCCGTTCCTGTTGCGAGCTTGCGAGCAACTACAAGTGCCGGACGTAGGCGAGCAGACCGCTGCCCGGTTCCAGCGGACGTCCGGCGCCGGCCGCCCCAGCCTCCGTGAAGGGGGCGGGGCGCAACGGCTCGACGCCCGCACCCCACAGCAGCGCGGGGACCGGATCCGAGAGCGCGCGCCCGGTCTCGCTGTCGCGGGCCACTTCCGAGATCACCAGCAGGCGCCCGCCCGCCTTCTCCACCGCGCGGGCCAGCGGTCCCACGAGCAGCTCGTCCAGCGCCGCGGCCCCCTCGGCGCGCAGCTCGCGGCTGCGGCACAGCGCGTCGCGCGTGCCCCGCGCGCTGTGAACGAACACCGTCCGCGTGCCCTTGCGCAACAGGGCTTGAACGGTGCGCACGAGCGCCGCAGGATCCGGGGCCTTGGGCTCCTTGACGGGAATGCCGGCTGCACGGCAGACCCCTTGCCACAGGGGATCGCGGCCGACGGCGGCCGTGCTCTCGGGCCCTTTGGAAGCGGGGTCGATGGCCTCCGCCGGTCCCCACACCCAGACCATGTCAGCGCCGTTCTCTCCGAGCTCGCGCCGCACCTGATTGATCTCGTGGCCGTCGAGCGCCTCGCGCGTCAGGCGGTGGAACAAGGCGTGCGGGGCGCACGCAGGCTCGAAGGCGGCCGTGCGCTCACCCGCGTGCCCCTCGGGGCACGGGACGCGCGGATCGAGCGCCCCGGCCGGCGCAACAGTCAAGTGCTCGGTACCCGTTCCAGGGAGCAAGCGAAACCCCACGCTGTGCGCGGCCCCGGCGACGGCCTCGAACAGCACCTCGAGCTCAGCCTTGCTGAACGGCCCCGGGATGACGTCCGCGATCGTGTCACGGAACAGCGCCACGAAGTTGGCGCTCGCGAAGTACTCGCCGGGCTTCAGCTCGACGTCGTACAAGAGCGCAAGGTGCGCGGCGCGGGCGCAGGCGCGCCGCCGCGGGTCCAGGCCCACCAACGCCAGGAGCGGAGCGGCCGAGGCGGGATCCGAGCCCTCGTCCGTCAGACGCACCGGGAAGACGCGCCCCCGCTCCGCCAGGCGGTCCAGCTGGGGCGTAGCTGCGAGCGCCAACGGCGACTCGGCGGCGGCGCACGCGGCGCGCTCCGCTGAGCCCGCCAGCACGAGCACTACGAGGGGGGGACTATTCGCAGAACGTCCGATGGTTGCGGACTTTACCTTGCGGGTGCAACAACTCTCTCCCGTTGCCCGGTGCTCATCGCCCGCTGCCCGTTCGCGAGGCTAAGGCGAAGGCGTGACGCTAGCGCGTCACGACAGCTTCAGCGGGTTGAAGCCGCCTTCTGGGTCGCGGACGCGCTGGACCTCCTTGGAGATCTTGCGGATGTAGATCTCGCAGGCGATCCCGACGATGCCCCGCTTCAGGTGACCCGTGAACGCCAGAAGCTCCGGACCGGCGACCGTCAGGTGCACGTGGATGAAGGTCTCGTCGTCCATGCGCGAGACGTTGCCCACCAGGTTGCCGATCTCGAGCGTCTCCTGGAAGGTGCGCGAGAGGTACTCCTTCTTCTCGGGGTCGAAGAAGGCCAGCTCGACCTCGCTCAGCGCGCCCAGGCCGCTGATGAAGCCGGCGCGGACCCCGTGCGCCGCGCAGGCGTCCTTGAGGCTGTCGAGGATCTCCTCGCCCGCGGAGAGCGAAACGAGCAGCAGGTCGCCGTCCGCCAGGGTCTGCATCGCGCAGCAACCTACGAGCCCTGGGCTGTCAATGCAACCCGGGCCCCACACTCAGCCCTAGCCTCCGTACGTGGGCCATCGGTGGTTCGCAAGGCAAAGGCCGAGGAAGGCCCGCCCCGGCGGCGCTAAGCACCGGAAACGGCGCGGATCGCGAGGACTTCGTCGATGAGCCCCGGCAGATCGTCCAGCGCAATCATGTTGGGCCCGTCGCTCAACGCCTGGGACGGGTCGACGTGGGTCTCGAGGAAGAGCCCGTCGATGCCCACCGCAGCCGCCGCCCGCACCAGCGTGGGAATCATGGAGGCGTCTCCCCCCGACGCGTGCCCGAGCCCGCCCGGTCGTTGGACCGAATGCGTGCCGTCGAAGATCACCGGCGCGAAGGCGCGCATGGTCGGCAACGAGCGGAAGTCGACCACCAGGTTGTGGTAGCCGAACGTCGTGCCGCGCTCGATCAGCGCCACAGGGCCGTGCCCCGCGACCGACTCCACCTTCGCCACCGCGTGCCGCATGTCTTCGGGGGCCATGAACTGGCCCTTCTTGATCAGCACCGGCTTTCCCGTGGCCGCCGCGGCGAGCAGCAGGTCCGTCTGCCGGCACAGGAAGGCGGGGATCTGCAGCGTGTCCGCCACCTCCGCCACCTCGGGGACGTGGCCGGGCTCGTGCACATCGGTGTTGACCGGCAGGCCGGTCTCGCGCTTCACGTCGGCGAGGATCTGCAGCGCCTCGGCCCGGCCGGGTCCGCGGAAGGACTCCACCGAGGAACGGTTCGCCTTGTCGTAGGAAGCCTTGAAGACCATCGTGACCGCACGCGAGGAAGCCACCTCGCACAGCCGCTCCGCGATGCTCAGCACGACGTCGCGCCCTTCCACGACGCAAGGGCCGCACACCAGCAGCAGCTTCCCGTCGGCGAACAGGTTCACGGGCGCTCCCAGGCCGCGGGCTCCGTCTTCTCGCCGCGCATCATGTCCTCGACGGTCTCGCGTTCGCGCACGACGCCGAAGCGGTCGCCGTCGACGAGCACCTCGACCGGCCGCGGGCGCGCGTTGTAGTTGGAGGCCATCACGAACGCGTATGCACCCGCCGTACGGATGCACAAGAGGTCGCCGGGCTCGAGCGGCGGCAGCTCGCGCTCCTTGCCCAGGAAGTCGCCCGACTCGCAGATCGGGCCGACCACGTCCGCCAGCGACGTGTCGCCGTCGCGTGGGGCCACCGGCTCGATGCGGTGGAAGGCGCTGTACAGGCTCGGTCGCAAGAGATCGTTCATGGCCGCGTCGGCCACGATGAAGCGGCGTTCGCAGCCTTGTTTCACGTAGAGCACGCGCGTGAGCAACACGCCGGCGTTGGCGACCAGCAGGCGGCCGGGCTCGATGTGCACCTCGAACCCGCAGTCCTTCAAAAGCGCGACGAGCGGGTCGGCGAACTCGTGCATCTCCGGCGCCTCGTTGGGCCTGTAGTGGACGCCGAACCCCCCGCCTATGTTGATCGTCTCGAGCGCGGGGTGGAACCCCCGGATGTCCCGGGCCAGGCCCAGCACGCGGCGCACAGCCTCGACGTAGGGCTCGACCTGGGTCAGCTGCGAGCCGATGTGGACGTGCAGGCCGTGCAGCCGCACGCCGCTCAGCTCGCTCATCGTCTGGCACATGCGGCGCGCTCGCTGCACGTCCAGCCCGAACTTGTTTTCGCTCTTGCCGGTGGTGATGTAACGGTGGGTCTCGGGGTCGACGTCGGGGTTGACCCGGAGCGCGATGCGGGCCGCGGTCCCCTGCTCGCGGGCCACACGGTCGATCAGCTCCAGCTCGCCCTCGGACTCGACGTTGAAGGTATCGATGCCGACCTCCAGCGCGTACTCGATCTCGTCGCGGCGCTTGCCGACGCCGGCGAAGTCGATCGCCGCGGGGTCACCGCCGGCCTGCAGCACGCGGGTGATCTCGCCGCGGCTGACGACGTCGAAGCCGGTGCCCTCGTCCGCGAGGATCTTCAGCAGCGCCAGGTTGCTGTTCGCCTTGACCGCGTAGCGGATCTTCGGCTGCAGCGCCGCGTAGGCCTCGCGGAAGCGGCGCAGGTGGCTGCAGAGCGTGTTGCGGCTGTACACATAGGCCGGGGTGCCCACCGCGGCCGCGATGGCCTCGAGCGGCACTTGCTCCGCGCATAGCTGCCCGTCCACGACGTTGAAGTCGTCCATGGCAAGACGACCAAGTTAGCAGGGAAGCTTTCGGCTATCAGCTTTCAGCCGTGAGCTCGCCGTGGGCATGCGTGGGCTTCCGCGGACTGCGCGCGACCTCCTCATCCCCCGGATCCGGAGGCGGACGCAGTCCTACCCGAGTCGAGCCGATAGCCGACCGCGATGGACGGCAGCCCGCGATTCGAACGCGCTAGCGCTCGAGCAGTACTTGCACCTCATCGACGCGCACGCGCAGCTTGCCGAGCGAGCTGGTCCGGATCTGGCTCACGCGGGACTCGGAGATGTGCAGCAGCTTCCCGATCTCCTTCATCGAGAGCTCCTCGACGTAGTAGAGCAGGATCACCATCTTCTCGCGGTGGGTCAGGCACTTCATCAGGTGGTCGGACAGGTCCTTGAGGAAGATGCGCTCGAAGGGCGCCTCCGAGTTCTTGTCCTCGTAGAGCAGCATGCGGTCATCGGGCTCGCCCCGCTGCGCCTCCTCCTCACAGCGCGAGAAGCTGAACATCGAGATGAAGTTGCACTCGCGGATCATCGTCTCGACCTTCTCGCGGGAAACGTCCAGGCCTACCGCCAGCTCGTCGGACGTCGGCTCACGCCCCATCTCACGCCGCATCCCCTCGCGCACCATGTTCACCTTGGCGGTGTTGTTCCGGATCATGCGGGGTACCCAGTCCCGGGCCCGCAGCTCGTCCAGAATGGCTCCCCGGACGCGTGTGGCACAGTAGGATTCGAAACGCGTCCCCCGCCGGTGGTCGAAGTTCTCGACTGCCCGGATCAGCCCGTAGGACGCCGCGGAGCGGATGTCCTCGTTGGGGATGGACCGCGGGAGCCGCTGACTCAGCCGGTCGGCGACGTACTTCACGATGTAGAGGTACTTCTCGACGAGCCGGTTGCGGATCTCGGAGTCGCGCGTGCGGCGGAACTCCTCCCACAGCTTCAGGGTTTCGACCTTCATTTGTCTCAGCCTCCAGAGACGTGTTGCGGCGGTCCGAGGCGGATGGCCTCCTTCGTGGGGGGATCCTGTTCGTGCGCGCGTGCGAGACGGCACGAGGGGAAAACGCGGCGCGGAGCCGCGGAGTGCGCGGGGTATGGGTGGAGTGTGGGCCACGGACCGGGGCACGGTACGGCCGCGGGCCCAGCCCGGCGCCGGATGTCCCGCGCCCGGGAGAGCCCAAAGCCCGGCTCGGCCCGCAAGGGCCACGAAGCGCTTCGGAGAGTCGCCGTAGCACCGTCCATGTTCCTCCCCTTCCGGGGCCTTCCCCCAGAGCAGAGAGGGAGAGAGCGATTTGCTCCCGCCGCCCCGCCGCTGCGCCGAGGGCGCTTTGGCGGGAAACCCAAAAGTGAAAACAGTGGACCGGGGGCTTCCCTCCGCGTCAAGTAAAAATCGTCAGTCAGGCGCAAGCCGTGGGGGCCTAATTGGTAATCATCTACGACATCAAGTGGTCAAGGGGGCCGTGCACCCAAGATCTTGCGCTTGCTTGACCGAGGCAGGGTCCGCGGGTTATGAACCTCGCTCCCCCTCATGCCCGCCGTACCCGTGCTACTGGCCGCAGGTTCCGACGTGCTGCCCCCCCTATGGAGCGTAGCGCCGTTCGTGTTGACGCTGCTGGGCATCGCCGTTCTGCCGCTCGTCGCGCCCCACTGGTGGGAGAGCAACCGCAACCGGGCGATCTTCGTCTGGGGCATCGCGGTGCCTACCGCCGTCTGGTGGGTCGTGAGCTACGGCTGGGGCAATCTGCTGCACGAGTGGCAGCAGTACATCTCGTTCATCTTGCTGTTGGGGTCCTTGTACGTCGCGTCGGGCGGGATCTTCCTGCGCGCCGACCTGCGCGGCAAGCCGGGCGTCAACGTGGCCGTCTGCGCCATCGGCGCGGTGCTCGCGAACCTGATCGGCACGACCGGCGCATCGATGCTGCTGATCCGCCCCTACCTGAAGGCGAACGAACACCGGCCCATGAAGTCGCGCGTGGTCACCGTGGTCTTCTTCATCTTCACGGTCAGCAACATGGGCGGCTGCCTCACGCCCCTGGGCGACCCGCCGCTGTTCCTGGGCTTCCTCAAGGGGGTCCCTTTCGAGTGGACGCTGAAGCTGTGGCCGGAGTGGCTGTTCGGCGTGGGCAGTGTGCTGCTGATCTTCCTCGTCTGGGACGCCCTGAACTTCCGCAAGGAGCCGGCCGGGGACCGCCCGCAGGCGTCCGGGGAAGAGGCTTCCTTCGGGATCGAGGGCAAGCGCAACATCGTGCTTCTGCTGGGCGTCGTCGCCGCGGTCCTGTGCAAGGGCATCTTCAAGTGGCCCTTCGGCCCCCAGGAGTTGCTGATGGCGGTGATGGCCGCCGTCTCCATGCGGATCACCCCAACGGAAGTGCGGCGTAAAAACCACTACAGTTGGGGCCCGATCCTCGAGGTCGCGATCCTGTTCAGCGGCATCTTCACCGTGATGGTCCCGGCGCTGGCGATCCTCAACGTCAAGGGCGCCGATCTGGGCCTCACCTCCCCCGTGCACTACTTCTGGGTGACGGGCGGCCTTTCGAGCTTCCTGGACAACGCGCCCACCTATCTCGTCTTCGGCCAGACCGCGATGTCCGACACCGTGCAGCGCATGATCGAATCGGGAATCCCGCCGGAGGTCGTGCACGCACAGGTCGCGGACGACGGCTTCGGCTTGCTGGTCACGAACGCGGAGACGAAGCTCGCGGCGATCTCCGTCGGCGCCGTGTTCATGGGCGCGAACACCTACATCGGCAACGGCCCGAACTTCATGGTGAAGGCTATCGCCGAGGAGTCCGGCGTGCGCATGCCGAGCTTCTTCGGCTACTTCGTGCGCTTCTCACTGCCGATCCTGGTCCCGCTGTTCATCGTCGTGTCCTGGATCTTCTTCCGCTCGTAGACTCGCGGCGGGAAAGGGAGCGGGAGCGGGAGCGTAGTCTTCACTGGGGTCGATCGCACCGGAGCCAGGAACCCTCGTGCGGAAGCCAGAACCCTCGTTCCCGCTCCCCCTCCCGTCCCTCGACGCTAGCCGAGGGATTTCAGCATCGCGCGGGCGATGACGATGCGCTGAATCTCCGACGTGCCCTCACCGATCTCGCACAGCTTGGCGTCGCGCAGCATGCGCTCGATGGGGTACTCGCGGCTGAAGCCGTTGCCGCCGAGAATCTGCAGGCAGCTGTCGATCACGCGCATCGCGGCTTCGGAGGCGTGCAGCTTGGCCAGCGAGGCCACGAAGTTCACGTTGTGGCCCTGGTCCTTCAGCACCGCCGCGTGGTAGCAGGCCAGGCGGGAGGTATGGATCTCCATGGCGGCGTTGGCCAGCCGTTCCTGGATCGCTCCGAAGGCCGAGATCTTCCGGCCGAACTGGCTGCGTTCGGCCGCGTACGGCAAGGCGACGTCCAGGGCGCCCTGGGCCAGGCCCGTGGCCATGGCGCCGATCGAGATGCGGCCGGCGTCGAGCGTCTGCATGAACTTCTTGAAGCCGGATCCGAGCTCGCCGAGACGGTTCTCGTCCGGAACGCGCACGTTCTCGAACACCAACTCACGCGTGTCGGAGGCACGCAGCCCGAGCTTGTCCTCGAGCGTGCCGAGCTTGATGCCCGGCGAGTCGCGCTCGACGATGAAGGCCGTGATGCCGTTCGTGCCGCCTTCGCCGCCGGTGCGCGCAGTCAGAATCACCGTCCCCGCGTGGGTCCCGTTCGTGCAGTAGATCTTGACGCCGTTCAGCACCCACTCGTCGCCGTCCCGCACGGCGGTCGTCTTCGTGGCGCCCGCATCGGAGCCCGCGCCGGGTTCGGTCAACGCGAAGGCGCCGAGGATCTCGCCGGAGGCCAGCCGGCGCAGGTACTTCTCCTTCTGCAGTTCGGTGCCGAACACGTAGATGGGGTTGGAGCCGAGCGACGTATGCGCGGCGACCGTGAGGGCGGTCGTGCCGCACGCACGGGCCAGCTCCCCGATGGTGATCACGTAGCTGAGGTAGTCCAAGCCCGCGCCGCCCCATTCCTCGGGGAAGGGCACGCCCAAAAGCCCCATCTCCTTGAGCTCGGCGATCGTCTGGTGCGGAAACTCCTTCGTCTCGTCGAGCATGCGCGCGCGCGGCGCCAGCTTCTCCGCGGCGTAGCGTGACACCATGTCGCGAATGTCGTAGTGGTGCTCCTGGAAGAACGGGAACGGGTCCTTGCGAGTGGTGTCTGCTGTCGTCGTCATTCCGGTTCTCCGGCGGCGTCCCGCGCCGGGCGGCGCCGTGCTACTTCCTTACGAATGTAGTCGACCAGCGAAGCGATGGGGGTCCCCGGGCCGAAAAGCATGCCGGCGCCGAGCCGGCGCAGCTCCCGCTTGTCCTCCTCGGGGATGATGCCGCCGCCGGTCAAGAGCACGTGGCCGAGCCCCGCCGCGTCCAGCAGCTCCCGGATGCGCGGGAAGAAGGTCATGTGCGCGCCGGAGTGCAGCGAAAGGCCGACGGCGTCCACGTCCTCTTCCAACGCGGCCTTGACGATCTGTTCCGCCGTCTGGCGCAGACCGGTGTAGATCACCTCCATGCCGGCGTCGCGCAGGCCCTGCGCCACGACCTTCGCCCCGCGGTCGTGCCCGTCGAGCCCCGGCTTGGCGATCAGTATGCGGATCGGCGGATCGCTCACGCCTCGAACTCCTTGGCCAGACGGGCGGCTGCCGTCTCCACCGAGATGCCGCCCGCGGCGACCTCGGCGGCCTCTGCCTTCAGGCGTTCGCCGGCCCGCTCCAGAAGGTGGTCGGCCACGCGGCTGACGAAGAGCCGCTGGAGCCTTTGCTCCAGCCCGCGCCGCCGCCGTTCTTGCAGGCGGTCGTCTTGACCAAGCCAGGCTGCGTGCGCCTCAAGGGCCTCGCGCAGCGGGCCCACTTCGCGCCGGCCTTCCGTGCAGACGACGGGCGGCCGCCAGGCGCGCTCGCCGCCGCGGTCGAACATCTGCTCCAGCTCCGACGCGAGCGTGGCCGCGTCGGGCCGGTCGGCCTTGTTCACGCACAGGACGTCGGCGATCTCCAACAGCCCCGCCTTCATGGCCTGCACGCCGTCCCCGGACTCGGGGCTCAACACGACCACGACGGTGTCCGCGAGCGCCGCGATGTCCATCTCCGTCTGACCCACGCCCACGGTCTCCACGCACAGCACGTCGAACCCGGCGGCGTCGAGCAGGTCCAGCACCGCTGGGACGGCACGAGCCAACCCGCCCGCGGCGCCGCGGCTGGCGACGGAGCGCACGAAGACGCCGTCGTCGGCCGCGCTCCGGGCCATGCGGTGGCGGTCGCCGAGCAGCGCGCCGCCCGTGTACGGGCTGCTCGGATCGACGGCCACGACGCCCACCGTCTTGCCCTCGCCGCGCAGCAGGGGCACCAACGTCGCCAGCAGCGTCGACTTGCCGGCGCCCGGCGGTCCGGTAAGGCCGATGCGGCGGGCGCGGCCGGTCTTTTTCCAGGCCGCGTCGAGCAGCGTGCGGGCCTCGTCGCCGCCGGCCTCCACGCGTGAGACGGCGCGCGCCAGCGCCCCGCGGTCCCCCTCGAGGTCGGGCAGCGGGGGCAAACCGGCTTCGCTCATTCCGCCAACAGCGAGCGCGCGATCACCAGCTTCTGGATCTCGGTCGTGCCCTCGTAGATCTCGGTGATGCGCGCGTCCCGGAAGAAGCGCTCCACGGGGAAATCGGTGCAGTAGCCGGCGCCACCGTGAATCTGGATGGCCTCGCGCCCGCACCAGTTGGCGCCGCGCGACGCCACGAGCTTGGCCAGCGCCGCCGCGCTGCAGTGCTGCTGGCCAGCGTCCTTCAGCACCGCCGCGCGGTAGATCAGGAGCCGCGCCGACTGGATGCGCACCTCCATCTCCGCCAGCTTCCACTGGATGGGTTGGAACTCGGCGATCGGCTTGCCGAACTGCTCGCGCTCGCGGGCGTACTTGAGCGAAGAGGCGAGGCACGCCTGCATGATGCCGAGCCCCTGGCAGGCGATGCCGATGCGTCCGCCGTCGAGCGTGTGTAGCGCGACCTTGAACCCCGCGTTGAGCTCGCCGAGCAGGTTGGCCGCCGGAATGCGCACGCCGTCCAGGTGCAGCTGCACGGTGGACGACGAGCGGATGCCCATCTTGGGCTCCTTCTTGCCCACCTGGATGCCGGGCAGGCCCGCTTCCACGACGAACGCGCTGATGCCCTTGTTGCCGTCGGGGCCGGTGCGCGCGAAGAGCACGAACAGGCCCGCCTGGTCGCCGCTCGTGATCCAGGCCTTGCTCCCGGTGATCACGAAGTCGTCCCCGTTGCGCTGCGCCTTGCACGTCAGGCTGCCGGCGTCGGAGCCGGACCCGGTTTCCGACAGGGCGTACGCGCCGATCCACTCGCCGGAAGCCAGCCGCGGCAGGTACCGGGTCTTGATCTCCTCGCTGCCCCAGCAGTTGATCAGCGAGCTGACGAGCGAGTTGTGCACGGACAGTGTGACGCCGACGGAAGCGTCCGCCTGGTTGATCTCGATCAGCGCGAGCGACAATTCCAAGTTGCCGAGGCCCGCGCCGCCGTACTGTTCGGGAATCAGCAGCCCCGCTAGACCGAGCTCGGCCGCCTTGCGGAACTCCGCGGCAGGGAACTCCTCCTTGCGGTCGCGCTCGGCCGCGGTCGGGGCGCACACCTCCGTCGCGAAGCTGCGCGCCAGGTCCCGGATCGCGATCTGATCTTCGGTGAGCTGGAAGTCCATGGCTCAATACTCGTAGAAGCCGCGGCCGGTCTTGCGGCCGAGGTGCCCTGCCATCACCATCTTGCGCAAGAGCGGGCAGGGCCGGTATTTGTCGTCGCCCAGGTCGCGGTGCAGCACCTCCATGATGGCCTCGCACACGTCGAGGCCGATAAAGTCCGCGAGCGCGAGCGGACCCATGGGGTGCGCCATCCCGAGCTTCATGACGGTGTCGATGGCGTCAGCGTCGGCCACGCCCTCATGCAGACAGTAGATGGCCTCGTTGATCATGGGCAGGAGCACGCGGTTGCTTACGAACCCCGGCGAGTCGTTGACCTCGACGGGCACCTTGTCCATGCTCCGCGCGAGCTCGAGCACGCGCTCGGTCGTCTCGTCGCTGGTGTCGTGCCCGCGGATCACCTCGACCAGCTTCATCAGCGGCACGGGATTCATGAAGTGCATCCCGATCACCTTGTCGGGGCGCTTCGTCGCGGACGCGATCTGCGTGATCCAGATCGACGACGTGTTCGAGGCCAGGATGCCGTCGGGCTGCACGACCTCCTCGAGCTCGCGGAAGAGCCGGTCCTTCACCTCGTGGCGTTCGACCACGGCCTCGACAACCAACTCTGCGTCGGCGAGGCTGCCCAGCGCCGTCGAGGTGCGGATGCGCCCGAGGATCGCCGCGGCCTCGTCGGCCGTCAGCCTCTCCTTCTTCACGAAGCGGCTCAGACTCTTCTCGATCGTGCCGTGCGCCTTCTGCAGGATCCCCTCGTCGAGATCCGAGAGCACTACGTCATGACCGTAGGTCGCAAAGACCTGCGCGATGCCGTTGCCCATCGTGCCCGCGCCGACGACGCCCAGCATTACAGCCGCTCCACGGCCAGGGCGACGGCGTTGCCGCCTCCCAGGCACAAAGTGGCCAGTCCCGTCGCGGCGCCGCGGTCCATCATGGCGTACAGCAGCGTGACCAGGATGCGGCAGCCGGACGCCCCGATGGGATGCCCCAGCGCGACCGCGCCGCCGTTCACGTTGACCTTGGCCGGATCCATCTTGAGCTCGCCCATCACGGCGCAGGCCTGCGAGCTGAAGGCCTCGTTGAGCTGGATCAGGTCGAAGTCGTCGATGCTGGTGCCGAGCTTGGCGTTGCGCTTGTTCACGGCATCGACCGGGGCCATCATGACCCACTTGGGCTCGACGCCGCCGATCGCGTAGCCCTTGATGCGCGCCAACGGCTTCAGCCCGAGCGCCTTTGCGCGCTCCTCCTCGGCCACCACGACCGCCGCGCCGCCGTCGGAGATCTGCGAGGCGTTGCCGGCGGTGACCGAGCCGTCCTTGCGGAACGCGGGGCGCAATTTGGCCAGCTCCTCGCCGGTCGTGTCGGGCCGCACGCCCTCGTCGTACTTGAACTGGATCGGGTCGCCCTTGCGCTGCGGAACCTCGACGGGAACGATCTCGCGCTCGAACTTTCCGGCCGCCGCCGCCGCGCGCTGGTGGCTCTCGGCGGCGTACGCATCCTGGCGCGGGCGCGGCACGTCGTACTTCTCCGCGACCAGCTCGGCGGTGTTGCCCATGTGGTAGTCCTCGAACGCCTCCCACAGACCGTCGGCCACCATGGAGTCGGTCAGCTCGCCGTGGCCGAGCCGCAGGCCGCCGCGCGCCTTGCGAATCAAGTAGGGCGCGTTGGTCATGGACTCCATGCCGCCGGCCACGAGCAGCTCGGAGTCGCCGGCGCGGATGGCCTGCGCGGCCAGCGCCACCGACTTCAAGCCGGAGCCGCACACCTTGTTGACGGTGAAGGCGGCGATCGAGGGATCGAAGCCCGCGCCGAGCGCCGCCTGCCGCGCGGGGTTCTGGCCGACGCCCGCTTGCAGCGCGTTGCCCAGGATCACCTCGTCGATCGCGCCGGAGTCGACGCCGGCGCGCTCGAGGGCAGCGCTCACGGCCAACGAACCCAGCTGGGGGGCGCTGAAGCGCGACAGGCTCCCGTTGAACTTGCCGATGGCGGTTCGAGCCGCCCCGACAATCACAGCTTGCTTCATCGCGGGTCTCCCATGTGTACCGGGCTCGGACGGTGCCGCGGGACCCGAATCCCCTCCCCGGGGCGACCGCGGCGACCTCCCGGGGGAATAGTGTAAGCGGGCCCGGAAGCCCCCCGGCGGGTCCCGGCGAGGAATCCAGGTGATCTTCGAAACACCGCCTGTGCGGGCGCGACACGGCCAGGGTGCAGTCAACTCCGTCTGCGCAGCCGGCCAATCCAGAGGAGTGCTCAGACAGACCCCTAAGGGAGGTTGGAGTGCACGCGCTCCATCTCGCCCGCGCTCTTCTCGAGCCGCGCCATCAGCCGCAGCACGACGGAGTCCAGGTACAAGAGCAGCGCCTGCTCGAAGAGCGAGCCCATGGGCTGCTCGTCCGCCTCTTCCGCCGCCTCGAGGGGTAGCCGCACGACCAGGTCCGCCTCAGCGGCGAGCGGAGTGCCGGTGTCCCCGACGATGGTCACGGCGGAGGCCCCCTGTCCGTGAGCGAGGCCCACGGCGTGACGCAGGATGGGGCTCATGCCCGTGCGGGAGCAGACCACGAGCAGGTCGCCCGCGCGGACGGCCGGGGTGGTCGTGTCTCCCACGATGGTCGCGTCGCGCCCGAGATGCACCAGCCGCATGCCGAACGTGCGCGCGATCAGACCCGAGCGGCCGAGCCCGTAGACGAAGACGCGCCGGCACTCGACCAGCTTGCGCTCGAGCGCCAGGGTCGCGTCCTCCGGGACCGCCCGCAGAATCCGGCCCAGGTTGCGTAGCGTCTGCTCCATCACTGCCCCGCCGGGCATTCTAGCCCGGCCCGGACCTGCACCGCACCCCCGTCCGGTACCCCCCGTAGAATCGCCCGGGATGGCGTTGGTGAGGGCAAGCGGCTTCGTGGTATTCCGCCGCGAAGGCTCCCGCCTCCTGTATCTCACGCTCACGAGCGCCCGGCACGGGACGGTCGGCGTCCCGAAGGGAAAGGTGGACGAGGGCGAGAACCTCCTGGAGACGGCCTACCGCGAGACCGAGGAGGAGTGCGGTCTCGGCAAGGACGCGCTGCGCGTCTTTCCTTTCTTTCGCCGCCGCATCCGGTACGAAGTAGCGAAGAGCCCCAAAGAGGTCTTCTACTACCTGGCCGAGACTTCCCAAGAGCAGGTCCGGCTGTCCCCCGAACACTCGAGTGGCTCTTGGGACGACTTCGACGCGGCGTCGACGCGCATCGTGCACACCGATCTGCGGAACGTGCTGCGCGACGCCGCCGCCTTCCTGCGCGACCCCGCCCTGCGCGGCGGCTTCGACCCGGCGCAGGCGCGGGCGCTGCTCATGGAGCGCATGGGCCCCGGCCAGCCCGTGCTGGAGCACAGCCGTTGCGTGGCGGAGATCGCGCGCATGTTGGCAGAGGCCTGGGGCGGCCTTGATGCCGACGCCGCGGAAGCGATGGCCTGGGTGCATGATATCGGCCGATCGCGGACCCACGGTGCGCGCCACCCGATCGAGGGCTTCCGCGTCGTAGTCGACGCCGGGCACGCAGGTTACGCGCCCGCCTGCATCACGCACGCCACGAAGGGTGCCGACGTCGAGGAGCTGCGCCGGGATCACAACGCCGACGCCGCGCTGATCGCCGAGATGGCCGGCGTGCTCCAGCTGGAGGCGCTCTCGGACGAAGAGCGCTGGATCGCGTTGGCCGACTTCCTGGCCATCGGCGGCGAGCGCGCCACGATCGACGCGCGCCTCCACGACCTCGAGCAGCGTTACGGCCCCGCCGATTTCTTCCGGCGCAACGCCGCCCGCGTGGAGGGCTTGCGCGCCGTGTTCGAGGAAGCCACCGGGCGCAAGGTCTACGACCTGCTCGGCATCGCGTAGCGGACCCCTACCTCTACCCTTACCCTACCTTTACCTCTCCCCCCTCCCCCCTTCTCCAGCAACCAAGGAAGAGGAAAGGGGCAGACGTAGAGGCGGACGGCGACAACCGAGTTCGCGCCGCGGCGTAGGCCCTCGGACTCACCCTAGTCGGGGAGCAGGTCCGGACGGTCCAGGGCCGGGTACTCGATGCTGCCGTCGGCCGAGACCTTGAGCTTGGTGACATCGTAGGGGTCCATCTCCTCCGGGAGCTCGCGGATGTACTCCACGCGTTGCAACGCAATCCAGCGCACGGCGCGCGGCGACGTGGTCAGGCCGCCGGCGGGATCCTCGGCGCTCGGGCGTCCGAAGTGCAGCACGCACCCGTCGACGACGACGAAGTTGCCGTCGTAGTCCACCACACGTCCCGTGTAGACGTGGTTGCGCGCCTGCGGATACGGCTTCACGATCCGCAACACGACGTTCCGATCCAGAAAAGGAACCTTCTGCATCCTCACGATCCTCCGCGGCCCGCGCAGTGGCGTGCCGCCCGGTCAAGGTACCACGGCAAGCGTGCGGCTCCCCGGCAACGCGCCGCCGCAGGTGGGGTTTTCAAGCCTCCCCCAGTAGGATCTACGAGCCTTGCTTAGCTTCCGCAAAGCCATCGCAAAAACCGCCGCAGCCGCCGGGATCCCGGAGGACGAAGCGTGCGCCGCGGTAACCGTTCCGCGCGAGCGCGAGCGGGCCGATCTGAGCCTGCCTTGCTTCACGTTCGCCAAGGCCATGCGCAAGTCTCCCGCCGCGATCGCGGCCGAGGTCGCCGCCGCGTTCGCGCCGACGGACCGGCTCGAAGCCGCCGAGGCCGCGGGGCCGTTCGTGAACTTCCGCGTCAACCGCAGCGCATGGGCGGCGGAGCTCCTCGAGCGCCTCGAGACGGAAGGCGAGGCCTGGGGCGGAACGGACGCCGCCGCGGCAGAGCCCGTGGTCGTGGAGTACGGCTCGCCCAACATCGCCAAGCCGCTGCTGTTCCATCACCTGCGCTCGTCGGTGATCGGGCAGGCGCTGGCCAACCTGATGCGCCACCGCGGCCACCAGGTGGTCAGCCTCAACTTCCTCGGGGACGTCGGGACGGCCTTCGGCAAGCTCATGGTGGGCATCGAGGAGCTCGGCGAGGCCAAGGACGCGGACGCTCTGAATCGAACCTACGTCGAGGCCTCGAAGCTGTGCGCGGACGATCCGGAGCGCATGGACCGTGCCCGTGCCTGGGCCAAGCGGCTCGAGCAGGAGGATGCGGAAGCCGTGCGCCTGTGGACCGAGGCGCGCGAGATCTCGCTGGCGGGGTTCCGGCGCGTGTACGACCGGCTCGGGGTGCGCTACGACAAGGTCGACGGCGAGCAGATGTACGTCAAGCGCGCGCAGGCGTTCGTGGAGCGGTTGCTGACCCAGCGCCGGGCGCGCGTTTCCGAGGGTGCCGTGGTGCTGGACCCTGCGGACGAGTCGCTGGGCGTGGTCGTTCTGCGCAAGAGCGACGGCACGACGCTCTATCAGACCCGCGACCTGGTGGCGGCCATCGACCGCCACGAGCAGTACGGCTTCGCCTCCATGAACTATGTCGTCGACGTCGCGCAGGAGTTGCACTTCAAGCAGCTGTTCAGCGGCCTCGAGGCACTCGGGTACGCGTGGGCGGAACGTTGCATGCACGTCGCCTTCGGGCAGGTGCTCATGGGCGGCCGCCGCACGGCCACGCGCGAGGGCCGGGGCGTGTTGCTCGAAGAGGTCCTGGACGAAGCCGTGCGCCGCGCCGACGCGATCATCGCCGAGAAGAACCCCGACCTCGCGGATCGCGAGCGCGTGGCGGAGGCGGTCGGCGTGGGCGCCGTGATCTTCTCGGATCTCGGCACCCAGATCCGCCGCAACGTGGACTTCGAGTGGGAACAGGTGCTCAGCTTCGACGGCCGCACCGGCCCCTACCTGCAGTACGCGCATGCGTCGGCCTGCTCCATCCTGCGCAAGGGAGGCGAACCGGTAAGGGGCGACGCGAGCCTGCTCCAGGCCGCGCCGGAATGGGAGCTGGTGCGCCGCATGACGGAGTTCCCGAACGAGGTGGAGCGCGCCTGCACGGACCGGGAGCCGTCCATCGTGGCGGCCTTCCTGTACGAGCTGGCGCGCGAGTTCCGCGCCTACCATGCGGCGGGCGGCAAGGATCGCGCGCTGCGCGTGCTGTGCGACGACGACGGCCTGCGCGCCGCACGGCTGCGGCTCGTGGCGGGCGTGCGCGCCACGCTGCGCATCGGGCTGGAGCTGCTGGGCCTCGAGCCCTTGGAGGAGATGTGAGCCTCTCGGAGCGAGCGCGCGCGGCCATTCGTGACGTTTCCGACTTTCCCAAGCCGGGCGTCGTGTTCAAGGACATCACGCCGCTGCTCGCGGACGGCGCCCTGTTCGAGGACATCTGCGACTGGATGGTCGAGCGTTTCAGCGGCGCGTCGGTGACACACGTGCTGGGAATCGAGAGCCGCGGCTTCCTGTTCGGAACGCCGGTCGCGCACCGGCTCAGTGCGGGCTTCGTTCCCGCGCGCAAGCCCGGCAAGCTGCCCTGGCGCACGGAACGGGTCACCTATGATCTGGAGTACGGCCAGGACGCGCTGGAGATCCACGCCGACGCCTTCGGCCCCGGCGCGCGTGTGCTGGTCGTGGACGACCTGCTGGCCACCGGCGGCACGGCGGCGGCGGCCTGCGCGCTGGTGGAAAGGCTCGGCGCCGCGCTGACGGGCGTCTGTGTGGTCATCGAGCTGACGGCGCTACATGGCCGTGAAAAGCTAGCAGGCCGCCCTTTCCGCGCTCTCGTTGAGATCTAGCGGGTAGCGCCGCAGAGACTCCGAGGCGCGAAGCGCAAAGGCGCTCGGCGCCTCTCGACCAGCTAAGCCCGCGTTGCGCGCCGGTCGATAAGGGAGCCGGAGTGGCAGCTCTCGCGGAAGGCAACCCTGTGGAGGAGGTCCGGAAGGTCCCGCGCCCCGACCCGATCCGTCTCAAGCGCCTGAGGGATCGTTGGCGCGCGCCGGCCGCCTTTTCGGCTGTGGGCCTGGCGCTGGGAACGGGCCTGACGTCGTGGATGTCCACAACGCTTGCCGGCCAGATCGCGTGCGTGGCGGTTGCGCTGCTGGCCGTGTGGTTCGTGCGCGCGCGCGACTGGGTCCACCTGGGATGGACCGTTCAGGGCGGCGCGGGGATCATCGCCCTGGCCGTCAGCGCCGGGTGGGCGACCGCCGGCGCCTTCGCGCCGCTGGCCGCGGGCTTCATGCTGTTCGCACTGGCCACGCGCTTCGCTGCCACGTACTCGCGCCCCTCGATGGTCCCCTTGGCGGGCCGGCTGCCGTGGATCTTCCGGCGCGTCGTGCGCAAGGGCTCACTGCGTCACGGGGCGGCCGGGCTGACCGTCGGCCTCGCCGCGCTGCTCCTGGCCGAGGTGCCCGAGCTGCGCGTGCTCGGGGTCGCGCTGTTCCCGTTGTCGCTGCGCGGCCTCGTGTGCGAGCTGATGACGCCGACCGAGCGGCGCACCTTGTGGTGGGCCGTGATGCTGTGTCACATCGGGCTTCTCGCCGTCGTAGTGCCGGAGTACGGCGCGCTCGGCGCCGCCTGGTCGATCGTGGCGGCGGAGACGCTGCTCTTCCTCGGCTCTTCCCTGGCGATCGCGCGGCACACCAAGACCGACCTGCTGCCCAGCTCGCATTGGGCCTGCTTTTGCGGCTTCCTGATGCTGATGGCGGTGCTGTCCCTGCCGCTGCCGATGACCGGCAAGGCCGTGGCCCTCTTGCCGCTGGCGGTGCTTGTGGTGCTGGTCTTGCGCTCCGAGCGCAAGCTGCACCGCAGAGAACGCGCTAGTCGGTAGCCAGGACGGCAGCGATGCGTGACGCGGCGTTCCCGTCGCCGTAGAGCGGCGGCCGTTCGCTGCCGCGCGGCGGATCGCGCAGCGCGGCGGCGATGCGCTCCGGATTGGTCGCCACCAGGACATTCCACCCCTGATCCACCGTCTCCGCCCACTCGGTGCAGCCGCGCAACGTCACGCAGGGCACGCCCAGCAAGTAGGCCTCCTTTTGCACGCCGCCCGAGTCCGTGAGCACGCAAGCGGCGGCGGCGACGTGCGCGAGGAACTGCACGTAGGGAAGCGGCTCCATGAGCTCCACGTTCGCGGGCACGGACGGCAGGTTCGGCCGCGTCCGGGGGTGCACGGGGAAGAGCGTCGGCAGGCCGGCGCGCCCCACCGCCTGCAGCACTCTCTCCAGCGCCGCCGCATCATCCGCGGTAGCAGCGCGGTGCAATGTCAGCACGGCGTAGGGCGCCTCCCGCGCGGGGACGCAGGCGCGGATCGCCGCTTCGTGTCGCAACAGCACGTCGGCCATGACGTCGCCCACCACGTGCACGCCATCGCGTCCACTGAGCTCCGCAGCGTGCGCCTCGGTGGAGCAGAACAAGAGCCGGCTCCACTCGTCCACGGTGATGCGGTTGAGCTCCTCCGGCATGGACCGGTCGCCGCTGCGCGCACCCGCTTCGACGTGCGCCACCACCGCGCCGGCGAGCGCCCCGCCCAAACCCGCCGCCAGGGCGGAGTCGGTGTCGCCGAGCGCCAGCACGTGCGTGGGCCGCTGCTGCTCGATGACCTCGACCAGGGCCTGCACCATAGCCGCCACGCGGCGCCCGCGATTGGTCTCTGTCACCTCGAGATGCACGTCGGGCTCGCCGAGGCCGAGGTCCAGGAAGTGCGCCTGCACCATGGCCGCGTCGGTGTGCTGGCCGGTGTGCACCAGGAGCGCCTCCCCACGCCGGCGCAACGCGGGCAGCAAGGCCGCAGCCTTCACGAATTGGGGACGGGCCCCCGCGACGACGAGCGCTTTCACGGGCGGGTGACTATACGCGCAGCGTCACCGCGCTGTCTTCCTCCCCTGCTTGGCCTCAGCCGTGGCCTTGGCCTCACGCACGCAAACGGACGGTGGTGGTTCACCACAGAGACGACTGAGATCACAGAGACGGCACGGAGATGAAGATGCACACGGGCTCGGGTGTCGGGCTCTCGCTCGGACCTCGGGCTCGGCGCCTCTAGGAGTCGGCGAGCGACTCGAGCGCGGGGCGCAGGCGCGCCAAGCTGGACTCGAGCTCCGCCAGAACGCGGTCCGCGCCGTCGAACACGCCGCTCTCCCCCATCTGCTCGAGTCGCAGGGCGGCGGCGGCCGCGGCGTGCGCCCCGAAGGTCGAGGCCGATCCCCTGAGATCGCCGGCGGCGACGCTCAGCGCAGCGGAGTTCGCGCCGGAAATGGCCCAACGCATGTCGTCGAGCAGGTCATCGAGCTCTTGCAGGAACCTCTGTCCCATTTCCTGCAGAAGCTCGAGGTCGCCGTCCGTTCGCGCAAGAGCCTCGGAAAGATCGAAACCGTTGCCCACCGCTTGCCTCATGGCGGTCCTCCCGTTGGCGGGCTGTGCTTGCGCACGCCCGACCCGGGCGCAGTATCGGCAGCACGCGCTCGAGCCTTAGCCGGCGTGCACCACGCCGCGGGAGACGCCGTAACCGTGCGGGTTGGCCTTCTGCCAGCGCCAGGCGTCCGCGCACATCTCGTCCAGGCCGAGCTTGGCGCTCCAGCCGAGCACCCGGGCGGCCTTGGAGGGATCCGCATAGCACTGTGCAATGTCGCCGGGGCGCCGTGCGGTCACGTCGTGCGGGATCTCGCGCCCCACGGCGCGACTCGCGGCCTCGATCATCTCCAGCACTGAATAGCCCTTGCCGGTCCCGAGGTTGTAAACCGCGCAGCCCGCGGTCCCGGGCAACGCGTCGAGCGCCGCCAGGTGGCCCCGCGCCAGGTCGACCACGTGGATGTAGTCGCGCACGCCGGTCCCGTCGGGCGTCGGGTAGTCGTCCCCGAAGACCTGCACGCGCGGATGCTTGCCCACCGCAACCTGCATCACGAACGGCATCAGGTTGTTGGGGATGCCCTGCGGGTCCTCGCCGATGCGGCCGCTCGGGTGCGCGCCCACGGGATTGAAATAGCGCAGCAGGATCGCGCGCCAGCTGGTATCGGCGGCGCACAGGTCGCGCAGGATGTCCTCGATCATGAGCTTCGTGCGGCCGTAAGGGTTGGCGGCCACCAGCGGAGAGTCCTCGGTGATCGGGACCGACGCGGGATCCCCGTACACCGTCGCCGACGAGCTGAAGACGATGTCGCGCACCCCGTGCCGCTTCATCGTGTCGAGCAGGTGCAGCGTGCCCGTCACGTTGTTGTGGTAGTAGCGCAGCGGCACCTCCGTCGACTCCCCCACCGCCTTGAGCCCGGCGAAGTGCAGCACCGCGTCGAAGGAGTGGGTCCGGAAGATGGTCTCGAGCGCCGCCGGATCCAGCATGTCGTCCTGGTAGAAGGTGAGCTCCTTGCCGGTGATCTCGCGCACCCGGTCCAGCGCCTCGGCGCAACTGTTTTCCAGGTTGTCGAGCACGACCACGTCGTGGCCTTCTTCGAGCAGCTGAACGCAGGTGTGGCTGCCGATGTAGCCGGCGCCGCCGGTGACCAGGAGTGTCGGGGCCATAGGTCAACCATCGTCCTTTCCCCGCGAATCCTTGAAGGCTCGGGGCTAGGCGTTCCGCGCGGCGGCAACGGCGGCGCCCGCGTCGACGCACCCCCACCCGAAGACCTGGCTGTGACCGCGGCTGTCGTACTCGTCCGAGTACCAGTCGCCCCAGTGGTCCTCGTACTCGTAGGCCTGCTCGATTCCGATCTTCACCGCGGTGCGCTTCAAGATACTCTTGATCTTCGACACCGTCAGCTTCGGATTCACGGCCAGCATGAGGCCCACCACGCCGGCCACGAGCGGCGTCGAGGAAGACGTGCCGCCGAAGTCGGCGACGTAGTCGGAGTCCGAGCTGTACCCGCGGTAGCCCGTGCGGTCGGTCGTGTAGACCCCGAGCGTCCCCCCGTTGGAGGGCGCGCAGACCCACACGTTCTTGCCGTAGTCGCTGTACCAGGCCTTTTCGTCCTGATTCGTGCTGGCCGCGACGGCAATCACGTTCTTGTAGTTCGCGTAGCCGTCCAGGGCGAGCGGCTCGTTGCCGTTCCCGGCCGCGAACAGCACGGGGATGCCCTTCCCGCCGCGGCCGCGCTTTACGCACAGGTCGATCACGTAGCGCGTGATGCTGGGCATGGGCCAGAACTCGTTGTAGGCGTTGTCGGGCGGGCCCCACGAGCAGCTGATCACGTCCGCGCCGTTGCGGTAGGCGTGGTAGAAGGCCAGCGCCTCCTCGAAGTCGCCCATCTCCCCGGCGTGGCGGATCGGCATCCAGCTGCAGTCGGGCGCCGTGCCTACCGTGAGCCCGTCCCCGCCGCGCGACGCGATCGCCACGCCGGCGCAGGCGGTGCCGTGGTTGTCGCTGAACGCGCCGGGCGACGGGTTATTGTCCCGCTCCGTCGCGTCGTACGGATGGCGCACCTTGTCGGCTCCCCGGAGGTCGGGATGCTGGAGGTCGAAGCCGTCGTCGATGATCGCGATCGTGATCTTCGGATCGCCCCAGGTGTAGTCCCAGGCCGCGGGCGCGTTACAGTCCGCGCCCGGCGTACCGCCTCCCTGTCCCGTGTTGAGCAGGTGCCACTGCCGGCGGAAGCTGGGGTCGGAAGGAACCGCACGTGCCGCCTTGGCCTCGACGAGGCACGGCTCGGCCGTGCGGCAGGCGCGGCTGTGGTGCAACCTGTTCGCGATCTTCATCGGGTTCTCTTTGGCGTCGCTCGTGACCTGGAACACGACGCCGCCCGGCATCTCGGGAAACTGCCAGATCGCGCGCAGGCCGTGCTCCCGCTCGACGCTCTTGACCCGGCGGCGGCTGGGCTTGCCGCCGAACTCGACGAACACACGGTCGTCGACCCCGATCTCGCTCCCGCCGTCGTCGTCCGCCGAGCGCTGCAGCACGTGCGAGACGTACTGGATCGATTTGTGCGCGCGCAACTCGTCCATGACGTCGCTGCGGTCCCGGGGGCTGCGGCAGCGAAAGAGCGCCACGCGGCGGCCCGGCACGCGCCGCACGAAACGCAGCGAGGCGCGGCCGCGCAGACGGTCCAACTCGCGCCCCTCGGGGCCGGTCAGGTTCTGCGGCACCGCACCGCTGCGGAAGCGGACGGCGATCAGGTGCGGCGACTTGTGCAAGCGCACTTCGCGACCGCCGCGCTGGAGCGTAACCGTGTTGCCGGAGCTTCTCTTCTTTGCCACCACACTGCCTCCATTTGCTCGCGGCCCGGCAGGGTGCGGACGGTCGTCCCATTCTTCCCCGTGGCCGGCCAACCGAGCGCCACGGTGCCAAAAGGCACTCCCGGGATCAAGAGCGCGGCGTGCGCGCCACGGCCGGCCCGATCACTCGGGCGCCGGAACCGTGGCGGGGCTCTGTGCGGACAGGAACGGCACCGGGAACATCGCGTCGGCCAGCAGCTTCTTGCGCTGCAGGTCGCTCAGCGGCAATTGCGCCAGCATCGCCTTGCGCACCTCCAGGTAGCGCTTCGCGGAGGCCGCCGCGTGCGCGGTCTCCATGAAGCGCATCTGCCTGACGAAGGTGCCCGTGGGCGCCGTGGGCAGGTCCTCGGGCAACGTAGCGACCCAATCGGCTGCCAGACGCTCCAACACGGGCAGCGCCGACTCGTCGAGCTTGAGGTGCCCCATGTGCTTCTTGACGAACTGCTCCTGCAGGCCGGCGCGGTCCTTGGCCTCGACGGGCACCGTCTGCGTCATCCAGGTGATCCCGGAGGAGAAGAGGTCCACCGCCGTGTGTCCGCGCACCGCCTCGGGATGCAGGATGGACTGCTGTTCCGGGGTGAGCAGCTCATGCAAGCGGGCGTAGTAGCGCTCCTTGAGCGCCATCTCGTCCATGAACTTCTCGAGGCCCACGGTGTCGTCCGAGTAGCTGTGGAGGCGCTCGCCGTCCGCCTGGAGGAAGGCGACGGTCGTCTCGCGCAGGGCGCTGCGCTGATCGGCGCTCAGCGGCTGGTCGGATTTGGCCAGGGCGGCGTGCACCATGTTGGACGCCACGCCGGGGTTGGTGAACTTGCCGTTCATGCCGGAGCCCGCCAACGGGTGCTCGTTGAGCTTGAGCGCCGCGGTCAGGAGCGGGCCGTTCCACTGCTGGATCGCACCGATGTCCTTGAAGTCGATCTCGCCGGTCTCCTCGATCGCAGCCACCATCTTCTCGAGCAGCGGCGCGAGGTTGCGCACGGACTCGCCCATGGCCTCCCAATCGATCTCGTCCAGCGCCTGCTCCATGCCGGCAAAGCGGAACGCCGGGGCCTTGGGGTCGCGCGCCTCGACTTGTGCGTCCTGCGCCGCGGCCTCGCCGGCGGCCGGGGCCTCCTCGGCTCCCGCCTGAAGCGCCTCCAGCTTGCGCTGCAGGTCGTCGGCGCGCGCTTTCAACGCCTCGTTCTCGCGGAGCGCAGCGTCGTAACGCACACGAGCCACGCGATCCGTTGCTGAGGTCGGCGCGCGACGCGTGGACGCATCGTCCGGGTCTTGCGGCTTGAGCACCCAGCCCGCGCCGAAGGCGGCGAGCACGAGCGTGGCGGTGAGGATGGCGGCGGTCTTTGCGGTCATGATGGCTCCGGTGAAGGCGGCAGCGGACTGTGCCGCTGCGCTTGCGATTGCGGCCGCGGGCACTACCGTGCCGGTCGTGACGGCCGCCGAAGTGACGGCCGCCTCCGCGGCCCGCGAAAGGGGAACGAGGGTTACCAGACCCAGGCACCAGGAGCGCCGGTCGCCGCCGTACGCGTCGTCCATGCGCGCGCGCAACTGCTCGACGGCGCGGCGCAGGCGTGTCTCCACGGTCTTGACCGGAATGCCCAGCTCGCGCGCGATCTCGCGCGGCTTGCGCCGGTCGTAGTAGCGGTAGACGATCGCGGAGCGGTAGGGCTCATCGAGATTGCGCACCTCTTGCAGGACGCGCTGCTGCAGCTCGAGCTTGGCCACCACGTCGAACGTGGGCGGCGTCCCCTCCGGGCGTGCGGAGGCGCGCTCGCGTTGTGCGCGCCGCCCCTCGGACCTCACACGCTTCAGCGCGAGGTTGCGGGTGATGCCGGCCAGCCAGGCGCGCAGCTTCGAACGCTGGCGCGGCTGCTGCTGCAGCGCCACGACCATCGCCTCCTGCACGACGTCCTCCGCCTGCCCCTTGTCGAAGACGAGGCTGCGCGCGACGCGCTGCAGGAAGGCGGTGTGCTCGCTGAGCGCCTCCCGCGTGGACTTATCCGGCTCCTGAGACATGGGCTTCTGCAAAGGGGTCCCCGCCACCCCCCAAACGCCTTCAACTATTACTTGGGCGAGCCGGCCTTCTCGAGCGGCTGCTCCTCGGCCTTCTTCGCGGGCTTCTCCCCGGTCTCTTCGGCCTTCTTGCGCCCCTTGGCGGCTGACTGCTCGACCTTGTAGCCGCGGCTGCGCAAGAGCGCCGGGATCCCGTCGTCGCCGATCATGTGGCCTGCGCCGGCGATGACGAAGCACGTCTTGTCCCCCTTCATGTATTCCTCGACCTTGTCCGCCATCCCTACGTTCCGGTCGGTGAACATCATCCTGTAGAAGGCCTTGGTGTCCTCGGAGTCGTCC
>JAPUHK010000073.1 GCA_027297745.1 Planctomycetota bacterium | reverse complement strand
GCGAAACTCTTCACGCAGACGAGCGCAGCGCCCAGAAAGCGTGGGGACATGGCGGCGTGCTCGCGGCTCGAGCCCTCTCCGTAGTTGTCGTCTCCGAAGAAGACCCAGCGCAGCCCCTCGCTCTTGTAGTGGCGCGCGATTTCATGGAACGGCCTGGACTCTGTACCGTCGAGCTGGTCGGTACCCTTGCCCTCCTCGCCCGTGAAGGCGTTCATGGCCCCGATGAACATGTTGTCGCTGATGCGGTCCAGGTGACCGCGGTAGCGCAGCCAGGGTCCAGCAGGTGAGATGTGGTCGGTGGTGCACTTGCCCTGCGCCTTGAGCAGCACGGGCAGGTCTTCGAACTCCTTGCCGTCCCAGGGCGCGAAGGGCTCCAGGACTTGCAGCCGCTCGCTGTCCGGAGCGACCCGGAGCTCGACCTGGTCGCCGTCGCCGGCGGGCTCGACGTATCCGTCCGGATCAGCCGCCAGGCCCCGCCCGGGCAGGTCGTCGCCCTCGGGCGGCTCGAAGCGGAACTCGGATCCGTCGGGCGCTTGCAGGCTGTCGCGGCGCGGATCGAAGCTGAGCCGGCCGGCGAACGCCATGGCGGTCACGATCTCGGGACTGCCGATGAAGGCCAGCGTCTCGGCGCTGCCGTCGTTGCGGCGCCGGAAGTTGCGGTTGTAGCTGGTGAGGATCGAGTTGCGCTGGCCGGCGGGAATGTCGGAGCGCTTCCACTGGCCGATGCACGGCCCGCAAGCGTTGGCGAGCACCATGGCGCCGGCGTCCTTCAGCGCCTCCAGCTGCCCGTCACGCTGGATCGTGCGGTTGATGCGCTCGCTGCCGGGCGTGACCAGCAAGGGACGCGCGAGGGCGAGCCCCGCGGCGGACGCCTGGCGCGCCACGTGTGCCGCGCGGCTCATGTCCTCGTAGCTGGAGTTCGTGCAGCTGCCGATCAGCGCGTTCGTGAACTCGTCGGGATAGTCGTTTTGCCGCACGTCGTCAGCCATACGTGATAGCGGGTGCGCGAGATCGGGCGTGTGCGGGCCGACCAGGTGCGGCTCGAGCGTGTCCAGATCGATCTCGATCACGCGGTCGTAGAAGCGCTCGGGGTCGGCTACGACCTCGGCATCGGGAACCAGGCTGGCGCCGTGTTCCTGCACGAGCGCCGCCAGCTCGTCGCGGCCGGTGGAACGCAGGTAGTCGGACATGCGCTCGTCGTACGGGAAGAGCGAGGTCGTCGCGCCGATCTCCGCGCCCATGTTGGTGATCGTGCCCTTGCCCGTGGTGCTCAGGCTGCGCGTGCCCTCGCCGAAGTACTCGAGGATGGCGCCCGTGCCGCCCTCCACGGTCAGGATCTCGGCCACCTTCAGGATCACGTCCTTGCCGGACGTCCAGCCGGACAAGGAGCCGCACAGGTGCACGCCGATCAGCTTCGGCAGGCGCACGCCCCACGGCGAGCCGGCCATCACCTCGGCGGCGTCCGCGCCGCCCACGCCGATAGCCACCATGGCGAGCCCTCCGGCGTTCGGCGTGTGGCTGTCGGTTCCGATCATCATCAACCCGGGCGCCGCGTAGTTCTCGAGCACGACCTGGTGGATGATGCCGGCGCCGGGCTTCCAGAAGCCGATGCCGTACTTGCGCGATGCGTCCGCGAGAAAGCGGTAGACCTCGCCGTGCTCGTTCTCCGCGCGCTCCAGGTCCTCGGCCGCACCGGCCTGGGCACGGATCAGGTGGTCGCAATGCACGGTGGTGGGCACGGCGGTCGCCTTGCGCCCGGTCTGCATGAACTGCAAGAGCGCCATCTGCGCGGTGGCGTCCTGCATGGCCACGCGGTCGACGTCGAACAGCGCGTAGCTGCTCCCGCGTTCGAGCTCCTGGTCGGGATCGTGCAGATGGCTGAACAGGACCTTCTCGGCGTAGGTCAGGGGGCGGCCGAGGCGCGCGCGGAACTTGTCCAGGATCCCCGGGAGGGCTTCGTAGCGGCGGCGGATGTCATCGAGCATGGCTTTCTCCGTGGCGTGAATGCGCCCCCCTCAGCGTAGCCATCCAGAGATATAAGTGAAATTGATTCTATTGATCGTATCCATGATATTCTTCGATGTATGAGCCTCACCCACTTGCGCACCCTCGTGGAGGTGGCCCGGCGCGGTTCCATCTCCGCCGCGGCACAGGCCCTGCTGCTGAGCCAACCCGCTCTCACGCGCCAGATCCAGCTGGCGGAGAAGGAGTTCGGCGGGGCCCTGTTCGAGCGCAGCCGGCGCGGCATGACGCTCACCGACCTCGGCCGCATCGTCGAGGCCGAGGGGCGCGCGCTGCTGGACCGGTACGAACGCCTGAAGGAGAACGTCGACGCGCACTTGCGGCTGGAGCGCGGCACCGTGCGGCTCGGCGGCGGGGCCACCGCCGTTTCGGCGCTCTTGCCGGGGATGATCCGCGACTTTCGCCGGGCGCATCCGGAGATCATCTTCCACCTGAAGGAGGCCGGCAGCCGCACCGTGGAGCAGGACGTGCTCAGCGAAGAGGTGGAGCTGGGCATGGTCACGCTGCCCGTCGGCGCGGGCGGCCTGGATGTGGCGCCCTTCTACGAGGACCGCATCGTCGCCATCGCGGCGCGCCGGCACCCGCTGGCGCAACGCGCGCGCATCCCCCCGGGCGCGCTGCACGGCGCACCCGTCGTGGCTTTCGAGGCCGGCAGCGCCATCCGCCGCCACATCGACCGCGCGCTCGAGGAGCACGGCGTGCGCGTGCGCACCGTCATGGAGCTGCGCTCGATCCAGTCCATCGTGCGCATGGTGGGCCTGGACATGGGTCTGGGCTTCGTCAGCAGGTTGGGCGTGGCCGCCGATTCGCGTGAAGTCACGGTGCTCCCGGTGCAGGGCCTCAAGATCACCCGCACGCTGGCGGTGATCACGAAGCGGGACCGGCCTCCGTCGGTGGCGGCGGCGGCGTTCCTGAAGCACCTCGAGGCGCACCGCCCCGCAGCGAAGCGAGGCAAAC
>JAPUHK010000072.1 GCA_027297745.1 Planctomycetota bacterium | reverse complement strand
CGGTGACTCTGGCGGCGGTGAAGGCGGACCGCTCCTTCGCGGACTTCGCACTGGTGCGCATGCCGCGGCTCAGCGTCATGCCCGTCACGGCCGTGCAGAAGCGCCGGCTGATGACCCTGGCCCGCACCTGAAGCGGCCGGTTTGCGCCCGCTCTGGGGCGCCCGTATGCTCTCCGTTCCCTTGGGACAGGACGCGGGCGATCACTCCTACATGCGCCACAAGGTGCGCCCGTTGCGGCCCTCGGAGGCGCACAGCCCCGACGACCTCGTACGCGCGCTGGGGCAATGCGGTTTCCAGGGACGCAAGCTCAGCCAGTGCACGGACATCTGGGAGGCGATGTGCCGCGACGAGGGCTGCCTCAAGGTGATGACGCTCGCGGGCGCGCTGACCCCCGCCGGCATGGGCGAGGTCATCTGCGAGTTGATGGAGGGGGGCGCCGTCAACGCGATCATCAGCACCGGCGCGAACGTGATCCACGACTTCGTCAACTCGGTGGTGGACGTCGGCCACTGGCTCGGCACGGAGCACGCGGACGACGACGATCTGCGAAAGCACAAGATCAACCGCGTCTTCGACGTCTACATCGCGGAGGCGGACTACGAGGCGGCGGAGGCGCTCGTCAACGAACGGCTCGAGGAGCGGGGGTGGACCGACCGGACGTTCCGGCCTTCGGAGCTGATCCGCGCGCTTGGGGAGTGGGCGCCGCGCCGCAGCATGGTGAAGGTCGCCGCCGAGTGCGACGTACCCATCTTCGTGCCGGCCATCTCCGACTCCGAGATCGGCATCAACGTAGCCACGGCGCGCGTCATCCGCGGCCACAACAACGCCTTCGACGAGATCGGCGACCTTGCGCGCTTCGGCGAGCTGATCACGACCCGCACGCGCTGGGGCACGATCATTCTCGGCGGCGGTGTGCCCCGCAACTGGGCGCAACAGGTATTCCCCTATCTCGAAGCCGTGGCCAAGGCGCGCGGCGAGCCCCCCAACCAGTGGCCCGGATACCACTACGGCATCCAGATCACCACCGACCGCCCCGACTTCGGCGGGATGTCCGGCTGCACCTTCTCCGAGAGCAAGTCGTGGGGGAAGTACGACTTCGACGCGCGCTTTTTGGCCTGTGTCTGCGACGCGACGATCGCGTTGCCGCTGATGGCCACGTCCCTCCTCCAACGCCTGCGCACTGACCCCAGCGCGTAAAGAGCAGAACGCAAAGACGCAGAGCAGATCTAGGGGACGCGTTGCTGCGCAAGCCTCATACGATGCGCCCGGGCCGCGAACCTGCTCTTCCTCTTGTCCCCTTTGCGTCTTTGCGTTGGATCTTTGCGCCTCCGCCACCTTTGCGTCATTCGAGGAGTCCCGCTTGCGTGAGGACCTCTTCGATGGTGCACAGCGGAGTCGTGCGCACGTCGATCGTCAGGCAGCCGAGCGCCGCGCCGTACCGGAGCTCGTCGTTGGGGTCGTCCCCGATCACCACGCTGCGCTTCGGATCGGTCCCCGAGAGGATACGCTGCAGGTCGTCGGCCTTGCTGCCCGGCTCCTCGCTGGACCGGATCACGATCTCGTCGAACAGATCGCGCAGCCCCGCCCGGTCGATCTTGTTGCTCTGGCGCTGCGGGTCGCCGCGCGTCAGGAGCACCAGGCGCACGCGGCCGCGCAGGCGCCCCAGGAGCTCGCGTGCCCCGGGTGCGGGCGCGAGCTCCGGCACTACGGGGTCGTACCAAGCGCGCGCCGCCGCCTCCAGCTGCGCGGGGTCCAGCGGACCGCACGGCGCGGTCACCTCGTCGACCGTCTTGCCGCCCGCATTCAGGCGCCCGACCGGCACCCCCAGGGCCTCGGCCGTGCGCCGCAGCGCCTCCGGCACGAGCCGCGCTGTGGTGTCGACCAGGGTGTCGTCTAGGTCGAAGATGGCTACCGTGGTCACGCCTGAGCCTTACCCCGCGGTGATTCCCAAGTAACCTGCGTGTATCGGCAAGGATACAGCGGCGTGCCGCCTGCAGGCCCTAACCCCTGTCGTACACTCACTTAGGGCAGACCCCTGCACGCTCGGTACGGGGATTGCCATGGATGAGGCCATGCGGAAGACACTCACCCTCCTCGGGCTCTGTTGGCTACTCCTCAGCGCCGCTTGCGGCGAGGAGGCGGCACAGGTCGCGCACGAGATGATCTGTGAGGAGCTGCCGGGCATCGGGCGGTACGTGCGCCTCGACGAGCGCGTCGCCCAGGGGGCGGAGCCCATCGGGGAGGAGGGTCTTCTGAGTCTGAAGCGCAAGGGTGTGGGCACCATCATCCGCGTCGACAAAGACGAGGACGGGAAGGCCGCCGGGCTGGCCCGCAAACACGGGTTCGAGTTCTTCGAGATCCCGCTGACCTACAAGGGCGTGACTCCCGAGCAGGCCCAGCGGATCGTCGAGGCGGTCCGGTCCTCCGAGGGCCGGGTGTACATCCACTGCAAGAACGGCAAGCACCGTTCCGCCGCCGCTGCCGGCGTCTACCGGGTCGCGTTCTGCGGCTGGTCGGGCGAGCAGGCCACGACGATGATGCGCGAGCTGGGCTGCAATCCGAAGTACACGGGCCTGTACCGTGACGTGGGCGCCTACCGGGCGCGGTCGTGAGGCGGCCGGTCCCGCTCTTCCTGCTCCTAGCGCTCACCGCTTGCGCGAAAGTGGATCCCGACGAGGTGCTGGAACGGCGCAAGGCGGCGCTGGCGCTTCCGGACAAGCCGCCGCTGACCTTCAAGCAGGCCATGGACCTGATCTCCAAGGCAGACCTCGAGGAGCTTATCCGCGAGACGGCTTCGGGGAAGCGTGACACGGACGCGGCGCTCGGGGACGGCCTGCGCGTGGCCAACATCCTGGAGCGCACGCAGCTGGAGACGGCGGGCCGCCACCGCAAGCAGGACCCGCAGGCCTTCGACGCGCTGTTCCTGAAGGGCCTGCGGCAGTCGCGCGACATGGCGCGGGCGGCGGCCGCCGGAGACGAGGCGCTCACGCGCCGCCGGGCGGACGAGCTGGACACCAGCTGCGTCGAGTGCCACACGACCCACCGGCTCGAATGAGCAGTCGGCCGGCAGCTACCCGCTGAAAGACGGCAACTTGTAGTCCAGCCCACCCTCAACCGATAGCCCATGGAGTGACTCGGCCCGAAGATGCGGCGGCGCGCCCGCCGCGCCTGCAGTCGCTCGATTTCGCGAAGGGCTTGGCCATCCTGGCCATCTTTCTCCACCACTTCACGAGGTCGGCGCTCTACCAGGTGCAGGGGCGCTATCCCAAGATCCTGCAGTGGACGTTCCAGCCTCCGGGCGACATCTACGCACCGCTGGGCGCCGCCCTGGCCCCGTTCGATCCTGCCGGGTTCGTCACGACGCTGTTTGCGGTTTTCGGCTACATCGGCGTGCACGTCTTCGTGGTTGCTAGCGGCTTCGGCCTGGCGTACGGGCTGCAGGAGCGCCTCGACGTGCGCTGGGCGAGCTTTCTGGTCCGCCGCTTCCGCAAGCTCTTGCCGCCCTTCGTCATCGCGGTCGTCGGCTACGGCGTGCTGCAGGGCCTGCTCGGCTTCAAAGAGGGCTGGGGCGAGGTAGCCGAGTCCATCTTCCGCAAGGTGACGCTCGTCTTCGTCCTGAACCGGGAGTGGATCTTCGATGACAACTCGCCGCTTTGGTTCGTGGGGTTGATCGTTCCGCTCTATTTGATCTTCCCCATGCTCTACGGGCGCGCGACGAAGCCTCACGCGTGGCGCTGGTTTGCCCTGTTCGTGGTCGTCGCAACGGGAACGCGGGCCATGCTCGCGCAGCAGACCTTCGCGAGCTGGCACCCCTACTTCGGCCACGCTTTCTTCCTGACGCGGGTGCCGGAGTTCTTCCTCGGTATTGTGCTCGGACGGCGGGTTGCGGCGGGAGACCGGCTCGAGGTCGACGGCCGGATGCTCGCGACGGGCGGCGCAGCCCTTCTCGTTGCCGCCGGGGCCACCCTGAGCGCCACGCTTTATCCCTTGATCGATCCCGCTTTGGGGGTCCTGGCGTCCGTCGTGACGGTACTGCTCTGGCGGCTGGGCCGCCGTGCGTCGCCCGGCACCGTGCGCGCGGTCGCTTGGGTCGGCGTCTTGAGCTACTTCGTCTACCTGATCCACCGCCCGCTGATCACCATGGCTTTCCGGTACCGGCTGCTCCCGGTCGGCACCGGCTGGTCGGGAGCGGCGGGACTCGCGGCCACGCTGGCTGTCACGCTGGCGGCTGCCTGGGTCTTCGCCGCGGCTCTGCGCGTGCTGCTGCGGCCTCGATCCCGATAACGGCTCGGAAGACGGCCGAACACCCCCGGGGGTCCGGTTCCGAGGCGGTGCCCCCGGCTCCGTGCGCGCTGAGGGGCGCGCGGGTCCGGTGTTCTGATTTACACTCGCGCGGACAGCTCATGGACGCCAGGCCGCAAGCGCAGCAAACCGACGAGGACCGCCGTACCCGGGGCGGTCTCGTGCTCGTAGTGCTGGCGCTCGGGCTGCCGCTGGCGCTCTACGACTTCGTCCTCATCGAGAGAAAGTTCTCCCTCCTGACCGGCGGCGGTTTCCTGCAACGCCATCCTCTCGCTCCGGGCGAGGCTATGGTCTTTCCGCTGCTCTTCGTGGCGCAGGCGCTGCTGCTGTTCCTGACCGTCACAGCCGTGTTGCGCTGGGTGTTGCGCAAGCTGACGCGGCGGGCCGGCTGGACGCGCGCGGCAGCCGCGGTGTATGCCCTCGTCTACTTCCTGACGATCACGGTGCAGTTCGAGGTCTATCGCCGCTTCAGGGACGGCATGGACCTGGCGCTGGCCCGTGAGCTCGGCGGCGGTGACTTGGGGACCGTGCTGGCCTACGTGCGCGAGGAGCTGATGGGGCTCTTCCCGCTCGTGGTGGGCGCTGCGGCAGCCGTCGTGGCCGGCGTCTGGGTGCTGAAGCGCTACGGCACGCGCCTCGGGACGGCGCTTGGAGGCAAACGCTGGGTGCGCTGGTGCACTTCGCGCCGGGGACTCGTCACCCTGAACCTGTTGTTCGTTGCCATGCCGTTGCTGATCCTCGTGCTGTCACAGGCGCTGGACCGGGCGCTTGCCCACAGCGTGGCGCACAGGGCGTACCGGTTGCCCGGCGTCTACGCGACGGACTTCGACCGAGACGGGTACGGCCTGTTGGTCCGCCCCGTGGATCAGGCTCCGTTCGACGGAGCACGGCATCCCTACGCGCTGGAGGTCGTGGGCAACGACGTGGACGAGAACGGCGTGGGAGGCGACCTGCCTAGCGTGCAGCTGCGCCCGCTGGTGGGGGCGTGGGATGCCTCGAAGCTGCTGCCCCGCAACGTGCTCGTGATCGTGCTCGAGTCGGCTCGGCACGACCTCATCGATGCCCGCGTCGACGGCCAACCCGTCATGCCGACGCTGGCGCGGGCGGGCGGCGCCCGCCTGAACCTGATCGCGCACGTGGGGTTCACGGTGCCGGGGATCTGCTCGATCCTCGCCGGTACCCTCTCCCCTGCGGAGGCCGGCACGCCTCTCTTCGACCGCGTGCGCGCTCTCGGCTATGAGACGGTGGTGTTCTCAGGTCAGGCGGAGAACTTCGGCGGAGTTGCCCGGCGCACCGGAATGGACCGCGTGGACATCCGCTGGGACGCGGACCGCTTCCCCCCCGAGCTGCGCATGTACGGCGGGACGAGTCACGCGGCGCTGATGATGCCCGCGCACGTCGTGCGCAAAAAGTTCGCCGCCTGGCTCGAGCTGCGCGACCCCTCCCGTCCCTTCCTAGCCTATGTGAACATCCAGGAGATGCACTTTCCTTATCACTACAGCGGCATGCGCGCGGTGTTGGTCGACCGCGCCATCCCGCGCGCGGAGATCGCCGAGGATCAGCGTGCCTGGCTCGAGCGTACGTACCGCAACGCTGCGCACGCCGCGGACCGCGCCGTGAAGGGCATTTTCGAGTTGCTGACGGAGAAACAGCTGCTCGACGACACCGTCATCCTGATCACCGGAGACCACGGCGAAGAACTCTACGACAACGGCTTTCTGGGGCATGGCGTGGATCTCAGCTTCGAGCAGAACGCGACGCTGGGCCTGCTGTTGAACAGCGGCTGGACGCCCCCCGACGCGCCGATCGGGCTGAGTGAGCTGGGCACCGTGATCCACAACGCGCTCCTGCGCGAAGCCAGCGATGCGCTTCCCGTCGGGGGCGAGGTGCTGTGTTTCACGGGGCGCGGTCTGAAACCGCGCCAGATCGCACGGGTGGATGCGCAGGGCATGACCAGGTACGACTTCTCCAAGGATGCTTGGACCCACCAGCCGCGCCCCGGCGTGCCGCCGGCCCCCACACAGCCGCGCCCCGGCGTCGTGCATGCCTGGGAGTCGTACGTCCTCGGGCGCCTGTCGGCCAAGCAGTGACCTGCTACCCGGGCCGTTTGTACAGGAACAACGCCGGCTCGAGACGGGTGCCCTTGGCGTCGCACACGGCGTACTTGCCTCCGCTCCAGATCGAGGCCGCTCCGTGGCTTCCGTCTGGGTCCAGGCAGTAGACCTTCACGTTGAAACGCGGACGCCCCTTCCCGTCGAGAAGACGCACCTCTTTCGTGCGCGCCGCGATGCGGCGGCAGGACTCGAGCGCCGCTTCGGCCGGCGCGGCCCCCCGGCGCATGGTCTCCACGGCGAGAAAGGAAGCGCACGTGAGGATGCACGCCTCGCCACGGCCCGTGCAACCCGCCGCGGGCCTCTACGTCGACGACACGGGCGGCGCGGCGATGATGGGGGAGTCGCCGATGCGGCCCGGGATCTTGAACGACAGGCCGCTCGTCGTGGTGGCGCCTCCCATGTGCCCGTTGCCGGCGCGCACCAGGCAAGTCACGGTGCCGCCGGAACGCGGCACCCAGTCGTCCTTGTCGCTGAGGTTCTCCCTCCACTCGAGCCAGCGTTTGCGCGCGGCGTCCGTGAGCAGGTTGCTTTCCTTGAAGCCGTGCGCCAGCGCGAAGCGGCGCGCGCCCTCGCCCACGAGAAACACGTGGTCCGTGCGGTCCATGACGCGCAGGGCGACCTGCGACGGGTTGCGGATCTTCTGCAACCCTCCGACAGCGCCGCCGAGTCCCCGCGTGCCGTCCATGACGCACGAGTCCAGCTCTACCACGCCCTCTTCGTTCGGCAGGCCTCCGTAGCCCACCGACATGTCGTTCGGATCGTCCTCGAGGATCGTGACGCCCTCGACGGCCGCTTCCACGGGGCGCATTCCGGCGGCGGCGCGTGCGCGTGCGCGCTCGACCGTGCGCAGTCCGTTCGCACTGGAGACGGAGACGGGGGGCGGCTCGACCTGGGCGAGCCCCCTCCGGGTTAGCAGGGCGGCCGCAGTGCCTGCGGCCAGTAGTTCCCGACGCGTAATGCCCATGGCTCCAGCATACGGAAAGCGGCCTGGGGGCCCGAAAGCCCCTCCTCAACCCGGGCTACCGGCCGGTCGATAGGGTTTGGAACTCCAAAGGGGGCCATAGTGACATTCAGAATCCGCGCCGTCTTGATTCTGTTCGGGGTCATGCTGTTCGTCATGGGCTTCCGCGAGCTGCAGCTACGCGGGATGGCCAAGTCAGCGCCGCAACTGATCAGCTGCGAGGATCTTGCGGACGACGGACCCGGAGACAACGCTTTTGTCCGGCTCAGCGACTACATGCTGTGCGACTTCGACTTCGTCTACGCCTCCGAGGACAAGGCCGGCGGCGAGTGGACCGACGCCTGGGTGCCGGTGGTGCCGAACGACGGCGCGTATGCGCGCGAAGTGCAGCAGATCCGTGCGGAGTACGGCGACAACGCGGACTTCCCCTCGCCCCAGGACTTCAGCGTGATCTTGTGGCTGCCTTCGGCCAAGAGCTTCAAGGACGTGAGCGAGGCGGCCTCGCTGGACGCGCTGCAGGGCATGGTGATCAACAAGGTCGACCCCCTCGACACGGACGAGCGCCGCTATCTCGAAGAGACCTATCCGCAGGTGAACATCCAGCAGTGCTGGGTCCTGCAGCTCGGTCGCCGCCCCGCGGGCATGGCAACGCTTGCGGGCCTGTTCGGCGGCGGGACGATCCTGATCGGCGCCTGCCTGCTGTGGATCTGGCTCGCCCGCCGGCGCCGGACCTACGACCCGCGCGCCGGCCGCGAGATCCTTTATCCGACGCCGCGCATGCCTCCGCAGCCGAGCCCGTACGCCGTGCCTGAGGCGGGGCAGCAGCCGTCGCAGAGCAACCCTTACGCGCCGGCCTCGGCAGCGCCGCCCAGCGGGCACAACCCGTACGCACCGGCGGCTCCGTCGCAGGGCGCGCGTCCGCGCATGCGGGTGCCCAAGGAACGGTCCTGAAGAGCCCACGGCCTTAGGTCTGTCCGAAAACCCATCTAGACGCCGGCTCGGCAGTGCGACGAGGCTCACTGCGCCCCGAGCTTGGCCGCGGGGCGGCGGCGCCCGGCTGTGTCGCGCCCGCGGTCTTGACGATGGGCCTCTAGGCAGACCCTAGTCGAGCGTGTAGACGACCGCCTGCTCTTCGCGGGTCGACTGATCCAGCCTGCGCTCCCACTTCACGAAGTCGGAGCGCACGCCCATGACGTGCGCGTAACGGACGGAATAGTGCGGGATGTCGAGGCGCAACAGATCCTCGCTGAGCTCGCGGTCGTAGCGCAACAGCTCCGCACGCTTCTTGCGGAAGGTCGCGCGGTCCATCGACTCCACGTCGAGCACCAGCTCCGTGTAGGTCTTGGCGCAGGACCAGTCGCTCAGCGCGTTGACGTACCACGAGCACAGCGCCCCCAGCTTCTCGATGAACAGGTCGTGCTCGTCGCCGAACTTCAGGCAGCTGGCGTCGAAGTAGTTGCCCATGTTGGCCCAGCGGTCCCAGTCGATCAGGTTCGCGTCCTTCGCGATCGTGTAGCCGGCGGTCCCGGGGAAGGGATAGAAGATGGCCCAGCGGAAGCGGCCCATCTTGACCTTCGCGCACAGCCGCAACGTCTCGTAGATCTCCTCTTTCGTCTCGTGGGGCAGGCCGAACATGATGAAGGCGCTCGTGTGCAGGCCGTGGCGGTGGGCCGCCGCCGTGGTGTTCTCGATCTGCTGGTTCGTCATGAACCGCCACAGCACCTCCTTGCGCACGCGGTCCGAGCCGGACTCCAGCCCGTACTTCACGATGCGGCAGCCGGAGTCGGCGAGCGCCTTGGCCATGGCGTCGTCGAAGCACTGCACGTGTCCGTTGACCACGTAGGGCAGCCCGACGCCGCTTTCCTTGTAGGCGGCCGTCCAGGCGTGCACGTACTTCTTGTTCAGCGTGAACAGGTCGTCGTCGATGATCATCGTCTTGATGCCGGGGTGATCCTGCGTGAGCTTGCGGATCTCCGCCACCATGCGGTCGACCGGATAGGTGCGCAGGTACTCGCGCACCCCCTTGGCGCCGCCCTCTTCCTTGTAGAGGTCGACGATCTCCTTGTTGAAGCAATAAGTGCACTTGTAGGGGCATCCCCGGGAGGTGATCAGGCCCATCCAGCCGTTCTTGGTGGCCACGATGTGGTCGATGTCGAACAGCTCGTAATCCGTTTCGGGGAGCGTGGCCAGGTCGGGATAGGGGCCGACCGGGTTGAACAGCGGCTCGCCTGTCGGGCTGAAGCTCGCGGGAACGCGCGTGTTCGGGACCGACGTCAGGTCGCCGCCGTGCTGCATGCGGTCCACCAGCTCGGCGAAGGCATCGTCGCACTCGCCGACGAAGACCCACTCGAACAGCGCGTCGCGAACCACCTCGTCGGGCACCATCGTGCAGTGCACGCCGCCGATGGCCTGCTTGAGCTCCGGCCGGTGTTCACGTAGCGCCTTCGAGACCTCGCAGGTCCAGGCGTACTGCTGGCTCATCACGCTGAAACCGACGATGTCGGGCTCGAAGGCGTCCACGCGCTCGAGGACCTCCGCCGTGGTCGGGATCTCCCACAGGTTGTCGCAGACGTGGATCAGGCCCACCTCGTGCCCATGGTGCTTGAGCACGCCCGACATGGCCGCCAGGCCGTGGTTGATGCCCGGCGG
>JAPUHK010000071.1 GCA_027297745.1 Planctomycetota bacterium | reverse complement strand
CTGTTCGGCTTCGGTCTGCGTCTCGACTTCGGTGACCTCGGGAGTCACCTCGACGCCCCTCGGACGTTGCGTCGGTGAGGTGCGCGGGTTCAAGAGCGCCTCGCTGATGTTGTCGATGACATCCTCGGTGCCCATCACCTCGAGATCGTCCAACACCTCGGCCGGCACGTCCTCGAGATCCTTAAGGTTGTCTTGCGGCACCAGCACCTGGCGGATGCCCGCACGGTGCGCGGCCAACAGCTTCTCCTTGATGCCGCCCACCTCCAACACCTTGCCCTTGAGCGTGATCTCGCCGGTCATCGCCAGGTCCGCACGCGCGGGGCGTCCGGTCAGCAGGCTCACCAAGCACGCCGCGACGGCGACGCCGGCCGACGGGCCGTCCTTCGGCGTAGCGCCGTCGGGGAAGTGCACGTGCAGGTCGATGCACGAGAAGTCCAGGTTGCCGAGCTCGAACTCGACCGCGTGGCTGCGGATGAAGCTCAACGCCGCCTGCACGGACTCGCGCATGACCTCGCCGAGTTGGCCGGTGATCTGCACGTCGCCCTTGCCAGGCATGCGGTTGGCCTCGATGAACAGCAACTGCCCGCCGGCCGACGTCCAGGCCAGTCCGGTCGACACGCCGACCTTCGGGCTGCGGCCGGCGATCTCGGACCGGAAGCGGCGCGCTCCGAGCATCTCGGGCACACGGCGCGGCCCCACGCGCAAGTTCGACTTGTCGCCGTCGACCCAGCGCGTGGCCACCTTGCGGCAGATCTTGTTCAGGTTGCGCTCCAGCTCGCGCAAGCCCGCTTCGCGCGTGTAGCCGTCCACGATCGCGCCGAGCCCCGGCCGCGTGAACTGCACGCTCCCCCGCGGCAGCCCGTGCTCATCCAGCGCCTTCGGCACGAGGTGTTTCTTGGCGATGGCCAGCTTCTCTTCGCGTGTGTACCCTTCGAGGCGGATCACCTCGAGCCGGTCGCGCAACGCGGGCGGGATCGTGTCCAGCAGGTTGGCGGTGACCAGGAAGAACACCTCGGAGAGATCGAAGCCCACCTCGATGTAGTGGTCGCGGAAGTCGGAGTGGACCTCGGGGTCGAGCGTCTCGAGCAGCGCGCTGGCCGGGTCGCCGCGCGCGTCGGTGCCCATCTTGTCGATCTCGTCGATCTGCAGCACGGGGTTGCGCACGCCCGCGGTGCGCATCATCTGCATGATCTTGCCGGGCATGGCGCCGACGTAGGTGCGGCGGTGCCCCTTGATCTCGGACTCGTCGCGCAGGCCGCCGACGCTCATGCGCAGGAACTTGCGCCCGAGCGTGCGCGCCACCGACTTGCCGAGCGAGGTCTTGCCCACGCCCGGAGGGCCGACCAGGCACAGGATCGGGCTGCGCATGTCCTTCTTCAGCTGGCGCACCGCGAGGTGCTCCAGGATGCGCTCCTTCACCTTTTCGAGGCCCGTGTGGTCCTCGTCCAGAGTGCGGCGCGCCTGCTTGAGGTCCAGGGTGTCGCGCGTGCGCTTGCGCCAGGGCAGGTCCAAGAGCCACTCTACGTAGGAGCGCACGACCTGGTACTCGGCGCTCGTGACCGGGATGTTCTGCAGGCGGCGGATCTCGCGTTGGGCGACTTCCTTCGCCTCCTTCGGGAGCCTGGCCTTCTCGAGCTGGCCCTGGAACGCATCGGCCTCTTCCTCCGGACCCTTCTCGTCGCCGAGCTCGTGCCGGATGGCCTTGATCTGCTGGCGCAGGTACTGCTCCTTCTGACGCTGCTCCAGGTTCGTGCGCACCTTGTCGTGGATGTTGGCCTCGAGCAGCGAGCGCTGGATCTCCTCCTCGATCGCGTCGGCGAGGAGCCTCAGGCGGAGCCCCGCGTCGGTCGTGCAGGCGATGTCGCGTTTGACCGCGAGGGGCAGGTGCAGCGAAGCCGCGACCTGGTCGGCGAAGCGTCCCGCGCTGCGCAAGTTGAGGCGCAGCACCTGGTCGAGGCTCTCGGGATAGGAGCCGTCGCGCGCCAGGTACTCGCTCAACAGGTCGAGCACGTCGAGTACGTGCGGGTCGCCGGCGTCGGTGCGGTCCTCGGCGACGGCGCGCACCTCGGCGCGCAGGTCCTCGCCGTCCTTGTGCAGGGCGGCGAGCCGCACGCGGCGCAGACCCTGGAAGACGATCTGCACACCGCCGCCCGGCATGAGCATGCTCTGCGCGACGCGGCACACGACCGCGACCGGGCGCACCTCGTCGAGGCGCTGCGGCGGGAACGCGCCGCGCTTGCTCAGGATCGCGACGACCTCGCGGTCTTCCGCGTCGAGGAGCGTGCGGCAGGCGGGGTTGTCTTCCGGCAGGTGCAGCGAGACGACGTCGTGGGGGAACACGACCGTCGAGAGCAAGTGAACGGCGAGGTAGTCCTTCGCCGTGTCCTTCTTGCCACGAACCGATCCGCTGGAAGCCGCCATTCGTTCTCCACTACCTCCAGTTTTCGCCGCACCCCTACATCGGCATTTGGGGTCCTCCGGGCTGAGCGCGTCTTGCCAATGGACCGTTGCGAGGCGGGACAGTGCCCACAGCGCGCCCGTATACTGGCGCCGCTTGGGAGGGTTTTCGGGGAGGCAGAGCACATGTCCGCAGCTTCCGGCAAGGCTACCGCAGCCCTCCTGCTGGCCCTCCTCGTGGGGGGCGGCGCGGCCTACTACTTCCTGGGCGGCGCAGGGGACGGCGGCAACAAGCCGCTCCCGCCTCCGGCCGAGCCTACGGGCGGGATGCCCTTCGCCTACACCGACGTGGCGGAGGAGATGGGCTACGTGATGCGCAACCGCTCGGGCAAGGAGGGGCAAAAGGAGTTCATCCTCGAGGCCATGCCTCCCGGCATCGCCGTGGCCGACTTCGACGGCGACGGGTGGATGGACATGTACTGCCCGAACGGCAACAACATCACGGCCTTCGACCGCCAGAAGGATGTCTTCCGGTTGCTCCCGGCCGATCTGGCGCCGCGCAACGCCATGTACTGGAACCAGCAGGGCCGTAGCTTCAAGGAGGGTGCCGCCGCGGCGGGCGTCGATGACTCGCGCTGGTCGTTCGGCGCGGTCGCCGGCGACCTCGACAACGATGGGCGGCCGGACATCTATCTATGCAACTGGGGGCAAAACCGCCTCTACCGCAACCTCGGCAACGGCAAGTTCGAAGACGTGGGGCCCAAGGCGGGCGTGACGGGCAGCCCGCGCGACTGGTCCACCGGTGCCTGCCTGTTCGATTACGACCAGGACGGGGACCTGGATATCTACGTCGCGCAGTACGCCGACGTACACGCCATCGCCAGCAACCCCCTGCACGCTACGATCGACGCCCGGGGACGGCCGCACGCGCGCACGTGCGACTGGGAAGGCATCCAGGTCTATTGCGGCCCGCTCGGGCTGATCCCGGTCAACGACGTGCTCTACAAGAACCTGCTGCAGGAGACCGGAGAGCTGAAGTTCCAGAACGTGACCAGGGCCGCGGGGCTGTGGTTCGAGCTCGACGAGCGCAGCGCGACGGAGTCGAGCATGGGCCCGTTCTACGCCTTCCAGCCGGTCGCCTGGGACATCAACCGCGACGGCTTGCAGGACGTGTTCGTGGCCAACGACAGCGTCAACAACACCGCCTGGATCAACAACGGAGACGGAACGTTCACCGACCAGGCGGAAGACCTGAACCTGGCCATGAGCTTCACCGACGCGGTGGCGCAGGCCTCGATGGGCGTCGGGATCGGCGACATCAACCGGGACGGGCTTCAGGACGTGACCGTCACCGAATTCAGCCACGACCACTTCAACCTGCTGATCGCGCGCGCATTGCCCGGAGGGGACGTGATCTTCAACGAGACGGCGCTCAAGTCCGGGCTGCGGCAGCTGACGTTCTACAAGCTCGGGTGGGGGGCGCTCGTCTACGACGCCGATCTGGACAGGGACCTCGACATCTTCTACGCGTGTGGCCACGTCTATCCCGAGGTGGACGTCAATCCGGCCCAGCGCACGGCCTACAAGCAGCGCAACCTGTTGCTCTTGAACGTCGATCCAAACGTGCCGCGCTACGAGGACGTGACCGACAACGCCGGGCCCGGCATGCAGATCGCGCGCTGCACGCGCGCCGCGGCGCGCATCGACTTCGACAACGACGGCGACATCGACATCGCCACCACCGAGCTCAACGACATCCCGGTGCTGCTGCGCTGCGATCTGCAGCGCAAGCCCGGCACGCACAACTGGGTCATGTTTCAGCTGCGCGGGAAGCCCGCGGCCAAGGTGCCGCTCGACCCGGCCGGCGCGGAGATCAGCGTGACCACGGGCGACGTGACGCAGACGCAAGTGCTGCATATCGGCTCTTCCTTCGAGTGCAGCGAGGACCCGCGGCTGCACTTCGGGCTCGGGGATGCCACGGTCGTCGACCGCGTCGAGATCTTGTGGCCCAACGGCAAGCGCCAGGTGCTCCAGAAGCTGCCCGCCGGCAAGCTGCACCGCATCGACTACGCCCCGGGCGAGTAGGGCAAACGCCTTCGCCAGCCGCAAAGGAGGCGCCCACACCGGGCAGACCGGGGCGCACGGACTCCCGCGCCGCCCGGCGTCCCGTAGGGGCGGTCCTATGTGGCCGCCCTCCCTTGCGAATGCTGGCCGCCCTCTCATATCCGTAAAGCGCTGTGACATAACCAGTTAGGGCGGTCATCCGCCTTCCGGATGGCCCCGCTCAAGTGGGGGTCGCGGCGCGTCGAAAGGGAAAGCGGCGTAGAGCATGGAGTTCAGAACGTTTATGGGTCGAGTCGTCATGGGCCTGGCGGCCCTGTGCCTCCTGGGCGTGGCGGCGGGACTGGTCCTGTTCGACGACGCCTTCGCGATCGGCGAGGGCGGGAAGGTCCCCGCGCGCCCCCTCGTGATGCTGGTCGGCGCGCTGCTGGGCGCTTCGCTGCTGCACATGATGGCCTGCCTCGTGTGCTACCGGCGGCCCCCCGCACTGGGCCTGGTGATCGTGGTCGCTGCCGCGGCGCGCATGTTCGCGCTGTTCGGCGGCCCGGGCCCGGGTCTGGAGGGCGACCACGAGCAGCTGCGGCTCGACGCCGCGCTCGTCAACGCGGGCGTGGCTCCGCACGAGTTCACGCCTTCGCAGATCGCGAATCCGGACCCGGTCCTCGAGGAAACCTACTCCGCGGAGCGGCAGGAGCGGCTCAAGCGGGCGCGCGTCGCGCTGGCGCGCACGGGCGCACCGGACCCCTCGAAGGTCCAGCACCCCCACCTGCGCTCCACGGTCACGCCGCCCGTACACAGGCTCAACTCGTTCGCGGGGCTGCTGAAGCCCGAGACGTCGCGCGGCTTCGGATTCTTCGCGCTCGTGGCGGACTCCATCGCCATCTTCATGCTCATCATGGCGCTGCGCTGCTTGGGCCTCCCGCTCTCCTGGGTCATGGTCTACGCCTGGTCCCCGGTGCTACTGCGCGAGGTCTACGGCACGATGCACGCCGATGTTTGGATCCTGCCGGCCCTGGCGGCGCTGGCGTGGGGTCTGGCAGCCGGGCGCAAGACGATCATGGTCGCCGGCCTGGCCGTCGCCGTCGCCGTGCGGCCCGTGATGCTGCTCCTCGACCTGGCGTTGGTGCGCCGTCTGGGCCCAGTGGGCATCGTGCTCGTGGTCGTGCTGAGCGCCGCGCTGATGGCGCCCTTCGTGGACACCGATGTGCGGCCCACGTCCTATGTCCAGGGCGACGTCTACGTGTGGCGTAACTACGAGTACAACTCGCTGGCGGAAGGCCTGATGCGCGGGGCCCTGAAGGACGTGCCGGCGCGGGCCAAGCAGTCGATCCACCTCGCCGGCGTGGAGATCCAGCGTGAGGGCGAGAGCCCCACGGTGCTGTGGGCCAAGCTCGGCTGCATTGTGCTGCTCTTGGGGCTGATCCTGTTCGTCGTCCTGCGCGACAAGGAGGCGCTGTTCGAGAAGCACCACCGCGAGCACGCGCTCGACGACCTCTTCATGGTCATGGTGGGGCTGCTGATCGTCACGCCGGTGCTGACGCCCTGGCACGTGCTTTGGCTCTTGCCGGTCCTGGCGCTGCGCCCCGGCCCGTCCTGGCTGATGCTGCCCGGGCTGGTCTGTCTGAGCCATCTGACCCACTTGACCGGGCCGCAGTCCGCCGACCTGACCTTCATGGGCGGCAAGCTCTCGTTCCGGATCTTCGAGTTCGGCGCTTTCGCGCTCTTCTGGGTCGTGGATCGCATGTGGCGGCGCACCCTGCTGAGCGAGGTGCGGAGCGACGTCGTCGAAGAGGGCGCGGCGCGCTCGCACGTGCCGCAGATCGAGTACGAGCCCGCCGAGGAACGCGAGCCCGTCGGCGCGGCTTACTGATCGCGAGCCTGAGGCCCGATCCGAGTGCGTTACTCGTGATCCTGTACGCGCGCCCGCTGCGTACGGGTCGCAGTCTTCGAGTCTCGGATTCGCGCTAGGGCAACAACTCGGCACGCCCTAGCACGCCCGGCGTAAACCCCGACGCCGCGCGACCTTCCGAGCATGCCCGCGGCGCGGGGAACTTGCGCCCGCCGGATCGCCCGTCGAGCGGCGCCATTCGTTGACGCCCCCGCGGCGCAGCCCTATAGTTGCGGAGCCGTATCCTCTGAGGGGAGCGGCGTTTACGTCAACGATGCGCGCAATCGCGGCGGCAACCGTCTGGGCGGACAACACGCCCGGAGACTACCTTCCCCTATTCCTATTGTTGGGGTTGGCGGTCTTGTTGGGCGCAACGCAACTGATCGCTTCGCACGTGCTCGGCAAGCGCGGCGTGCCGTCGCCCGCGAAGGACTCCGCGTACGAGTGCGGCATCGAAGCCGAGACCTCGGCCCACACGCGTTTCAGCGTGAAGTTCTACCTCGTCGCCGTGCTTTTCATCCTGTTCGACGTCGAGGTCGTCTTCTTCTTTCCGTGGGCCGTGTTCTTCGGCAGTGGCGATCCGGCCGGCATCTTCGAGAACCGGCAGGCGCTGATGCAGTTCGCCTTCGCCGAGATGATGGTCTTCCTCGGGATCCTGTTCCTCGGCTGGTACTGGGTCGTGAAGAAACGCGCGCTCGACTGGGAGGAGGCGTGAGCGACCTACCCGAGGTGCTCGTCGCCGCGCTCGAGGAGTTCGAGGGGCGCGTCACCGCCGTCGAGGACCTGCGCTCCGAGCCGGCCTTCCGCGCGGAGCGCGAGGCCGCGCGCGACTTCATCGTGTGGCTCAAGGAGCAGCCCGGGCTCGGCTTCAGCTTCCTGTACCTGCTGACGGCGTTGGACAACTACCCCGACGAGCCCCGTTTCGAGGTCGTCTACGGGGTCCGCTCGCTGGAGCTCAACCTGGACCTGCGCCTGAACGTCCCGCTGCGCGGGGACGACGCGGTCCTGCCGTCGGTCAGCGACCATTTCCATGCCGCCCTCTGGATGGAGCGGGAGGTCTACGACATGTTCGGCGTGCGCTTCGAAGGCCACCCCGAGCTGACCCGCATCCTGATGTGGGAGGGCTTCGAGGGGCATCCGCTGCGCAAGGACTACCCGCTGCTGGGCAATACCCTCGGCACGGCCGGGTACGTCGGGAAGGGCGGCAAGCGGTGAGCACGCAGGTCGACATCGTCCTGGACCGTCCGCAACAGCCGAGCGAGCACCAGATCCTCAACATGGGCCCGCAGCATCCCAGCACGCACGGCGTGCTGCGCATCATTCTGGAGTTGGACGGCGAGATCATCGTCAAGGCCACGCCGGTGGTCGGGTATCTGCACCGCGCCATGGAGAAGATCGCGGAGTCGATGACCTTCCACCAGTTCCTGCCGTACACCGACCGGCTGGACTACCTGGCGCCGCTGGCCAACAACGTGGCGCTCACCACCGCGCAAGAGAAGCTCATCGGCGTCGAGATCCCGCCGCGCGCGCGGGCCATCCGCGTGCTGGCCGTGGAGCTGTCGCGCATCAGCGCGCACCTGCTCGGGCTCGGCGCGTTCGCCATGGACCTCGGCGCCATGACCGTCTTCCTGTGGACTTTCCGCGAGCGCGAGACGATCTACAACCTGATCGAGCACCTGACCGGCGCCCGTTTCACGACCAGCTACACGCGCGTGGGCGGCGTCGCCAACGACCTGCCGGAGGGCTTCATCCCCGAGCTGCGCGCGTTCCTGGACGAGTTCCCCGCGCGCGTCGACGACTACGAGCGCATGCTCACGTCGAACCGCATCTGGGTCGAGCGTACCAAGGACGTGGGCGTGATCACCAAGGAGGACGCGATCAGCTACGGGCTGACAGGCCCCAACCTGCGCGCCTCCGGCGTCGAGTGGGACCTGCGCCAGAAGCGCCCCTATCTGGGCTACGAAGACTACGACTTCGACGTGCCGGTGGGTTCGGTCGGCGACTGCTACGACCGCTACCTGTGCCGCATCGAAGAGCTGCGCCAGAGCCACGGAATCCTGCTCCAGGTGCTGGACAAGCTGCCCGACGGGCCGGTGCTCACGCCGCGCACGCACGTCAGCCTGCCGGCCAAGAGCGAGACCCTGCGCGGCATGGAGGAGCTGATCTACCAGTTCATCTTGATCACGGAGGGCCAGGACGCGCCCCCCGGCGAATGCTACTTCGCCGCCGAGAACCCCAAGGGCGAGCTGGGCTTCTACTTCCGCTCGAAGGGGGGCGGCTACCCGGATCGCATGTTCATTCGCGCCCCCAGCTTCGTCAACCTGCAGATCCTCGAGCGCATCCTGCCGGGCGGCTTCATCTCCGACGTCGTAGCCATCCTGGGGTCGATCGACTTCGTGATGGGGGAATGCGACCGGTGAGCGGCAACGGCAAGTTCTCCGCCGAGCTCGTGAAGCGGGTGGAAGCGCTCTGGGAGCGCTACCCGGACAGGAAGGCCGCGCTCTTGCCCGCGCTGCACCTGATCCAGAAGGAGCGCGACGGCTGGCTCAGCGACGAGACCATCCGCGACGCGGCCGAGCTGTTCGACGTGCCGGACATGCACATCAAGGGCATCGTCGGCTTCTACGACATGTTCCACGGGCAGCCGGTGGGGCGGCACGTGGTGCGGCTGTGCAAGACGCTGAGCTGCAAGCTGCGCGGCGCCGACGAGCTGCGCGCGCACGTCCGCGAGAAGTACGGTGTCTTGAACGGTGAGACGACCGCGGACGGCCGCTTCACCTTCAAGTGCTTCGAGTGCCTGGGCCACTGCGAGGTGGCGCCCATGATGCTCGTGGACGAGGAGAAGCACACGGAGCTGACGACCGACAAGCTGGACGCGGTCCTGGAGGCGCTCGCATGAGCAAGATCCAGGAACACCGCGTCATGCTGAAGTACGCGGATGATCCCGAGCAAGCCACGCTCGCCGGATACCGTCACAACGGCGGCTACAAAGCGCTGGAAAAGGCGCTTGAGAGCATGACCCCGGATCAGGTGACCGAGGAGGTCTTGGCATCGGGGCTGCGCGGCCGCGGCGGCGCCGGCTTCCCGACCGGCCGCAAGTGGCAGTTCGTGCCCGAGACGGACAAGCCGAAGTACCTGGCCGTCAACGCCGACGAGAGCGAGCCGGGCACCTGCAAGGACCGGCAGATCATGGAGCTCGACCCGCACCAGATGCTCGAGGGCTCGCTGCTCTGCTGCTACGCGATCGGCGCCGAGACGGCCTACATCTACATCCGCGGCGAGTACCCGCACTCGATCAAGGCCACGGAGCGGGCCATCGAGGAGGCGCGCGAGGCCGGGCTCGTCGGCAAGAACATCCTCGGCACGGACTTCAGTTGCGACGTCTGGGTGCACCCGGGAGCCGGCGCCTACATCTGCGGCGAGGAGACGGCGCTGCTCACGTCGCTCGAGGGCAACCGCGGCTACCCACGCATCAAGCCGCCGTTCCCCGCCGTCGAGGGGTTGTGGCGCTGCCCGACGATCGTCAACAACGTCGAGTCGCTGGCCTGCGTGGTGCACATCATCAACAACGGCGCGGAGTGGTTCAAAGGCCTCGGCTGCGAGGGCTCGACGGGCACGCGGCTGTTCTGCGTCAGCGGGCACATAGCCCGGCCCGGCGTGTATGAGCTAGAGTGCGGCAAGTTCACGCTGCGCGAATTGCTCGAGGACTTCTGCGGCGGCACGGGCACGGGGCGTCCGATCAAGGGTGTCATGCCGGGCGGCTCCAGCTTCCAAGTGCTGACCCCGGATGAGCTCGATTGCACGTTCGACTCAGACAGCGTGCAGAAGGCCGGGTCGAGCCTCGGCAGCGGCGCGATCATGGTCTTCGACGACTCCGTGAGCGCGGTCGAGGTGGCGCTCAACATCGCCGAGTTCTACAGCCACGAGTCGTGCGGGCAGTGCACGCCCTGCCGCGAAGGCAGCGACTGGGTGCGCAAGCTGGTGGCGCGCTTTTGCCGGGGCGAGGCGCGCGAGGGCGACATCGAGCTGTTGATGGACGTCACAGACAGGATGGACGGGACCACCATCTGCGCGCTGGCGGAGGCGCTCGTGTGGCCGGTGCAGAGCTACGTGCGCAAGTTCCGGTCCGAGTTCGAGGCCGGCATCACGCGCCGCGCGGCGGAGCACGAGTTCGGCGGCTTCTCGAAGCCGGTGGAGTCCGTGCCGTGAGCGGCAACGGCAATGTCACGCTCACCATCGACGGGACCGAGGTCACGGTCCCGAAGGGCACGAACCTGATCGAGGCCGCGCGCCGCCTGGGCACGCACGTCCCGCACTACTGTTACCACCCGGCGCTTTCGGTGGTCGGCAACTGCCGCATCTGCCTGGTCGAGGTGGAGGGCATGCCCAAGCTGCAGATCGCCTGCAACACCGAGGCGCGCGACGGCATGGTCATGCGCACGCGCAACGAGCGCGTCGAGAAGGGGCGCGAGGGGGTGATGGAGTTCCTGCTCATCAACCACCCGCTCGACTGCACGATCTGCGACCAGGCGGGCGAGTGCAAGCTGCAGGACTACGCCTTCCACCACGGCGCCGGCGTCAGCCGCTTCGAGGACGAGAAGGTGCACAAGCCCAAGAACGTGTCGTGGGGCGACCGCGTCGTTTTCGACTCCGAGCGCTGCATCCTGTGCACGCTCTGCGTGCGCTTCCTCGACGAGGTGGCCGGCACCGACGAGGTGTCCATCGACGCGCGCGGCGATCAGGTCACGCTGATCGTCAAGGCGGACGGGAAGCTCACGTCGCCCTACCAGATGAACATCATCGACCTCTGCCCGGTGGGGGCGCTGACGAGCCGCGACTTCCGCTTCAAGTCGCGTCTGTGGTTCATGCAGTTCGCGGACACGATCTGCACGAGCTGCGCGCGCGGCTGCAACACCACCGTGGGCGTGCGCGACGAGCGCGTGCTGCGCATGGTGCCGCGCCACAACGCCGACGTGAACGGCGATTGGATGTGCGACCACGGGCGCCTGCACTTCGCCATCGCCAACGACGACGAGCGCCTCTCGGTGCCGCGCGTGGACGGCCGCGGCGTGCCCTATGCCGTGGCCGCGCAGCGCGCCGCCGATCTCTTGCGCGAAGCGGGTGACAGCGCGGCGGCCGTCGCGTCGCCCTTCATGACCAACGAGGAGCTGCACGTCCTCAAGCTCATCTGCGACGCTGCCGGCATCGAAAAGCGCCTCTTCCTGAACCCGGTGGGCCCGGGCGACGAGCTCCTGGTCCACTCCGAAAAGAGCCCGAACGCCCGCGGCGCCGCACTGCTGGGCTTCGAAGCCGTGGACCAGGACTGTGAGGGCGTCCAAGAGATCGACGTGTTGCTCTACGTGACGCCGCGCGAAGGCATCGCCTTGCCGGAAACGGTCGAAGCGCGCGCGAAGCGCCGCATCGTGTTCGCCTTCCACGAGCGGGAGGCGGACGTGCTGTTCCCGCTCACGACCTGGATCGAGAAGGACGGCACCGTGGTCAGCGCGGGCGACCGCGTGCAGCGCCTGGTGAAAGGCTTCAGCCGCTTCGGCAGCCTGCTCACCGAACGCGCCGCGCTGGAGATGGTGCTGCAAGCTCTCGAAGCGGGCTTCGAGCCCGCGGCGACGCCGGCGCAGGCCTTCGAGCGCGTGGCTGCCGCGCTGGCGCCGTTCGAAGGCCTGACGTTCACGGGCGTCGGCGCCCATGGTGCCCCGCTCGGCCGGCAGGAGGTCCCCGCGTGATCTGGGACGTGCTCGGCAAGCTGCTGCACGCCTTCCTGGTCGTGGGCCTCGTGCTGCCGCTGATGGCCGCGCTCATGGTCTGGGCCGAGCGCCGCGTCTCCGCCTTCATGCAGGACCGGCTCGGGCCCAACCGCGTCGGTCCCGCGGGGCTCTTGCAGCCGATCGCGGACGTCCTGAAGTTCATCTTCAAGGAGGACGTGATCCCGGGGCACGTCAACCGCGTGATGTACGTGCTGGCACCGTTGATGGTCTTCGTCCCGGCGCTGATCGTGTTCAGCGTGGTCCCCTATGCGCGCGGGATGGCCATCGCGCCGCTCAACATCGGCATCCTGCTCGTGTTCGCCGTGTCCTCGCTGGGCGTGTACGGGATCACAATCGGCGGCTGGGCCTCGAACAGCAAGTACAGCCTGTACGGCGGCGTACGCGCCAGCGCGCAGATGATCAGCTACGAGCTCGCGCTGAGCCTCAGCGTGATCCCCATCTTCCTGGTCACCGGCTCCATGAACCTCGAGTCGGTCGTGGCCTGGCAGGCCCAAAACGTCTGGCTGCTGCTGCCGCTGTTCCCGGCCTTCATCATCTTCCTCGTGTCGTCGTACGCGGAGACGAACCGCCTGCCGTTCGACTGCCCCGAGGCGGAGACCGAGCTCGTGGCGGGGTACCACACCGAGTACTCCTCGATGAAGTTCGCCATCTTCTTCATGGCGGAGTACATCAACATGATCACCTTCTCGGCGTTGGTCGTGACGCTGTTCTTCGGCGGGTACACGCTGCCCTTCCTGGAGCTGCCCGCGGGCCTTTGGGGCACCGTGCTCAGCGGCTGCATCTTCGCCGCCAAGGTCTCGTTCTTCCTGTTCCTCTTCTTGTGGGTGCGCTGGACGCTGCCGCGTTTCCGCTACGACCAGCTCATGGACCTCGGTTGGAAGGTGATGCTGCCGGCCTGTCTGGTGCTGATCGTCTGCACGGCGGGGGTACGCGCCTTCATCTGGCCCGGATAAAGACATGGGGATCAAGGTCGTCCGCCGTCCGAAGCTCTCCTTCACGGAGCGCATCTACCTGGGACCGATCGTCAAGGGCCTGCGCCTGACGATCGGCCACTTCTTCGGCACGCTCACAGACGTGGTCCTGCGCCGCAAGCAACACGAGCGCAAGACCGCGACCACGATGCAGTACCCGGAGGAGCGCTGGGACTTCAAAGACAACTTCCGCGGCGCGCCCGTGCTCGTCAGCGACCAGTTCGATCGCATGAAATGCGTCGCCTGCCAGATCTGCGAGTTCGTCTGTCCGCCGAAGGCGATCACGATCTGGCCCTCCGAGTTCGACGAGTCCGCGGACGACGTGGAGAAAGGCGTCGAGAAGTACCCCGAGCGCTTCGAGATCGACATGCTGCGCTGCATCTACTGCGGCTACTGCGAAGAGTCCTGCCCCGAGGAGGCCATCTTCCTGCTCCAGGAGGCGGAGCTGGTCGGCCGCACCAAGGAAGAGTTCGTGTTCGACCGCGAAAAGCTGCTCGCAATGGGTGGGGTCCGGGAAGACCGGGCCCTGAAGTGGCACAACAAGTGACCGCTTTCTTCTGGCTCTTCGCCGTCCTCGCGGTGGCTGCGGCGATGCTGGCCATCACGCGCCGCAACGGCGTCGCCGCCGCGCTGTGGGTGGCGCTCGTCTTCGTGTGCATCGCCGCGCAGTTCGTGCTCATGCGCGCTTACTTCCTCGCGGCGGTCGAGGTGCTGGTCTACGCCGGCGCGATCATGGTGCTGTTCCTGTTCGTGATCATGCTGCTCAACCTGGACGAGAAGGAGGCGGCGCGGCTCGAGGGACCGCGGCTGCACGCGGCCGGCGTGGTGCTGGCGGCGTTGTTCCTCACCGGGCTCGTCTTCACCGTGCGCGAGGCCGGCCTGTTCGAAGTGCCCATAGGCTCGCAGGGTTCCATGCTGCCCGCGGGCGAGACGGGCAACGTCGCGCGCGACCTGTTCCTGGAATTCCTGCTCCCGTTCGAGATAGCGTCCTTCCTGCTCCTGGCCGCGATCGTGGGCGCGGTGCTGATCACCAAGCGGAGGCTCACGTGACGGTGGGCCACGTGGTCGTGCTCGCGGGCACGCTGTTCACGATCGGCATGCTGGGCGTGCTCAGCCGCCGCAACATCTTGATCGTGCTGTTGAGCCTGGAGCTGATGCTGAACTCCGCTGCGCTGGCGTTTTGCGCCTTCGGCGACATGGCGGGCAACCTCGACGGCCAGATCATGGTCTTTTTCGTGATCGTCGTCGCGGCGGCGGAGGTGGCGATCGGGCTGGCGATCGTGATCGCGCTGTTCCGCCTGCGCGTGACGGTCGACACCGACCGGGTGGATCTGCTCAAGCAATGACGGACCTCGCCTGGATCTGCCTGTTCGCGCCGCTCGTCGCCGCCGTCTGGATCGGCGTGTCGCCGCGCTTCCGCGCCGGTGCCGGCGCGCCGCGGCTGGCGATCGCGACCGTGCTGTTCGCCTTCGTCTGCTCGCTGATCTTCCTGTTCAGCGTGCATGAGCCGCTGCAGAGCTCCATCGCATGGATGGACCTCCGCACGCCCGGCGGGGGCATCGTGATCGAGCTGGGCGTGATCCTGGATCAGCTCTCGATCCTCATGTTGCTGGTCGTCGGCGCGGTGGGCTCGGCCATTTTCATCTTCGCGCTGGGCTACATGAAGGGCGATCCATCGGTCGGGCGCTTCTACGCCAAGTTCGCGCTGTTCGTGTTCTCGATGCTCGGCATCGTCTTCGCGAACAACTTCCTGATGATCTTCATCTTCTGGGAGCTGGTCGGCGTCAGCTCGTACCTGCTGATCGGGTACTACTGGCAGAAGCCGAGCGCGGTCGAGGCGGGCAAGAAGGCGTTTCTGGTGAACCGTGTGGCCGACTTCGGGTTCCTGATCGGGATCCTGATGATCTGGCAGCTGACGGGGTCGTTCCGCTTCGACGACATCCAGCAGGCCGTGGAGGCAGGCGCGCTCACGGGCACCAGCGGCTGGACGCTCGGCCTGGCGGCGTTCCTGATCTTCATCGGGGCCGCCGGCAAGAGCGCGCAGTTCCCGTTCCACGTGTGGCTGCCCGACGCCATGGAGGGCCCCACGCCCGTCTCCGCGCTCATGCACGCCGCCACGATGGTCGCGGCGGGCGTCTACATGGTGGCGCGCACCTTCTTCTGCTTCGGCTGGACCGGCGGCGTGTCGTGGGGCGACGCAGCCGAGGTCATGGCGCTGTTCGGCGGCCTGACCGCGTTCCTGGCCGCGACCATGGCGCTGGTCCAAAACGACATCAAGAAGGTGCTCGCGTACTCGACGCTCAGCCAGCTCGGCTACATGGTCATGGCGCTCGGCGCGGGCGCGTACGCCGTCTCGATGTTCCACCTGACGACGCACGCCTTCTTCAAGGCGCTCTTGTTCCTGTGCGCGGGCTCCGTGATCTACGGCTGCCACCACGAGCAGGACATGAGGCGCCTGGGCGGCCTGCGCAAGAAGATGCCGGTCACCTTCTGGACCTTCACCGTGGGCATGTTCGCGTTGACGGGGATCTTCCCGTTCGCGGGCTTCTGGTCTAAGGACCTGATCCTCGACGCGCTGCACGAGCGTGAGTTCCACGGGCTGTTCCTGCTCAGCACGCTGACCGCGGGGCTCACGGCGCTGTACATGGCGCGGGCCTGGTTCATGACCTTCTTCGGGAAGTACCGCGGCCGTGCCGAACCGCACGAGTCGCCGCGCGTGATGACGGGGCCGCTCGTGTTCCTGGCCATTTGCTCGGCGAGCGCCGGGTTCTTCTACGGCGGCGCGCAGGGCTATCTGTCGCGCTGGCAGGGCATGGTGTCCGAGCTGGATATCAACGTGAGCATCGCCATCGTCTCCTCGTTCGTGGTGCTCATCGGCTACGCGGCGGGGTGGTACTTCTTCTTCCGCAAGCCGGAAAAGGCGGAGACGGTCGCGCGCCGCTTCCCGGCGCTGCACCGGCTGCTCTTGCACAAGTACTACATCGACGACTTCTATCTGTGGGTCGTGCGCAGCGTGCAGCAGACCATCGCCGTCTTCTGCCGCCTGTTCGAGGAGCGCGTGATCGTGGACGGCATGGTGGGCGGTACCGTGCGCGCCGCGCGGCGCGCGGGCGACGGCCTGCGCAAACGCTTCCAGACCGGGCGCATCACGCAATACGCCTACGTCTTCCTGGCGGGCATCACGCTGCTCGTGATCGTGATGGTGGTGCTGTGAGCTTGAGCCTGCTGATCCTGCTCGCGCCCGCGACGGCGACGGCCTACCTGTTCACGGTCAAGCCCGAGCGCAAGGGGCACATCCGGCGCGTCGCCATCGGCGCCTCGCTCGTGACGCTGGTGGGCGCGATCCTGATGTGGACGTCCTACGACCCCGCGTCAACGGAGAAGTACCAGTTCCTGACCGAGATCGAGTGGGCGCCGTCGCTGGGCCTCGCCTTGCGGTTGGGGGCGGACGGCATCTCCATGGCCATGGTCTTGCTGACCGCCTTCGTGATCTTCACGGGGACGCTCATCTCGCGCGCGATCGAGCAGCACGTCAAGGAGCACTACATCCTGCTCATGGCGCTCGTCACGGGCGTCTTCGGCGTGTTCCTGTCGCTCGACCTGTTCTTCTTCTACTTCTTCTACGAGATGGCCGTGATCCCGATGTTCCTGCTGATCGGGGTCTGGGGCAGCCAGGCGGCGAAGTACTCGAAGGAGTACGCCACCATGAAGCTCACGCTGTACCTCACCGCGGGTGCGGTGCTGGCGCTCGTGGGCCTGTTGGCGGTGTACTTCAAGGGCAGCGAGGCGCTGTGGGGCCAGACCGTGAAGCTCGCCGGCGAGAGCTTCACGTTGGAAACCGGGACCTACACGTTCGACATGCGCCTGCTCGAGCAGGCGGTGCTGCCGGCCGCGTTCCAGAACGCCTGGTTCCCGGTCGTCTTCCTGGGCTTTGCCTGCATCATCCCCATGTGGCCGCTGCACAGCTGGTCGCCTATCGGCCATGCCGCGGCGCCCTCGGCGGTGTCCATGCTGCACGCGGGCGTGCTCATGAAGCTCGGCGCGTACGGCGTGCTGCGGCTCGGCTACGGTCTCTTGCCCGCCGGCGCGGAGCACTGGATGGGCTGGGTCGCGCTCTTGTGCTGCATGAACATCATCTACGGCGGCATGGTCGCGATGGCGCAGCGCGACATGAAGTTCATCATCGGCTTCAGCTCGTCCAGCCACATGGGCTACGTGCTGCTCGGGCTGGCGACGCTGGGCGTGACCGGAGTGACGGGCGCCGTGTTCCTGATGTTCGCGCACGGCATCATGACGGCCCTCGCCTTCGCGCTCGTCGGCTACATCTACGACCAGACGCACACACGCGTGATCGACGACTGGGGCGGCCTGATGAAACCGCTGCCCTTCGTCGGCACCTGTTTCGTGATCATGGCCTTCGCCTCGGCCGGCCTGCCCGGCTTCGCCAACTTCGCCTCCGAGTTGTTGGTGATCGTCGGCTCCTGGAATGCCGGTTTCGAGCTTGCGGGCACGGGGATCACCGTGCGTTACCTGCCGACGATCGCCGCCATCTGGGGCCTCGTGGTCACGGGCACGTACATGCTGCGCGCGGTGCGCACGGCCTTCTACGGCGAGACGAACCCGCGCTGGGAGGGCCTCAGGGACGCCCGCGGCTGGTCCGCCAAGCTCCCGTTCGTGCTGCTCGTGCTGGTGCTGGCCTACACCGGCTTTTTCCCTCACCTGATCGTCGAACCCATTGAGAACGGCGTGCGTGCCGTGCTGGAGCGCGTGAACGGGGCGTCCGCGCTCGCGGAGGCCGTGCGATGACCGCCTGGAACGTCGGGCTCGCGCTGCCCGAGTGGATCCTGGCTGGGGCCGGGCTCCTGGCCATGTGGCTCGACGCGCGCACGCCGCCCGACAAGAAGGATGGAATCCAGAACGTGGCCTGGGCGGGAGTGCTGCTGGCGACGTTGGCCGCCGTCTTTCAAGGCGTCCGCCTGTGGGACCCGGGGGACTCCGTAGCGGCCGGCGGCGGGAAGATCTACGCCTTCCGAGGCCACTACGGGCTCGACGCCTTCGCGGTCTTTCTCAAGGTGCTGTTCGGCGTCAGCACTCTGCTGGTGCTCTCCCTGGCGCGCTCGTGGCTGAAGCGCGTCGACCGCGGACACGGCGAGTTCGTCATGCTGACGCTGTTCGCGACGCTCGGCATGTTCTTCGTGTGCTCGGTCGAGGACTTCGCCGGTCTGTTCGTCGCCCTCGAGCTGGTGACCGTGAGCTTCTATTGCCTCACGGCCTTCAAGCGCAACGACGAACGCGCGGTCGAAGCCGGATTGAAGTACGTCGTGCTCGGCGCGCTGGCTTCGAGCTTCCTGGTGCTCGGCATCGCGTTCGTCTACGGCGGGACGGGCAGCCTGGACTTCGCGGCGCTCCGGAGCGACGACGTTGCACAGGATCTCGCGCACGGGGGCGCACCGCTGTTGCACTTCGGCCTCCTGCTGGTCGTCATCGGGCTGGGCTTCAAGATCGCGGCCGTGCCCTTCCATGTCTGGACGCCGGACGTATACGAGGGCGCCGCGTCGCCGGTCACGGCCTTCCTGAGCGTCGGCTCGAAGATGGCGGGCATCACGCTCCTGCTCAAGGTCGTGCGTGCGTGCCTGGGACCCGGCGGCGACGCGGGTCTGGCGCAAGCCACGCCGTGGATCCTGCTGATCGCCTGCATCAGCGCCGCCACACTCCTGTACGGCAACCTCGGCGCACTGTGGCAGGGCAACATCAAGCGTCTGCTGGGCTACAGCTCGATCGGCCACGCCGGTTACGTGTTGATGGGCGTGTTCGCCTTCGATCAGCGCGGCGTCGCGGCGATCCTGTACTACCTGACGGCCTATCTGTTCACGGTGCTCGGCATCTTCGCGGTCGTGGTGGTCGTCAGCCGCCAGACCAAGAGCCACAGCATCGCGGATTACGCGGGCCTCGCGCGCCGCTCGCCGCTGCTGGCGTTCGTGCTCTTGTGCGGCTTGCTCTCCCTGGCCGGCGTACCGCCCTTCGGCGGGTTCTTCGGCAAGTTCCTCGTGTTCCAGGCCGTGGTCGGCAAGGGGACCCCCACGGCCTACGGGCTCGCGCTGGTGGGCGCCGCCGGCGTAGTCATCTCGCTCTACTACTACCTCGTGATCGTGAAGCGCATCTACATGGAAGAGGGCGTCTCCGAAGAGCCGATCGTCCCGAGCCGGGGCATGAAGGCCGTGCTCTACACGTGCCTCGCCGGCGTCTTCATCCTGGGAATCTGGCCCAGTCCCTTCCTGGAACTGGCCCAGCGGGCCGCCAGCGCCTTGAGTTCTGCCTCGTAAACCGTTTGTCTGTAGTGGGTTACGGTGTTTTGGCCGGCTCGTGCCCGGATCGCGCCCCAGAGCTACGGAACAAGCCTGATCTGGACTTCACGTTGCTGCTGACCCCACCTTCGGGTACCTTTTGGTGGTCCTCCATTTATGTCCGCGCCTTTGGTTGGGTGACGCTTCGGCGG
>JAPUHK010000070.1 GCA_027297745.1 Planctomycetota bacterium | reverse complement strand
GTGGGCGGCTTTTCCTAGGGCGTGGGGCGCCGCGCAGCCGTGGACCGCGGTGGAGACGAACAAGCAGACGAGCAACTCAGCGACTCGCATGGGACTCCTCTGTGCAACTCTTGCGCAGCAGTCTAGCAATCCCGTGCTCGGAGCAGGGCATCGGGACAAGCGGCGTATTGCGGCGCTTGCTACTCATGGTGCTACGCTGTTTGCGCGCCGGTCTCCTGCCATGCGCCTCTTGCTCGTGATTCTCCTTCTCGCTGCCTGTAACCGTGGCTTGATCGTGGATCCTCTTCCTTCATTCCGGTGACCAGCCCGTATTCACCGCAGCTCCTGATGCTTGGAAAGACAGCGCACGTCATGCACGGGCGGACGTAGGATGAAGGCCACAGAGGGAGCCATGCTCAGGATCGCCGCCTTCCTACTGCTGCTTTCCCTTCCCGCTCTTGCGGACTATGTCGTCTTAGTCGGCGTGGACAAGAACGACCTCTACGACCGGGCCGCGAGACTCCTGGCCAAGCACCATCGAACCCAACACGTGCTTCGCTTCGACCCCGAGCGGCCGGAGGCCATCGCGAAGAAGCTCCGCCGCATCCAACCGACGCAGGTGGCGATCGTCCTCCGCCCTGAGCAGATCCACGTCAACTCCGTGCGGCGCATTCTCAAGATGTCCACGACCATCGATGACGATCCGTTCGTGGACTTCGAGTTCGGCTACATCACGGGCGAAACGGCGGCGGAGGCGGTCCGGTTCGTCGAGAACATCATCCGCGCATCCAAGCGCAAGCCGCTGGTCAAGGTCGGCAAGGCTTCCGTCTGGGGCGGCAAGTACGAGTCTTTGGCCAGCGACGGCACCTACGAGGCGGGCGACCTGAGCTTTCCGATGCGCTCGCTCCGCTTTGTCGCGCCCAACGGCAAACACGGCCGCAATCAGGAGTTCATCGACAAGAACCTCCGCTCCCTGGAGGGATGCGGCGCCATCATCATGGGCGGCCACGGCATGCCGTGGGAAATTGGCTCCGGGCCGCGCGCCGAGGACATGGCGAAGCTCGAGCTCTTCCCGGCGGTCGCCTTCAACTACGCGTGCCATACCGGCGTCACGCGGACCTATCCCGAGCGCAAGTACGAGAGCGGCGTCTATGTCCAGCGTCTCTTCGAGATCGACGCCAAGAGGAGCTTCGCGCTCTCGATGATCCGCGCCGGCATCACGGGTTACGTCGCCTACGTGAACCCGCGACCCGCGGGGCCGGAGCTGTCCATCGACTTCCAGCGCGTGCTGGCGGGCAGCACGCTCGGCGCCACGCGGCGCAACGACTACAACAAGATCACCCTCGGCTATCTCGGCTACGGCGAAAGGGGCATCGTGCCGCCCGCTTGGCAGGAGGGCCTGCGCCAGCCGGCCCGGGAGGTGGACGCGGTCCGGCACATGATGCTCGACGGCGCGACCGGCGGCATCCTTTACGGCGACCCGGCCTTCCGCCCGTTCCCCGAGGCGAAGCCGAACTCGCTTCCACTCAAGGTCCAAACGAAGACCGTCGAAGGCGCCCTGCACGTGACGATGCGCGTCATGGCCTATTGGGCTTACGTCTGGTGTGCGGAGCCCTTCCGCCGCTTCGACGAAAAGAGCCGGACGATGGCGATGAAGGTCTACACGCGCGTCGAGGTGCCCGAGACGTGGACCGACGTCGGCTCGGTGCGCATCGCGTCGGCAGCCTGGGCCGGTAACCCGGTTACGACGCTCGAGCCGGTCTGGGCCGTCGAGAACGACCAAGGCAAGCGCTACTTGCACCTCAAGGCCAACTTCGAGCGCACCAGCAAGCATCGTGGCGACATCGTGGTCACGATGGTGGCGAGCGAAAAGGGCGCGAAGCCGGAGCCCGCCGCAGCACCCCGGCCCGACGTTTCGAAAAAGGAGACCTGCCTGGACTACGCGCGCCAGGTCGGCGAGCACCTCGTGGCGCGCGATGGCAAGCTCGAGAAGGGCGACGTCTACAGCGGCACGGCGGGGGTGGCGCTCTTCTACTTCGATTTGTATGCGGCCACGAAGGAAGAACGCTGGCTCGAGGCGGGCTCCGCCTTGCTCGATCGGTCCACGGCGAGCGACCCGGGCCTTTACACCGGCTGGGCAGGCATCGGCGAGGTCGCGCTGCAGGCCTGGCACATCACCAAGGACGATGCGTTTCTGAAAAAGGCCGAGTCGTGCGCGGACAAGCTCGGCGAACCCGAAGCGACCGACATCATCTCGGGCGCCGCTGGAACCGGCATCTTCCTGATGAACCTGCACAAGGCGACGAACGACGAGCGCTACCTCGAAAAGGCGCGCGCCCTCGGCGAGTACCTTGCCCAGCATGCGGTCCAGAAGCGCGACGGCATGGTGAGCTGGCCAGTGGCGCCCGGGTCGGGCCGCACCTACATCGGCTTTTCCCATGGCGCCGCAGGCATCGGCTATTACCTCTTGCACTTGCACCTCGCCACCAAGGAGGAGCGCTACAAGGACCTGGCCCAAGGCGCTGCCTGGTTCGTCATGCGCTACGCCGAAGAAGACGGGGCGGACGGCTGGAAGTGGACCAAGCTGCAGCCCGCGCAAAACCAGGCCTACCCGGTCCAGTGGTGCCACGGCAGCCCGGGCATCGGTCTTTTCTTCCACGCCATCAACCGGCACCTGGGCGGAAACGAATACAAGGAAGCGCTCGACCGATGTCTCGCCGCCAACGCGCGCGAAGGCCGGACCGCCCGCAGGAGCGGTTGCCAGTGCCACGGCCTCTCCGGCAACGCCGAGCTCTTCGTCGAGGTCGGGCAGCCGGAGAAGGCGCGTCTCTGGGCGCAGGATCTGGTCGGACCGGACGGGGTCAAGACGGGGATCGGCCGCTGGACCTACGAGCCCGGCTACATGACCGGGCTTGCGGGGATCGGCCGGTTCTTCCTGCGCCTGGCCGATCCCGAGAGCACCGAGCTGGCGTTCATGGTGCGCTGAAATCTTCTCATCACAAGCGGCGTCCAAGCGTTTGGTTGGACGGGAGGTTGGACATGTTGGGTCGCGGCATCCTCGTTGTGCTGGCCTTCGCCGGATTGGCCCGGGCGCAGGCGCCCGAGTGGGTCTACTTCGAGAGCAAGGAGACCGGCAAAGGCCCGGTCCTTCGCCTCGAGATGGCCGATGGTGCCAAGAAAGAGCTCCCCGTCGCCTCCGACACGGTGATGCTCTCCTACATCGAGCGCTTCATCGGAGCACGGCACACCCGGCTTGCGGTCGATCTCGCCGACAAGAACCGCGTCCTGATGCGCTTCGAGCTGCCGGACGCCGGGAAGGTGCGCAAGGCCGAGCTGGAGATGCGGATGCGGCCGTCGGCCACGCCCCCGCGGGGGGCGTTCTCGATCGCCGTCTACGCCGTCAAGACGCCGTGGAACGAGAGCTGGGTCCGCTGGCCGCTCCAGCCCGACTACGACGAAGAGGCCCGCCGGACCATCCGCCTCGAGCCGCGCGGGCAGATGGTGCGCATCCCCGTCACGGATCTGGTGAACACGTGGCTCGCGAAGAAGCGGGCCAATCACGGCCTGATGATTCGGGTGCACAAGTCCTTCCCAAAGGGAGAGAAACGCGGTGTCCAGCCCGACGAGGCGGTGGTGCCCCTTCCGAAGCGCACGACGAACGCCGCCACGGATTGGATCTCCATCGCGTCGCGTGAGGCGGGCAAGGGCCCGCGCCTCGTCCTCGAGATCGAGGGCGGACGGCAAGAGGAAATTCTCGCGTCCGCGGACACGGGCGTCATCTCCTATCTGGCCGACCGCAAGTGGGGCCGGCTGAAGTTCATGGCCATCAGCCTCAACGACAGCAACCGTGTCCTCTTGCGCTTCGAGCTGCCGCCCAAGATGGCCCAGGTCGAGAAGGCGACCCTTCGACTCGACACGAAGCCCTCGCCGATGAACCCGCCGCAGAAGTTCGAGGTGGCGCTCCATCGGCTTACCAAGGCGTGGAAGGAGATCGAGACGGACTGGCTCACGCAGCCGGCCGTGGCCAAGGAGCCCCTTGCCACACTCGTCGTCCATCCCGCGACGCGCGAGCGCACCTTGAGCTTCGACGTCACCGATCTCGTCAACGAAAAGACCGGCTTCGAGAACGGCTGGCTCCTGAAAGTGGCCAAGCCGCTCGCCAAGCCCGAGGTCAAGAAGGACACGCGCGCGCAACGAGCCGCGCGACAGATCCTGCTGCAAAAACACTCGCTCAAATGGGCCGACTCCGTGGACGCAGCTCTGCGCGAGGCCAAGGAGAGGAATCGGATGGTCCTCGCGCTCGTCGACGGCACCTACGACATCACCAAGCCGTCTTTCGGCGCCGAGCTCATCCTCGCGACGGCGTTGGCGGATCCCGACATCCGCGCCCTCATCGAGAAGCGCTTCGTGTCGGTCCGTGTCGCGTACATGGGCCAGGCCTACACTACCGGCCGTGGTACATCGCCGGAACTCCGGGCGCTCGGGACGACGGTCGCCAAGACGAAGGCGCCCGCGCTCGTCGTGAGCGACGCCACGGGCACGCACGTCGCCACGCTCGAGAGCTTCGGGACCTACGACAAGCACACGGTCCTCCATCTGCTCGTGGACGCGCTTCCGCCCACGAAAGGCGGAGGAGATCCGTACGAGCTGCTGGCAGCCGGCGACTGGATGGGAGCGGCGCACGGCCTGTCGCGCCTCGAAACGCCCAAGGCCAAGCGCGCCGGGGCGCGCATCATGGCGTTCGCCGGCGATCACGCCGCCGCGCTCAAGAGGCTCGGGCCGCTCACGCGTGGCCCGGAAGGCGCCGAGGCGCGTGCGCAGATGGGCGTCGCGCTCATGCGCCTGGGTCGCTTCGACGAGGCCGAACGCGAGCTCACCAAGGCGCTCGAGGAGGCCAAGGAGAACGCTCCGGAAGCGCGCTACTACCTGGGATGCCTCCTCCACAAGGACCGGCGCTACGCCGACGCGCGTGCCCAGTGGCAGGCAATCCCGGCTTCCTCGACGTGGTCACTTCCGGCGCGCCTGCGCCTCTCCATGCCGGACCGCATCGCCATGTACGAGACGCTGGCGGCGGTGCGCCTGCGGCCCGGCAAACATCAGAGCACGGAGGCACCGATCGAGGGCGGCGAGAAGGCGATCGCCTACGTCCTCGCTCAGCAGCTTCCCGACGGCTCCTGGCCCATCGGCGACCACCAGCAGGAGAGCACGCGCAGCGCCATCACCGCGCTGGCGGCCAAGGCGCTGCTCGTCTGGGATGCCGACAAAGAGGCGGTCAAGAAGGCGGTGGCCTGGATCGGGGCCTGGATGGAAAAGACGAATCCCGAGCACGCCAACTCGTTCGGCGCCGCCTACATCCTCGACCTGCAGCTTGAACGCTACGCCCGCGACAAGTCCGCCAAGGAGGATGTGCAAAGGGCCGTGGACTACCTCTTCGGCGGCCAGGCGCCGAACGGAGCCTGGAGCTACGACAAGCGTTTCGCCATCCGGTGGCGCGGAGGGTTTGGCGGTTGGCCGAGGACGGACCAGGGGCGCGTCCACTCCATGAACACCGGCGCGGCGCTGGTCCTCCTGGCGCTTGCGCGCGATGCGGGCCTCGAGGTGAGCGCAGCGGATCTCGAGCGCGGCCGCGAGATCCTCCTGAAGATGAAGCAGGCGCCGGCGGCCTTTACCTACACCTATCCCGACCCCATCAGCTGGGAGAAGGAGGAGTTCAATATCGGGCGCGCTCCGGTCTGCGAGCAGGCGCTCTGGATGCTCGACGGCAAGCAGGACGCGGCCGACCTCGGGCGGAGCCTGGAGAACTTCATGAAGTGGCGCCATGACCTGCGCGGGCCGGTCAAGCTCACGCCGGGCTGGACGATGCCCCGTGGCGTCTCGAGCTACTTCTATTTCTTCGCCTACTACCACGCCGCGCGCGCCATCGAGTCGCTCGGCGGGCCGCATGCGAAAGAGCGGCTTCAGGCGCTGCGCGACGATCTGCTTCGAGTTGCCGAGGCGGACGGGACCTGGGTCGACTATCCGGCCATCGGCAAGCCTTATGGCACGGCGATGGCGCTGCTGGTTCTGCACATGGGGAAGTAACCGCGGAGCAGCGGCCGCACGACACAAAGCGGTCATCGGCGCGCAAACGAGCGGGCCACCGGTGTCCTTCCCGAAAACGCAGACACGCCCGGAAGCTCGCGAGTCAGGGAGACGACGCTAGCGCAGATCGGCGCCGTAGGAAAGTGCGCCGGCCGATGACGGCAGCTCCGCGGGACCGTGGCTCCGGCAAGGCAACAGATCACGGCCACGGAGTGCCGAGCGAGGCCGGACCGCTCGCCGGTCAGAGGTCGCTGTCCTGGAGCCGGCGCGCTTCACCCTGCGATTAAGGACGTTGATCTGCTGCCGAAGGACAAGGTTCTCCATGGCGAGGCAACTCGGTCGGCCAGATCCCAAAGGTGGCCTCCGAAAGAAAACCGGGGGTCGCGGGCGCTCGTTCGGGCTTCAATAGGTAGTGGATCCCACGGATCGCCCGATGAAGCCGCCCCATGCCGATGCGCTGCAAGAGCACGCAGGGTTCATCCGTGCACTCGCCCGTGGCCTTCTGTCCGATCCGGACCAAGCAGACGACATCGTGCAGGAGACTTGCCTGGCGGCGCTACGGCACCCGCCGCGCCATCGCGCGAACCTGCGCGCGTGGCTCGGGACCGTCGCGCGCAACCTCGCCTTTCGGCGGCATCGCTCTGCCAGGCGCAGGGCACACCACGAGGCGCGCGCCGTCCGACCTGATCGTCTTCCGTCGCCGGCGGAATTGGCTGAGCGTATGGAACTTCAGCGGAAAGTGCTCAACGCGGTCGACAGTCTGGAGGAACCGTTTCGGGCCAGCCTCATCTTCCGCTACTTCGATGACTTGACGCCGTCGGAGATCGCAGGGCATTTGCAGATTCCGGTGAAGACGGTGAAGTCACGGCTAAACCGTGCCTTGAGCAAGCTGCGTGCGCGACTCGACTACGACCATGGCGGCGATCGCACGGCATGGTCGGCTCTGCTGCTGCCGATGGTGTTGCCGACGGCCCACGCCGGGGCGGCCACTGCTGGAGGAGCTTTGGCTACAGGAGGGGTGGTGATCACGATGAAGAAGGCTGTCGTACTGTTCGTGGTTGTGTTTCTGGGAGCTGGCTTGGTCGTCTGGCAGGCCGTCGCAACGCATGAAGATCCCTCCACCCCGCGATCCCGCGCCGAAAGGCAGGAGCCGGGAAGCCAGGCGGGTGGAAACGCAACGACCAAGACCGGCACCGGAGCTCGGGCAGAAACGCCCCTGCCGATCCTGGGCCGGGGGGATGAGATTCCCGCCTTCACCTTCGCCGGACGGGTCGTGGACTCCCAAGGTCGAGGCGTTGGAGGCGCGGAAGTACGTCTCTTCTACTGGGCAGCTACTGCAGACGACCATGCGCACTACAGCGCGAAGATCCTGCGCCGTGAGTACGAGCGACACGAAGGCCCGAGTGCTCGCACCGGCCCCGACGGGCACTTCCGGTTTGACCGTCCCTATCGCTCCAGGTCCTACCTACGCGCGCACGCCAAGGGGTTCTTTCCCGCGGTGACCGAAGTCCACGAGCCCGGAGAATTCATTCTCATCACTCTTGGAGGCGAGGAATCTCTTCGAGTGAGGGTCGTGGATGTCCGGGCGCGCCCGGTGGCCGAAGCTACCGTACGCCTAGTGACGGCGTCTGGCCGGTCCATGACACGCCATGTATTGGCCGAGGAGAAGACAGACACCGCGGGCCTGGCCCGCTTGCCGCGCCCCGGCGACGGAGGACTCCGGCTCGAGGTTGACCCGAAGGACCCGGATCTCGGCTTCGTGGAACACCTGGTCGACCCAACACGCGACGAAGTCGAGATCTCGGTCCCCTCGGTGGAGACCCTTGTCCGTCGCATCGTGGACGTCGACACGGGGGCTCCGGTGCCCGACGCCTACGTGATGATCATGCGGCCTGGCGGGAGCGGCTTTCCGACCGAACGCCGGCGCTTCCTGGTCGATGCGAAAGGCCTCGTACGGATACCGCCTACCGGAGCCCCCCCCGCCCGCGCCACCGCACCTGGATACGAAGTCGCACATGTGGGCCTTGCGGAAGAGGTGCGGATCTCGCAGGCGATGCTGGTTGAAGGCGTCGTACTGGACAAGCGGGGTCACCCCGTATCCGATGTCCCCGTGCTTGTCGCTGTCCCGCCCGGAGGGGTGTTCGTGCGGGTGTTCAGCGGCCTTCCGGTCGTGGCCGCGTGGTCGAACGAGCAGGGGAGATTCGACCTCTACATCAAGGCCCCCGCCGGCGCCTACGATGCGGGTGTCCGGTCCCTGATTGGTCTCCACGCTGAGTACGCACCGGCGGTTGTGGACTCGATCCGCGTGCTGCCCGGGCGATTCAAGCAAGTCGAGTTGCGATTCCCCGAATCGGCCACGCTCGAGGTCGAAGTTGTCGGCACCGGGGGAAACCCCCTTCCCCGCCAGTGGGTGACCGTTCGTCGGACGATCCCGGGGGGTTCCACCGAGCTACGCCCCGTGCGCGGCCACGGCGTGGACTTGGTCGCCTTTCGGCCCCCGCATTCCCTCGTCACGGACTCGCATGGAAGGGTCGAGGTCTCGCATCTGCCTCCTGGTCACTATGAGGTGCGCAGCGAGAACACAACCGCCGACTGTAGCCTGGCGGAAGGGGAGCGGGCCAGCCTTCGGATCGTGAAAGGCACCCGCGCGGGCATCTCCGGGCGCGTAGTGGACGCGGCGGGAAAGCCGGTTGCCAGGATCGTGGTCGGCGTGCACGGCCCCACGAGCGGCTACATGGAAACGGACTCGGGCGGCACCTTCCGTTTCGACGATTTGCCGCCGAGGCGGCACTGGGTTGGCGTCAGCGTTCGCGGGGCGGAAGGCTTCTACACGTACCAGGTGCCTGCCCATCCGGGCCAGGATGTCCTCTTGCAACTTCCAGCAGGCCCAGCCAAGTTGCGCATCCACGTCCAAGGCCCGGCCGAGGGGTCCGCGCAGTACTCCCTACGCACCGTGACGGGAGGCCGCGTGCCTTGGCGAAGCGGGTGGTCCGCGCTGTTGAAGCCGCTCCTCCAGACTCCGGGATTCACGCCAGGCCAGGGGATCCTCGTCGTCCGGGCCAAAGGTCACGGCTGGGCCGCCGTCCTGTTCGACGCGGCGGCGCAACGAACGACCGATGTCAGCGTGCAGCTTCCGAGCGCGGGGAGCGTAGCGGGTCGGGTTGCAGAACCGGCGAGGAATCAGCAACAGCGCGTCCACCTCGTCCGGCAGGATGACGTTGCCGAAACGTGGACCGGTGACGTTGCGGCGCTGTGGCAAGGAATGCGCCGCCGCGTTGGCGGCGAACTGTCCGTAACGATCGCAGCAGACGGGACCTTCCGTTTCGACGAC
>JAPUHK010000007.1 GCA_027297745.1 Planctomycetota bacterium | reverse complement strand
TTGGCCGCCTGCACGCGCCGGGCGTAGTCGATCGGACTTTCGCCCGGGCGTCCCTGCACGCGCGGCCGGGACGCTTCGAGCTCCTGCTAGATGAGCTGCGCGGCGTCCAGCGCGGCGTCGACGCGGCGGATCACGAGGCGCCGGGGCGCACGCCGCACGGAGAGCCGCAGGCGCCAGTCGCGTTCCGCTACGGCGATCTTCTTGTTGCGGCTGAGCTCCAACGTGAGGTCGATCGCCTCCAGGAAGATCGCGGGCGTGTTCGAACGCTGCACGGCCTCTTCCAACATGCGAAAGGCCTCGTCGTACTGACCCTGCAGCCGCCGCAGCCGCGCGAAGGTCAGGTAGGGGAGGTATTGGCAGGGGTCCGCGGCGAGCGCGCGGCGCAGGTACGACACCGCGGCTAGAGGATCAGCCTTCATGCGCAGCTCGGCGAGGCGCACGAGCGTGCCCACGTGGTGCGGGTCGTGCTTCTCGAGAATCTGCTCGAAGCCGGCCACGTCTTCGCGGTCGCGCATCTGCACCAGGTAGAAGTGCGTCCACCCGTCGTGCGGCCGCTGCAGCAGCAAGCGCTCGCGGTCCTGCTCGCCCCCCCGCAGCTCGAGGGCCTCCGCGTTGCCCGGCTCCAGCTCCAGGCAGCGATCAAGTGCCGCGCGCCACTCCGTCCGGGTCTGCCGGGCCTCCAGTGCACTTGCAAGTTGGCGGTCCGCGCGCCAGTGGCTCCAGGCCGGCACGACGAACAGTGAGAACGCAAGCAGCGCCGGATAGACCGAGAGGAAGGCGGGCGCGGTCAGCACGCGGGTGCGCCGCCGCCGCGCCGTCATTTGCAGGCACAGGAAGGCCAACGCCAGCAGCGACGGATCCTGCAGCGGCAGGTCGACCAGCGAGGCCGTGGCGAAGGCCAGCAGCGATGCCGCGGCTGGACGCGAGCGCCGGGCCGCGCGCGCGGCCATCACCAACAGCAGCAGATGCGCCGCGAGACCGAGGGCGCCGCCGTCCGCCCACGACTGCAAATAGTCGTTGTGCACCGCGTGCACGCGCCATCCGCCCGAGATGCTGTGCTCCTCCACCGGCCGGATGGGGGGGTACTCCCGCGCAAAGCCGCCGGCGCCGTGACCGAGCGCCGGCTGTGCGGCGCCGAGCTTCAGCGCGGCCTCGTACCAGTGCAGGCGCACCTTCACCGTGTTGCGCTCGCCGAACGCGACGCCTACGACGAGCACCGCCAGCACCACGCTTCCGAGCAGCGGGAGGCGCCAGCGGGGCCGGTTCCAACCGAAGTACAACGCCAGCGCGGCAGCCGCCGCGATCGCACCGGTGCGGCTTTGTGTGGTGACCAGCGCCAGCAACCCGAGCACGACGTACACGCGTGCGCGGCGCCGTTCGTCGGCGAGCGCGAAGGGGAGCAGCATAGCCAGTCCCGCGCCGGCGAAGCTGCGGTTGGCGAACAGGCCGTAGACCTGGCGCACCTCCAACAGTCCGGATGCTTGCACCAGCGCCAGAGCGCTGAGCAGCCCGAAGGTGGCCGCCAGCACGGGGACGGCGCGCCGCCGCAGCCACGCGGACGACACGCTTGCGCAACAGATGTGATGCACGAGCACGAGGCCCAGCAGCAGCGCCCACGAGCGTGCCTCGGCGCCGGCCTCGGGCGCGCGCCAGACCATCAGCCCCCGCACGAGAAGAAAGACCACGAGCGCCCCGCTGAGGTCGGACCAGCCGAGCCGCGGCCGGCCCGTGCGCCACGCGTCCGCGGCGAACAGCAGCCCGACGAGCAGCGCTCCGGCGGTCAGCACGAGCTCCTTCAGGCCGAAGATGTCGAGGCGCAGCGGGTCGTGGGCCAGCAGGCCCGCCACCGGGAGCAGCAGGATCGCCCAGCGCGTCACGGGAACCAGACCTCGCTACTGAAACAGGGCTTCGACGAACACATTCGCGTCGAAGGGCTCGATGTCCGCGGTCGTCTCGCCCAGGCCCACGAACTTCACGGGCAGGTCCAGCTCGTCGCGGATGGAAAGCACGGCCCCGCCCTTCGCCGTGCCGTCCAGCTTGGCCAGGAAGATGCCCGTGACGGGCGCGACCTCGCTGAAGCGTCGCGCCTGCTGCACCGCGTTCTGGCCGACGGTGGCGTCGAGCACGAGCAGCGTCTCGTGCGGAGCCTCGGGAATGCGTTTGCCTAGCACGCGCCGGATCTTCTCCAACTCCCGCATCAGGTGGTCTTGGGTGTGCAGCCGGCCCGCGGTGTCCACGATCAGCGCGTCCGCCTTGCGGGCGACGGCCGCTTCGACCGCGTCATAGGCCACGGCTGCCGGATCGGCTCCCATCTGCTGTTTGACGATCTCCACACCGAGCCGCTTGCTCCAGATCGTGAGCTGCTCCACGGCGGCGGCGCGGAAGGTGTCCCCGGCGGCCAGCACCACGCTCTTGCCCTGATCGCGCATCCAGCCGGCCAGCTTGGCGATGGACGTCGTCTTGCCCGAGCCGTTGACCCCGACCACGAGGATCACGGTGGGCCCCTCGGCCGCCCAGTTGAGCGCACCGTGCGCGGCCAGGTGCTCTGCGAGCGTGCGCTTGAGAAACGGGAGCACCTGCTCACCCTCGGTGACCTGCTTCTGCTTCCAGGCCTCGCGCAAGAGATCGAGCTGGATCTCTGTCGTGCGCACGCCCAGGTCGGCCTTGATCAGCGCCTCCTCGAGCTCCTCCAGCAGGTCCTCGTCGACGCGCCGTCCGCGCACCAGGCGCGCGAGGTTGCCGGTGAGCGCTTCGCGGGTCTTGCGCAGACCCGTCTTGAGCCTGTCCAGCAGGCTCATCAGAGCTCGTTGTCCCTGCGGACGCGGTCCAGGATGCCGTTGATGAACGAGCCGGAGTGGGCGGTGCTGAAGCGCTTTCCCATCTCGATCGCCTCGTTGATGGAGACCTTGGCGGGGATGTCTGTCTCGTGCAGCATCTCGTAGACGGCCATGCGCAGGATGTTGCGGTCGATGCGCGCCATGCGCTCGATGTCCCAGTTCTCGGTCGCCTTGCGGATCACGCCGTCGATCTCCTCGAGGTGCCCCGTGGTGCCCTCGAGGATGCGCGAGGCGAACATCTCGAGCTCCTGGTCGGCACCGGCGCGGTCGTGCACGAAGGCGGCCACTGTGCTCAGCCCGGGCTTGCCCTGCGCGTCCAGCTGGTATAGAGCCTGCAGCGCGATCTCCCGCGCTCGCGTGCGCTTCCTCACGTGCGCAGCTCTTCCAGGCTGCGGCCCAGCGAAGCGCATTCTACGAGCGCTTGCGCCGCGTCGAAGCCCTTGTTGCCCAGCTTGCCGCCCGCGCGCTGCAGAGCCTGCTCCAACGTCTCGCAGGTCAACACGCCGCAGGTGACCGGCTTGCCCGTCTCGCGGCCCAGCGCGGCCAGGCCGCCCAGCGCCGCATCGCAGATGTAGTCGAAGTGGGCGGTCTCGCCGCGGATCACGCAACCGATGCCGGCCACGCCGTCCACCTTGTCCTGGTGCAGCAGCATGCGGGCCACGGTCGGGATCTCGAATGCTCCCGGCACGCGCACGACGATGATGTGCTCCTCGGCCACACCGTGCCGGCGCAGCGCGTCGAGCGCGCCTTCCTCGAGACGGTCCGTCACGACGGCGTTGAAGCGCGCCACGACCAGACCGGCGCGCAGGCGCGAACCGTCGAAGTCACCCTGGATTTCGGTCGCCATGAGAAGGCGGGACATTATAGGTGCGCCGTTGGCGCCTACCCCTACCCCTATCGTTACCTCTACCGTTGTCCCCTGCCCCTGTTGCAGCGGGGTAGGGGAGAGCGGTAGGGGCAAGGGTAGAGGTAGGAGTAAGGGACCTATCGCGCCCGCGCCCGCCGCCGCCACAGCCCGCCGGAGGCGAAGCGCAAGGCCCGGCGCAGCGCGCGGCTGAGGTCCGTAAAGAGCGTGAAGGCCACGGGCACCAGGAACAGGGTCAGCAGAGTGGAGGCCGCCAGCCCGCCGATGAACATCGAGGCCATCACGTCGTAGCGGATGCCGCTCTCGGGGCGCCCGGCCAGCGCCATCGGCAACAGCCCGACGATCGTGGTCAGCGCCGTCATCAAGACCGGGCGCAGGCGGTCGCTGCCGGCGCGCAACACCGCGGCGCGCATCGGCAGCCCGCGGCGCCGCCACTGCTGGATGCGGTCCACCAGCACGATGCCGTTGTTGACCACCACGCCGCTGAGCAGGATGAAGGCGATCAGGCCCGTCTCGTCCAGCGGAGTGTCGGTCAGGTAGAGCAGCCAGATCGACCCGGCCAGCGCCGGGAAGATCGTCAGCAGCACGGCGAGCGGCAACAACAACTCTTCGAACAGCACGCCCGTCAGCAGGAAGATGAGCACGATCGCCAGCCCGAGCGCCTGCAGCAGCACGGACTGGTCCTGCTTGAACTGCTGCCATCCGCCGCCCAGCTCCGCCCTCACGCCCGGGGGCAGCGGCGTCGAGGAGACCACCGCGCGCACGCGCCGGTCGAGGTCCTTGAGATCGTCGACGTCGCCGCGCACGGTCCGCTCGCTGATGCGCCGGCCGTCCCGCCGGCGGATGGAGACCGGCGCCTTGTGGATGCTGAACTCGGCGATCGTCGCCAGCGGTACGAGGCCCGTGCCGGTGGGCACGAGCGTGTTGCCGAGGTCGGTCACCTCCCGCGTGGACGACGGGTTGAACTCCAGCAGCAGCGGCAGGTCGCGCTCGGGCGAGCGGAAGTCCTTCAGACGCGCGCCGCGCACGACCCAACCGACCGTGCCGCGCACCCAGTCCTGGTTGATGTCGAGCCGCTCGACGACGCCGTCGTTCAGTGTCACACGCAGCTCCTGCGCACCCATGTCCTCTTCGCGCAGCACCTCTGCCACGAAGGGCATGGCTTCCAGGCGCGCCGCGATCAGGTCCAGGCCCTGTTGGAGCCGCGCGGCGTCGTCGCCGGTCAGGGTGACACGCGTGAGGCCGTCCTCCTCGAAGGACTCGAGGTTGACGCGCACGCCGGGCACCTTGGGCCAGTCTTCGAAGATGCGCTCCTTCACGTCGTCGATCAGCAGCGACGACTTGGGCTTCTGCCAGACGATGACCATGCCGCCCGGCTTCTCGAAGCGTGCGTAGCAGCCTTCCAGCTCGAGCTCGTCGATCAGGCCCATGAGGTACTCCTCGTAGACCTTCACGGCGCGGTCCGCGTCGTTCATCGTGTAGTGGCGCGGGAAGCGGAAGCGCACGCGCACCGAGTTGCCGCCCCACCCGAAGCTCTGCGCCTGCTTCAGGTTGGGCATGGCCACGACGACCGCCCCGTACAGGAACGCGAATGCGACCGCCACGACCAGGACGCGCCGCCGCATGGCGCCGGACAGCATGCGCACGTAAAGGCGCCGCATGCCGCGCGGCTCGTGGTGCATCTTGGCCCGCGGCGGGTCCTTGCGCCGGCGCAAGTAGATCGCCCCGAGTGGAATCAGGATCAACGCCACCGCCAGCGACGACAACAGCGCGAACGCGATCGGCTTGCCGAGCGTCGTCAGGAACACACGCGCGTTGTGGTCGTCCACGAGGAAGATGGCGGGCAGGAAGACGATGATCGTCGTGCAGGTGGCCGTGAGGACGGCGAGCGCCACCTCGCCGGTTCCGCGCGCCGCGGCCTCGCGCGGGGTGTCGCCGCGTTCGCGCCGGCTCAGAATAGCCTCGACCACGACGATCGCGTTGTCGATCAGCATGCCCACGACGAGCGTGAAGCCCATCATGGAGAACATGTTGAGCGTGCCGCCGCTGAAGTAGAGCGCCGTGACGCCCAGAGTCAGCGAGAGCGGGATGGCGGCGGAGACCAGCAGCGTCATGCGCACGCGCCTGAGGAAGAGAAACAGGATCAACATCGCCAGGCCGCCGCCGATGGCTGCGTTGTCGTACAGCGCCCCCACCGACGCGCGGATCTCCTTCCCCTGGTCGAAGAAGGGGCGCAGCGTGATGGCGCCAAAACGCGGATCGCTCTCGCGGAGGTGCGTGAAGTAGTCCGTGATGCGGTCGCAGACCTCGACCGTGTTCGAGCCGGAGGTCTTGGAGACCGCGCAGCCGATGACCGGCTTCTGGTTGAAGCGGCTCCATCCCGAAGCCAACGACTCGTAGATGCCGATCTCCGCCACGTCGCCGAGGCGCACGCCGGGCCGGATCGGGTAGTCGGCGATCTCCTCCAACGAGCGGAACTCCATCGCGGTGCGCACGCTGGACTCGTGACCGCCTTCCTCGACGTCTCCGACGGCCAGCGTGAGGTTGTCGCCGTTCAGGCGCTGCCGCAACTCGTAGAGGTGGATGTTGAGCCGCGAGACCTCTTCGCGGTCCAGCCGGATGCGCACGGCGCGTTTCACGATGCCGCGCGAGGACGCGCTGGCCACGCCGTCGAGCGCCTCGAGCCCGGGAATCAGCACCTCCTCGACGAGGTCGCTGAGGACCACACGCTCGATGGCCTCGTGCTCGCCCCGCACGGCGAACATCATCACCGGCATGTCGGAGGCGCTGTGGCGCCGGATGCGCACGCGGTCCACGTCGTCGGGCAGGCGCGGCTCGACGCGCTGGATGCGGTCGCGCACCTCGCGCTCGACGGTCGGCAGGTGCGCATCGCGCTTGAGCTGCAAACGGATCCTGACCCGGTTCGGGTCGCAGCTCGTGTGCATGGTTTCGATGCCCGAGACCGTGCCGAGCTGCTCCTCGAGCGGAATCGCGACCAGGCGCTCCGCCTCCTGCGGCGAGGAGCTGCGCAGCATGGCGTACACGGTCATCCAGCGGTTCTCGAACCCCTCCGGCATCAGCTGCAGAGGGATGCGCTGGAACGCCAACACCCCGAGCAGCACGGCCGCCACCGAGCCGACGAGGATGCCGACCGGCCGCGAGAGAAGGAAACGGAGCCCGCCCTTCATGCCGTCTTCTTCCTCCCCAGCACGTCGTACATGACGGGGATCACCACCAACGTCAGCAGCGTGCTGGTCAAGAGTCCGCCGATGACCGTGATCGCCATCGGCGCGCGCAGCTCGACCGCTTCGCCGCCGCCCAGCCCGAACGGCAGGGCATTCAGACCCGGGATGGCGGCCAGCGCGCCCGTCAGCGGTAGCAGGCCCAGCACGGTCGTGGCCGTGGTCATCAGGATCGGGCGCAGTCGCTCCCGTCCCGCCTGCAGGATCGCGTCCCGCGGGGCGAGACCCTCCAGGCGCCGCTTGTTGGCGCAGTCCACGAGCACGATCGCGTTGTTGACCGCGATGCCGGCCAGGAGGATCGCGCCGAGCAGCACGACCACGCTCAGGCTCAGGCCGAGCAGGTCGAGCGCGGCCACCGCGCCGACGCCTGCCAGCGGCAGCGAGAACATGATCAGCAGCGGCTGCGTGAGCGACTCGAACTGCGCCGCCATCACCGCGTAGACCAGGAAGGTGGCCAGCAGCAGCGCGCCGAGCAGCGATTGCAGCGACTTGCGCGCCTCGCGGCTGCGGCCCACGACCTCCGCCTCGACGCCGTAGCGCGCCGCCGCCTCTTGCGCGATGCGGGTGGCCTGAAGGCTCAGGCCATCGAGGTCGAAGCCCTTGTACGAAACGGTCAGCACCGCCGCATAGCGGCCGTCCACGCGGCGGATCTCGCCCGGGCCTTCGGCCACGACGGGCTTGCCCAGCAGCACTGCGCCCAGCGGAAGCGTCGCGGCGCCGGGCTGCGACACGTCGATGCTCAACAGGTCGGACAGAGTGCTGCGGTCCGACTCGTGCAGGCGCACGCGGACGTCGGTGCGCACCGAACCCTCGACGAGCGAGGTGGGCACCTGGCCGCGGATCTTGGACTGCAACCGCATCGCCACCTGCTCCGGTGTGAGGTCGTGCCGCATCAGCTCGTCGCGGTCGAAAACCAGGTTGACCTCGCGCGCGCCGCGCCCGAGGTCCGCGCGTACGCTCTCCACCCCGGGCACCCGCCGCAGCTCCTGCGCCGTGTCTTCGGCGGCCTGCGACAAGCGGCCCAGCTGTCCGCGGCCCGTGCCGCGGAACAGCACCCGCACCGGCACCGCGAACGCGAACAAGGCGGAAGCCTGGAACTCCGGCGGCTGCAGGTCGGGGACCGCGCGCACGAGCTGCTCGACCCGCGCGCGCACTCTGCGCTCCGCCTGCGCGATGCGCTCGCTCCTGCGCAGGTGCACGGTCAGCCGCGCGGTGTGCTCTCCTTCGTCCGACGGGCGGTCCACGTCGTCTTCGACTCCCGCCGTGAGCGCCACCCATTCCACTTCGGGCATGCCTCGCAGGTCGTGCTGGACGGGGCGCAGGCGCTCGACGGTTTTTTCCAGCGGGAAGCCCGGCGGGAACGACAGCCGCACCTCGAACTCCCCGGTCATCGACTCGGGGATCAGGTCGGGGCTCAGCGTCTGAGCGCGCCAACCGGCGAACACGAGCGCCGCGGCCGCCATGCCGAGCACGGCGCCCTTGCGCTGCATGCAGCCGCGCAGGAAGGGCACGTACGCGTTCTCGAGGACGGCGTAGGCGGCGCCCCAGCCGCGGGCCAGGGGGCCGAACACGAGCCGGCCCAGACGGCTGAGCCCCATGAGCAACCCTGCCCCGACGCCCAGCAGCACGAGCACGAGGCCGCCCGCCAGACGGCCCAGGAGACTCGACAGCGAGCTGAGCAGCATCCACAAGCCGCTCTCGAGCTTGCCCGCGACGCTCTTGCGGCGCAGCTTCAGCCACCCGAGCGCCACGCGATCGCCGAGCAGGCGTCCGGCCCAACCGAGCCGCACCTTGCGCAGGCGCCGTTGCAGAGGCGGGCGCTCCGCAAGCTGCCCGAAGTGCGCGAGGCAGGTCGGGATCACGAACAGCGCTACGAACAGCGAAGCGAGGATGGCGAACACGACGCTCAGCGCGAGGTCGCGGAACACCTGGCCGGCGATGCCTGACTTCTCCACGAACACGATCGGGAAGAACACGCAGACCGTGGTCAGCGTCGAAGCGGTGATCGCGCCGGCCACGTCGCTGACGCCCTCGATCGCGGCCTCCAGGGGGGGGCGGCCTTCCTCCCGTTTGCGGGAGGCCGCCTCCAGCACGACGATCGCGTTGTCGACCAGCATGCCGATGCCGAGCGCGAGCCCGCCCAGCGACATGATGTTCAGCGAGATGTCGGCCAGGAACAGGGGCGTGAAGGTGGCGACCACGCAGATGCCGATCACGCCGCCGGCGATCAGCGTCGGCAGGCCGCGCGCCAGGAAGAGGTAGAGCACGAAGACGGCGAGGATGCCGCCCAGCAAGGCGGTGTCGCGCACCTCGCGGATAGCGGCTTCGATGAAGCGGCTCTGGTCCGTCAGCACGCGTATGCTGACCCACTCGCCGAGGGTGCTGCTCAGGGACTCGTCGTCGCCGCCGCCGCCGGCGCGCCGTCCGCGGCGATGGCCACGCCGGCCCATGCGGCTCGGGGGAGCCTTTTTCGTCTGCGGACCGCCGGAGATGCGCTCGCGCACTTCGCGCGCCACGGCTACGAGGTTGGCGTCGGCCTTCTTGTAGACCTCGACCAGCACGGCTTCCTTGCCGTCCACGAAAGCGGCCATCTCGCGCTCGCGGTACGTCTCCTGCACGCGCGCCAGATCGCGCACACGCACGGCGGCGCCGTCCACACGGGCCACGACGAGGTCGGCGATCTCCTGCGCGTCGCGCAGCTCGTTGACGGAGCGCACGACGTACTCGATGGGGCCCTCCTCGATGATCCCCGCCGCCTCGTTGCGGTTCGCGCGGCGCAGCGCTTGTGCCACCGCCGCGATGCTGATCCCGCTGCGCGTGAGCGCCTCCTCGTCGAGTTGCACGGCGATCTCGCGTTCGCGGCCGCCGCGGATACGCGCCGCCGCCACGCCGGGCAGCTTCTTCAGCTCGCGCTCGACCTCCTCCGCCATCTTGCGTGCGAGCGCGAGGTCCTGCTCCGTCGTGCCCCGCGCGGAGACGGCCAGGCGCAGGATCGGATCCAGGTTGGGATCGTAGGGCAGCACGAGCGGCCGTGCGGCATCCCGCGGGAGCGTGGCGGCGTCGAGCTTGGCGTCGATCTCGGCGCGCACCTCGTTCATGTCGGTGTCCCAACGGAACTGCAGCGTGATGTCGCTCAGGTCCGTGCGGCTCACGGACGTCATCGACACCAGCCCGCCGGTCGTGGCCAGGCGCTTCTCCAGCACGTCGGTCAGGCGCTGGTCGACATCGCGCGGGCCGGCGCCGTCCATCTTCGTGCGGACCGTGAGCGTCGGGTAGCTCAGGCGCGGCAGCAGCGACAGGTCCAGACGCCCGTAGGAGATCAGGCCGAAGACGAAGACGGAGGCCACCACCATCGTGACGGCCACGGGCCGCTGGACGGCCCCGCGCAGGAGCGCCTTCATTCCGGGAGGATCTCGACCTTGGCTCTGTCCGTGAGCGTGTCCTGGCCTTCGACCACCAGGCGGTCGGTCGTTTCCAGACCCTCCGTCACCTCGATCCACTCCTCGCGGTCGTAGCCGAGCACGACGGATGCGCGGCGCGCCCGCCGCTCGACCACGGTCACGTACGCCCCCTTGTCGTCCCGCCGCATCAGGTGTTTGGGCATGAGCACGGTGTCGTCCTTCTCCCGGACGCGCACCGGTTGCGCACCGTCGTGCTTGACGAAGTCCGTCTTGTCCAGACCCTCCTTGATGACGATGTCGTCGCCGCGGTCCTCACCGGGTGTGATGTCGCGGCGCTCTTCCTTCTCGTCGATCAGGAACACGTACGGGCCGCGGTCCTCGTCGTGCAGCACAGCGCGCTTGGGTACCACCGTCGCGTTCTCCCTGCGTCCCACGACGATCCGGAAGGCGACGTACAGCCCGGGACTCAGCCCCTCCACGGGCTCCACCGCGATCTTGACCACGACGGTGCCCGCGTCGGGGTCGACCGTGGGCGCCACGCGCAGCACCTTGCCCGTGGAGCGCACGCCGGTCGTGCGGCTATGGACCAGCACGGCGTTGCCCGGCCGGATGCGCACCGCGTCGCGCACGGGGATGCGCGCGAAAGCCACCAGGCTCTGCGGGTCGGCTACTTCATAGAGCCGGTCGCCCTTGCTGACCCTCTGGCCGACGCGGATGGCGCAGTAGGTGACCACTCCGCTCTGCGCGGAGCGGATGCGCGCCTTGTCCTTTTCGTAGGCCGCCTTTTTCACCGCGACCTGCGCGGCCTCGATGGCCACGCGCCCCAGCTCGAGCCCGACCAGCGCCCGCTCGATGGCGGGGGCGGAGGTGTCGATCTTCTCGCTCGCCACCCTGTGGGCGAAGTCGGCGCGGTCGTAGGCGGATTGGGAGACCGTGCCGTCCTTGATGCCCTGTTCGGCACGCTCAAGGAAGGTCTTGGTCTCCTGGGCGGTGACCTGCGCTAGCTCGTGCTCTTCGCGGGCGACCTGCACGGCCAGATCGAGCTCGCGCAGCTTGCCCCGCGCTTGCTTCTCGGCCACCTGCGCCTCCTCGAGCGCGAAGCCCAGCTCGCGGTCGTCGAGCAACGCCAGAAGCAGCGGGTCGTCACCGTTGGTGCCCTCGCCGACGCGGTCGCCGCGGTCCTTCAGGCGCTGCAGGACAGTGCCGTCGACCTCGGCGCGCACGTCCACCCGGCGGTCGGCCTCGAGCGTCTGGTTCGTGCGCACGTAGTCCCGCACCTCGGCGCGCGAGGGTGAGGCAAGGCGCACGGGGAAGACCGGTTCCTCACCGGAGCTGTCCCAGTCCTTCGAGCTGTCGTGGCCCGAGAAGCAGGCGCCCAAGCAGAGGAGCGTGATCCAAAGTAGCCGGCGGTCAGGCACGGAGTCAGTGGAAACCCGCTACTCTAGCATGCAGTTTCGGGCCCGGTTCCAAGGCCGGACGGGGGTGGCTCGCGGGCGCGGCACCCGTCCCGAAATGGGGCGGGGCAGGTAGACGCGCATGCACGTGCACTTGGAAAAAGCGTGAAGGTCAAGCAACAGCCGCACGACTTCGAGGTCGAGGAGCTAAGCCGCCTGAAGCCCGGCGTGCAGGGCCCCTTCGCGCTCTACCGGCTCCACAAGCAGGGCATGGGCACGCTCGAGGCCGTCGTGGCCTTGTGCCGGGCCTGGAAGGTGCCGCGGCGCGCAGTGGCCTTCGCGGGTTTGAAGGACCGCTACGGGCGCACCGCGCAGTGCGTGAGCATCCGCAGCGGTCCGCAACGCAACTTCGAGGGCCGCGGCTTCCGCCTGAACTACCTCGGCCGCTCGCTACGCCCCGCCGTGCGCGGCACCGTAGCGGGCAACCGTTTCCGCATCGTGTTGCGGGATCTGTGCGACGAGCAGGCGGCCTGTGTCGCCGAACGCGCGCTGGCCGCAGAGGCGCACGGCGTTCCCGACTACTTCGACGACCAGCGCTTCGGCTCCCTGCGCGGCACGAACGGGGAGTTCGTCGCCCGCGCCCTGCTAGACGGCGATGCGCAAAAAGCGCTGCGCCTGGCCATCGCCTCGCCTTCGCGCGCCGACCGCAGCAAGATGAAGCGCCGCCGCCGGCTGCTGCAGCGCAAGTGGGGCGACTGGAAGGCGCTGGCCCGCGAGCTGGACGGCGGCACCGAGCAGCGCATCTGCCGCAGGCTCGCCGAGGGGGCTGCGTTCGAGGAGGCCTATGCGCTCGTCGACGAGACGCTGCGCTCCCTGCACCTGGCAGCCTTCCAGTCCTTCCTGTTCAACCGCATGTTGCGCGCGGCCGTGGGCGACGGGCCGCAACACCTGGGCGTCGCCGGCCCCTACGTCTTCTGCGAGGCCGATCGCGCCGACCTGCGCGAGCTGTCGTTCCCACTTGCATCCCGCGACGCGCCGGCAGACGCGGCGCTCGACGCCGTGTTGCAGGCAGACGGTCTCACCCGCCAAACCCTGTCCGCCCTGCCCTTTCGTCCGGGATTCCGGGGCGCCCTCTTCATTCCACGCGAGCTCGCCGTCGGCGAGCCCGAGCCGGACGACCTGAACGCCGGCCGCCGCAAGCTGGCGCTCCACTTCACGTTGCGGCCGGGGTCCTACGCCACGATGCTGATCAAGCGCTGTACGTTCGGGTTTTAGCCCCGCGCCCGAGCCCCAGTCCTCGCACTCGGGCCCCGGCTCGGGACGATGAAACGTAGCCCCCAAGGTGTAAAACAAGCCCTCAGAGGGAGGACCGGAGGCGAGCTATGCAACTTCTGCCCGAAGGCCGCCTGGATGACTTGCTGCGAATGCACAATCCGTGGTGGACGTCCGGCTCGGCGCCGACCGCCGGGAGCCGCACGCTCCCGCGACCCGTGGACGGCGTCCTGATCGAGGGCGTGGGCCCCGTGCTCCTGTCCGGCCCACGCCGTTCGGGGAAAACGTCCACGCTCATGCGCCTGGTCGAAGCGGAGATGCGTAGGGGCCGCGCGCCGCGCCGCATCGCCTACGTGCCGTTCGACCACCCGCTGGTGCGCCTGGCGCCGCCGACGCAGGTCGTGGATCACGCCATCAAGACGCTCGACCGCTCCGGCCCCGCACTGCTGCTGCTGGACGGCTTCCAGGCGCTGCCGGACTGGCCGCGCCACCTGAGCGAGCTGCTCGAGAAGCATGCGGGCGAGCGACTGATCGCGGCCGTGTCTTCCCGGCCGGAACCGGGCGAGGTCTCCTGTGAGGTGCTGCACCTCCCGCCGATGCGCTTCCGGGAGTTCTGCAGCCTGCGCGGGCTCCCCGATTTGCAGGCGCCCGGGCTGGACCTGCTGGATGCCGACGTGCCGCCCGCCGACCGCGCCGAGGACTACTTCTTCAACCGCGCGCTCGATCCGTTGCTGGCCGACTATCTGGTGCGCGGCGGCTTTCCACAGGCGGTGCTGGAGTCCGACCCGGTCGCGGGGCGCGAGTGCATTCGCGAAGGCGTCGTCGCGCGCGCCCTGTTCCAGGATCTGCCCGGCGTGGCCGGCGTGCAGAAGTTCGGCGACCTGCAACGCGTGTTGCTCTCAGCGTTGCTACACGGCGGTGCGCCGATCCCGATCGAGCTGTTCGCCGAGAACCTCGACCTGGACCGGCAGACCGCGACCCGCTATCTGGACCACTTGAGCCGCCTGCATTTGATCACCAGCCTGCGCAACCACGCGGCGGCTACGGAGCGCTCGCGGCCGCGCGTGCATCCCGTCGACCCCGGCCTGCCCAATGCGCTCCTGGAGCGCGGGGCCGCCGTACTGGCGCGCCCCGTCGAACGGCGCGCGCTGTTGACCGGCGTGGTGGTCTCGCACGTGGAGGACTTCGCCCGGTCGCGGGGCCTCGACATCGGCTACTTCCGCGAAGGCGAGGCGGAGGCCGACGTCGTGCTCGTGACGCCGGAGGGCCCCGTCCCGATCCTGATCGTGGACCGGGAGGAGGTCGGGGAAGCTGAAGCCGCTGCGGTGGACCGGGTGATGAAGAAGATGCGCGCCACGACCGCGTTCGTGCTCAGCCGGGCACAGCCCCGGCGTCGGCAGGCGGTCTCCTTCTTCGAGAACGTGATCCACCTGCCCGCGGCGTACTTCCTTTACGCGCTGCGTCCCTAGGAATCTGCAGGGTCAAGGCGAAGGCTGACGTGGGGCTTGCCACGCGCGCCCCAGAGGTTCTACTGCTTTCCATGCTCTCCGTAGACGAGGCGCGCGAGGTGGTGCGTGCGGCGGTCCGGCCGGTGCGCGAGACGGAGCAGCTTGCGCTCGGAGACGCTTTGGGCCGCGTGCTTGCGGGACCGGTGCTCGCGGAGCGCGACGACCCGCCCTTCGACCGCGCGACGATGGATGGCTTCGCCGTGCGGGCGGCGGACCTGACGTCCCTTCCGCGCCGGCTCGAAGTGTCCGGCGAGGTGGCGGCGGGCGATGCGCAACTACCGCACTGCGATCCCGGATGCGCGTTGCGCATCAACACCGGCGCGCCGCTGCCGCCCGGCGCGGACACAGTCGTGCCGGTCGAGCTGACACGGGAGGAGGTCGAGATCCTGGAGCCTGTGGCCCAAGGCGGCAACATCGTGCCGCGCGGCGGCTTCGTGCGCCGCGGCGACGAGGTGGCGTCCGGACGCCTGACGCCCGAGCGGCTCGCCGTATGCGCCGCTGCGGGCGCGGACCGCGTGGCGGTCCTGCGGCGCCCTCGCGTGGCGGTGCTCGGCACCGGGAGCGAGCTCACGACCGGCCTGAGCGAGCCCGGTGACCATGAGATCCGTAACTCGAACGGCCCCATGCTGCTGGCCCTGTGCTCGGGCGCCGAAACGCGCGATCTGGGGGCCGTCGCGGACGATCCGGAGCAGCTGCTCGCGGCGGTCCGGCGCGGGCTCGAGGCGGACGTGCTGATCACCACGGGTGGCGTCTCCAAAGGGGTGCGGGACTACGTGCCGGACACCTTCGCCGCCTGCGGCGTGCGCGAGAGCTTCCACCGGATTGCGCTGCAGCCCGGCAAGCCGGTCTGGTTTGGGGAGCACGTGGGTGGCGTGGTCTTCGGCCTGCCCGGCAACCCGGTCTCCGCCCTGGTCTGCGCCGATCTGTTCGTCATGCCCTATCTGCTAGCTTGCGCGGGTGGCGAGTGGGAGCATGCGCTGCTCGAGCGTCGCGCGCGCATCACGCGTCCGATCCAGGCCTCGCCCAAGCGGCGGCGCGTCTTCCCCTGTCTGTTGAAGGACGACGAGGTCACGCCCATCCCGTGGCGCGGGTCCGGGGACCTGTGGTCGGCGACGGCGGGCAACGCCTACCTCGTGATCCCCCGGGACCACGCTCTAGCCGCCGGCGACGAGACCGTGTGCCTGGTGCCGGAGCGGCACGCCGCGAGCACCTGGAGCGCATGAACCGCTGGGTCTATCGCGTTCTCCAGGCGCTCCTGCTCGTGATCCCGAGCGTGTTCTCGGTGCTGCCGGGGTTTCCCGTGCACGGGTATGGCTTCGTGCTGTTCCTGTTGCCCGCCCTGGCCTGGTTCCGTTTTGCGCAGCAGCGCAAGCGCATCGCGCTGTACGTGCTCGGCATCGGCTTGCAGGTGCTCGCCTATCCCGGACCCGATCTCGGCTTCCTCGGCTTCGTGCTGCTGATCCCCTATCTGCTCGCGCGCGAGCAGAAGGATGGAGCCGTCCGGTGGAGGGCCGCCTTTCTGTACGGGTTCCTGCGTGCATGGGCCGGCTTCATGTGGATGGGGGAGGTGCACCTCTTCGCCTGGCTGGTGCCCTCGCTTCTGGCGGCCCTGGTCTTTTGGGCCGTGTTCGAGCTGCTCGTGCACCGGGTCAGGGGCGTCCCTTACGCGTTGCGGGTGGCGGCGGCCTGGGTGCTGTTCGAGTGGATCCACTCCTGGCTCTTCACCGGCTTCCCCTGGATCTTCCTGTCCCACACCCAGTACCGCTTCCTGCCCTTCATCCAGTCGGCGGACCTGTTCGGCGCCTACGGCGTCTCCTTCCTGCTGGCCTTCCTGCAGGCGGCGGGCTTCGAGGCCTGGCGCCGACGTCGTTTCCGGGCCCTGGCCGTGGCCGGGGCGCTCGTGGCCTTGAACCTGGGCTACGGCTTGTGGCGCCTGGAACCGGCTCCGGAGAGCCGGGAGGGCCCCGGCGTGCTGCTTGTGCAGTCCGCCATTACGCAGGACGTGAAGCAGCAGCGCACCGAGAGCTTTGACGAGATGCTGCGCGAGCTGATCGGGCTGACGTGCGATGGCCTGCGCGCCCACCCCGACACGGCGCTCATCGTCTGGGCGGAGACGATGCATCCGCAGCCACACGTCGAGGACGAAGAGGAGCTTTCGCGTGCGATGCGCCGTCAACTGTTCCGTGCGCACGCAGCGCGCGACGCCAAGCGCTTCGGCCGCGCCGCGATCTACGGCGTCAACAGCTACACCAATATCGGCCGGTACCGGGCGCGCCGCGGCTTCAACTCCGCGGTGCTCGTCACGAAGGACGGCGAGCTGGCGGGCACCTACCGCAAGCAGCGCCTGCTTCCGATGGGGGAGCAGTTCATGCCGCGGCTCGTCCTGCCCGACGAGACGGCGGACCGCTTGATCGCGTGGTTCGTGAGCACGTTCGGTGTTTCCGCGATCGCGGATCTCGAAACGGGAGCGGGCTTCGTGGTGCTCGATGCGGGGCCGGGTCTCAAGTGCGCGCCGCTGATCTGCTCCGAAGCGATCTATCCACATCTCGTGCGCGGTGCCGCGCGTCAGGACGGCGTCGACCTGATCCTGCACATCGCCAATCACGGGTGGTTCAAGCGCTCGTGGCAGCAGCCCCAGATCCTCGCCCACTGGGTGTTTCGCGCGATCGAGACGCGCCTGCCGTTTGTGAGCTGCGCGAACGGGGGCATGAGCGCGGCGGTGGATCCGTCGGGGCGTTTCCAGGCCATCCTCGGGGGGGTCATGGAGCCCGGATATCTGCACATCCGGGTCCCGCCCAGAGGGCCGGAAACCCCCTATTTGAAGGGCTCGTACGGCCTTTTCTCCGCCTTTCTGGGTCTCGCCGTGGCACTCTGCCTGGTTTTGGCACGGCGGCGTAGCAAGCTGGGCCAGTAGAGGTAGTTACGGCCATAGGACGGCGCTTGACGGGATGGTTGCCTTTTGCTTCGATACGCGCCTTCCAAGTGGGCTCAACTCACGCTAGGGAGGGCAACCGGGTTTGTAACTCGGGCTGGAGACTCGACATACTACGGAAGGAGACTCGTCCATGACGACCTTCGCCAAGATCTTCGTCGTGGTGAACCTCGTCTTCGCGTTGGCCGTCTTTGGCGCGGCTGCCGCACTGCTGGGTGCACAGGACAACTACAAAGAGCAGTTCGAGACCTACAAGGTCAACTTCGAGACCTTCCAGGCGAAAGCCAGCGCAGATAAGAAGAACCTCGAGGACCGTCTGGCCGGTCAGCTCCAGAACGCGAGCGACTCCGAAGCGGCGCGCAAGGAGGCTGTGTCGCTCGCCTCGGAGCGTCTGGCGACGCTCGAGGAGGCGCGCAAGCTCGCCGCTGCTCTGGCGAGCGCGAACGAGAAGTTCTCGGAGCAGCTGAACACGCTAGCCGCCACGGCGACCAAGCGTCAGGCCCAGCTCGAAAAGCTCTCGGGCGACGCCGCCAAGGCGGATCAGCAGTATATGGATGCCAAGAACCAGCTGCAGACCCGCATCGCCGAGGTGCAGCGTCTGGCCGACGAGCTGGCCAAGACCATGGGCGAGCGGGATGCGGTCATCACCGACGGCCAGAACCTGGTGGCGCGCGTGCGCGACCTGGAGTTCGTGGTCACGGCCTACCGCACCAAGTACGGCGCGCTCTCACCGACCGATCCGAACGTTCCCGAGGGTCTGGTCCTGCAGGTCAAGGGCTCTCTGGTCCTGATCTCGCTTGGAAGCAACGACGGCGTACGCATCGGCGACGATCTCCACCTGAGCCGCGGCGAGAGCTACGTGGGCACGATCCGGATCACCAAGGTCGAGAAGGACGCCGCTGTCGGACGCACCACTGACGTCAAGGGCAGCGGCTTCCCGCCTGCAGCCAACGACCGGGTCTACGCACGCTAGGGGGGATCCCGATGGCCAAGGACGAATACCTCGAGATCCAAGACCTGGACGCCACTCCGGAGGCGGACAAGGTCACGATGGCCCTGATCTACGTCACCGCGCTGTTCTTCGTGATCGCCTTCATCCTGATCGAGATGAAGCTGAAGACCTACGGCGTGGGCATGCTGGCCTAAAAGCGTCTTCTTCCGTCGATTTTCGGGGCCGGTGCGCAAGCACCGGCCCCGCTCTTTTTCTTAGTGGGGGCCAAGCGCTCTATAATCCGGCCGTGGTCTCTTTCAAAGGACCGGATTTCCGCCCCCTGGACTGGATTCTCGGCAAGTTCTCGGTCGACATGGGCATCGACCTGGGGACCGCCAACACCCTCGTCTACGTCCGCGGACGTGGCATCGTGCTCAACGAGCCGTCCGTCGTGGCGGTCCGCAAGGGCACGACCAAGGTCCTGCTGGACGGACGCGCCGTGGGCAACACGGCCAAGGACATGCTCGGCAAGACGCCGGGCAACATCGTCGCCATCCGCCCCATGAAGGACGGAGTCATCGCCGACTTCGAGGTCACCGAGGCGATGCTCAAGTACTTCATCCACAAGGTCCACGGCCGCACCTGGGGGGTCAGCCCGCGGGTCGTGATCGCCATCCCCTCCGGCATCACCCCCGTCGAGAGGCGGGCCGTGATCAACTCGGCCGAGCGCGCCGGCGCCCGGCGGGTGTACCTGATGGACGAGCCCATGGCGGCCGCCATCGGCTGCGGGCTGCCCTTCGCCGAGCCCAGGGGCTCCATGATCGTGGACATCGGCGGCGGCACCTCCGAGGTGGCCATCCTGTCGCTGGGCGGCATCGTGCAGTCGGCCTCTATCCGCATCGCGGGCGATGAGATGGACGAAGCGGTCCAGGCCCACATGAAGAGCGCCTACGACCTCCTGGTCGGGGAGCAGACGGCCGAGAAGGTCAAGATCACGATCGGCTCCGCATACCCGCTCAAGAAGGAGATGACCATGGAGGTGCGCGGCCGCTGCGCCAAGGCCGGCCTCCCACGCCAGGTCGTGGTCACCTCCGAGGAAGTGCGCGAGGCGATCACGGGCCCCGTCAAGGGCATCCTGGATGCCGTGAAGAGCACGCTCGACACTTGTCCGCCGGAGCTGGCCGGCGACTTGATCGAGCAAGGCGTGACGCTGTGCGGAGGCGGATCGCTCCTGCGCGGGCTGGCGCAAACGATCACGGAAGAGGTCGGCCTGCCCGTGCGCACAGCCGACGACCCGTTGACGGCGGTAGTGCGCGGGGCCGGCGTGTTCTTGGACAACCTGTCCGAGGTGCGCGCGATCCTCGACCAGGCCGATGACTGAGGAAGCGCCAGCTTCCGAACCTCCGCCTGCTCCTCAGCCTGAGCCTTGCAACTGCATGCGCGACGCTAAGGGGAACCACAACATCCAGTTGTCAAACGCGCGAAAACCCCCTACAATAGGTGTTTCGGGGCGGATCTTGCTGGATGAGACTGACGCGCGAACGGACCTTTGTGGCCTTGCTGGCACTGCTGCTGGTGCTCACGGTCCTGGGCCGGCGCGAGCTGCCCGGTGAGGAGGCGCTCCCGGGTCTTTACCGCAGCCTCGTCTACGACCCCTTTCTGGATCCCGGACCCGCACCCGCCGTAGAGCCCGACCCCGAGCTGCGCATGGAAGAGCTGCGCGTGCTGGCGGACAGCCTGCAGCGTCAGAACCGCGAGCTGCGCGAGAAGAACAGCGCGCTCGAGAAGCTGCTCGGTTTGAAGAGCGAGCTGGGACTCGGCGGCTGGGCCTACACTCCCGTCGCCGCCCGCGTGCTCTCGATCGAGCCGGGAACCTACCGGCGCTTCTTCCGCATCTCGCGCGGCGCCGCGGACGGCGTCGCGGCGGGCATGCCCGTGGTCGACGGCACGACGCTGCTGGGCATCGTCGCTTCCTCCGGCGCGAGCACCGCGTTGGTGCGCCGCCTCGACGATCCGCAGAGCCGTATCGAGGTGGAGGTCGAGACACAGGAGCGGGCTTTCCCGGGAGTCGCCCAGGGAACCGGCGACGGCACGCTGCGCATCCGTCTGTTGCGCGGCGCGGACGCGGTGCTCGAGGGCGCCGCGGTCTTCACCACGGCGTATGACGCGCGCGTGCCGGCCGGCCTGCTCGTGGGCCGCGTCGAGCAGGTGCAGGACCTCGATCGGGACCAGGTGCTCGAGGTCGTCGCGCGGCCGACCGCCGCTTTCGAGCGGCCCGTGCACGTTGAAGTCCTGCTGAGCGCGGAGCCGCGCTAGGGTGGCATTCGCCGGGCTGCTGTTCGTCACCTTCGCGGACACAGCCCTGCGACCTTGGCTGCCCGGGCTCTTGTGGTTCGACCGCGCGCCGCCGCCGCTTCCGCTGCTCACGGCGTTCTACCTCGGGTCGCACGCCTACAGGGCGACGCGGCCGCTGTTCCTGGCGGTCCTGCTCGGCGCGATGCAGGATTGCTTCAGCGTCGCGCCGCTGGGCTACTTCGCGTTCCTCTTCGGTCTCGCCGCGCTCCTGGCGCGCGGGCTCAACCGCTACCTGCACGCCGACTCCGGCGCCGCCTTCGCCATCCTGTCCCTGTTCTGCGGCCTCGGGTACGCCTTCTGCGCGTTGCTGCTGGCCGTCCTGGCCGGCGGCAGCCCGCACGCCGCCGGGTTCGGGGACTCTCTGCTGAGCGCGCTCACCGGGGCCCTGGTCGCGCCGCTCGTGTGGCGTATGTGGGAGGCCTCCGGCCTGTTCCGTGAAGCGCTGCGGGTGCGCAGCTACGGCCTGGAGCACATGCTGCGATGAGCTTGACCTATCACCAGCGTCTGGGCGTGCTGCTGGTGCTGACCGCGTGCGCGGTGCTGGCGCTCGTGGGCCAGCTTTTCAGGCTGCAGGTGCTCGAACGCGAGGAGTGGGACGCGGTGGCGCTGAAGCTGATCACGAGAGATGTGATCGTGCGCGGCCACCGCGGCACGATCCGCGACGCGGACGGCTACGCGCTCGCGCGCGACGCCCCCGCTTTCGACCTGGCCGTGATCCCGGGCTACTGGGAAAGCCGCCTGCACGAGTGCTCCGTCTGCGGCCGGCGCGCCTCGATCCATCAAGCGCCTGCACGGTGCCTGCGTTGCCGCGCGAAGCACAGCATGCACCCCCTCGAGCCGCGCAACCTGCAGCCGATGGCCCGCCTGCT
>JAPUHK010000069.1 GCA_027297745.1 Planctomycetota bacterium | reverse complement strand
GTCGTGCGCCCGCTTCTACTCAGCCTGCTCGTGCTCTCGTGGACGGCGACCGCCGTCGCCGAGCCGCGCAAGGGGCAGGGCGGCAAGATCGAGTGGGGCCGCGACCTGAAGCTGGCGCTCGAGCGCGCGAAGGAGCAGCAGCGGCCGCTGATGCTCTATTTCACGCACGACTGCTGACCCGTCGACCCGAAGCTGGACGCGGGCGCGTTCAGCGACGAAACGGTGATGGCGGCCGCCACGGCCTTCGAGTGCGTGCTGATCGACTGCACGGTCACGGCGCGCAACTTCAAGGTCAACCCCAAGGCGCGCAAGCTCATGGACCGCTACGAGGTCAACGCCTGGCCGACGGTCCTGTTCCTGGATCCGCAGGGGCGCAAGATCGATCGCTTCGCAAGCTGCAAGAAACCCGCGACTGTGGTGCCGCAGATGCACCGCATCGCGCTGCGCTACTCCTACGCCGCACCGCTGCGCGCCGCCGTCGGCTCCGGACCCGCGTGGGACTGGGTCACCGAACGCGTGAAAGCGCTGCAGAATGCCGACGCGGAGGCGCGTGCCCGTGCACGCGACGAGCTGCTCGACGTGCATGGCGTGCTCAACAAGGCGCTCCGGCGCGGCCCGGAGCACGCGCTCGACGGCGCACAGGGAACCGGGCCCGTCTGGGAATGGGTGCGCCGGCACATCGGCCGCCTGGGCAGCGTGGACAGGGATGTGCGCGTCCGGTCGCGGACCCGCTTGAAGGACCTGAACACGTCGCTCAGGCGCGCGGTCCGGGTGCAGCCGGCGCCGGGAGAGCCCCAAGCCAAGAAGTAGAGCGGGACGGGCGGCTGCCCGCGGTACCCTGTCCGCGGAGGTGCCCGATGAAGCGCGCTCTAGCGCTGGCGATCATTTGCAGCGCGACGTGGGCCAAGGACGGTATCGAGTGGGAGCCCGACCTGGCCACGGCTGCGCTGCGCGCGGCCGAGGACGGGCGGCCCGTCCTGCTCTACTTCACGTTCGACACGTGACACTGGTGCAAGGTCTTGGAACGCGAGACCTATCCCGACGCCACGGTCGTGGCGCTCAGCCGCAAGTTCCACTGGGTCGAGATCGACCGGGACGCGCAGCCGGAGTTGGTCAAGCGCTTCCACGTGAGCGCCTATCCGTCGCTGCTCACGCTCGGCAAGAAGGAGGAGAAGGTCCACCGCTTCCAGGGCTTCAAGAAGCCGGAGCCCTTCGAGGCCGAGCTCAGAGAGGCGCTTCGCCGCTACGACCTCTACACGTCGGGCAAGGAGTGGGACGAGCCGCAGCCCCGCCCCCCCACGATCTGCAACGCGGGCACGGTGCAGAGCTTCCCGGCGCCCGCCGAAGGCGTTCCGTCGGGCATCACGGCACTCGGCGGCCGTTATTGGATCGCGCAGAATGCGAAGCTGCACGCCGTGGATCCGGCCACGGGCGGGACGACCGCGACGTTCGACCTGCCGCAGGCGGTGCGCGACCTGTGCACCGACGGCAAGCTGCTCTACGGCATGGAATACGGATGGACGGCCGGGAAGCCGATCCACGTGCTCGACCCCGCGACCGGCAAAGTGCTGCGCACGATCGTGACGCGGGCGAACCTGCAGAACAAGTCCTACGGCGCGGCGGGCATCACCTGGAAGGACGGCAAGCTGTACGTGCTGGAGGGCATGCGCGGCATCCTCAACGAGATCGATCCGCAGACGGGCGCGATCACACGCAAGCTCGATTGCGGAGTGCGCTGGCTCTCGGGGCTGGGCTACGACGGCAGGCACTTCGTGGCCGGCAGCCGGCAGGCGCTGTACCTGTTCGACGCGGAGACGGGGAAGCAGGTGCGCAAGGTCGCGCTGAACTACCCGGTGCGCACCGTAGCGGCACACGATGGAGCCTACTTGCTGATGGAGCAGCCCGTGTTCGGCCACGACAAGAAACACGAACGCGTCCAGCTGTGGCCGAAGCAGACGCTGGTCTATAGCCTGCAGCTCGAGGCCGAACGCTAGACCTCCGGAGTCACAGTGCAGGAATCGCAGACACGTGCCCGTTGGCCGCTCGTGCTGTGGGCCTCGCAGGGTCTCGTGCCTCTAGCGGTGCTCATCTACGGCGGGGCCCGGCTGCTCAGAAACACGCCCCAGAGCAAGTTGCTGTGGCCGGCCATGATCGCGTGCACGCTGTGGCTCCTGGTGGTCGCGCTTCCGCTACGCTCTCCCCGCGGCCGGCGCCGGCTCGTGGACATGCGCCTGAAGCTTCTGTCCCTGGCGCTCGCCCTCGGCCTATGCTCGCTGGTTGGCGAGGTGATGGTGCGGGCGCTGTGCCGGCGCGACGCAGACGGCAACTACTTCTACCGGCGCGTGCGCCTGCTCCCCTACCGCACCCCTGTCGAGGACCGGCGCAAACACATCGAGACTTACCTCCGTTCCGGAAGCCGGAACTGGGACCCGCAACTGGGCTGGCGACACGAGCAGCCCATTCGCACAGGCAAGCAGCCGAAGGTCTATGCCAAGCACCCGGCCCCGGGCGTGCTGCGCGTCTGCATCCTGGGCGACTCGTTCACGTACGGGGCCGAAGTCGCGTACGAGGATAGCTGGGGCTATGTGCTGCAGGAGTCGTTGCGCCGGCGTGGCACGCAGGTGGAGGTCTTGAACTTCGGAGTCGGCGCCTACGGCATGGACCAGGCCTACCTGCGCTGGGAAGCCGAGGCCTCGCAGTACTCCCCCGCATTGGTGATCTTCGGCATCCTGCCGGTGGCGATGGTGCGTCGCAACGGAGACATGCTGCGCATCAATCGCCCCATGGAGGGCATCCCTTTCACCAAGCCGCGCTTCGTCGAGGACGGGGACGGCTTGAGAGTGGTCAACCAGCCGACCCTTCCTCCCGAGCGCATCCTGGGGGTGATGGAGAATCTGAGCGACTGGCCACTGATGCGCTACGAGTTCTTCCACGATGCGGAAGATTACGAGCGTCGCTTCTACCACGCGAGCAAGCTGATCACGCTGGCGGTCCAGGCGTTTCAGGGGAAGCACCGCCACGAAGCCACGCTCGAAAGGGAACTCGCGCTGCACGGTCTCTCGCTGCGCATCACGCGCGCCTTTCGCGATAGCGTCGAAGCGACGGGGGCGGACTTCGTCGTGGTCCACTTCCCGGACAAGAGATCCCTGCTCGCCGTGCGCCGCGGCAAGCCCATGGTCCACGCCGCCTTCCTGGAACGCGTCGCGGCCGAGTTCCGCTACATCGACACGACAGCGGCGTTGTCGCGGGCCGGCGAGGCCACCTCGCTCGACGCCCTCTTCGCGCCCGGCGGGCACTACGGACCGGCCGGCAACCGGGTCGCCGCAAGCGTGATCGAAAAGGAAGTCTTGCGCTGACCCGTCGCCGCGCAGATCTAGACTGTTCGCTTGAAACCGTACCTGCAGTTCATCCACGCCAACCGGCGCTTCCTCGGGTTCGGTGTCGCGCTCACCTTCTTCTCCAGCATCGGTCAGACCTTCTTTATCGCGATGTTCGGGGACGAGTTGCGCGCGGAGTTCAACCTGACCGACGGCGGGTTCGGCCGCCTGTACATGCTCGCCACCTTGGCCAGCGGGCTCACCCTGATGCGCGTCGGCCGCCTGATCGACTGCGTGGACCTGCGTGCATGGACCGCCGTGATCGCTGCCGCCCTGGCGGGGGCAGCGCTCTGCCTGGCGCACGCCACGACGGTAGTGCTGCTCGGGCTGGCGCTCTTCTCGCTCCGTCTGTGCGGCCAGGGCCTGATGGGGCACACGGCCATGACGAGCATGGCGCGCTACTACGACCGCAACCGCGGGATCGCGCTGAGCATCGCGGGGGCCGGCTTCGCGTTCGGCTTCGCCGTCTTCGAGGAGCTTGCGCTACGGCTGCGTGACGTCCCGTGGCGCCAGGCCTGGACCTACGTGGCTGCCGCTTATGCCGTGGTGGTCGTCCCGTTCTTCGTGTGGCTCCTGCGCGGCCAGGCCGAGCGGCACCGGCTGCACCTGGCGCGACTCGAGGCGGCCGAGCGTGCGCCCGCGACGGAACACGGCAGCCGGCGGCAGTGGACGCGCAAGGAGGTCGTGCGCGACGCGCGTTTCTGGCTCGCGCTGCCTGCCGCGGTCGCCACACCTTTCCTCATGACCGGTTTTATCTTCCACGGCATCCGATTGGTGGAGGGGAAGGGCTGGAACCTCGAGTGGTACTCGCAGTGCTTTGTGGCCTTCGGAGTCTCCACGTGGGTCTCATCCCTCGTTTTCGGGGTGCTCATCGACCGCGTGGGCGCGCGCCGGCTGCTGCCGCTCTTCCTGATACCCCTCGGCGTCGGGTTGGCGGTCCTGGCCACGGTGCGCAGCCCCGTGGGCGCGCTCCTCTACCTGTCCATGGCCGGCATTTCGGCCGGCGCGACGGTCATCACCGGCGCCTTGTGGGCGGAGTTGTACGGGGTGGCGCATCTCGGCGCGATCCGCGCGCTGTCCAGTGCCTGCATGGTCTTCTCCACCGCCCTGAGCCCGTGGCTCATGGGTGAGCTGCTGGACGCCCGGGTCGCGATGGAGGCGATCGCCTGGATGGCGCTCGGCTATGTGATCCTGAGCAGCGTGCTGGCCGGATTCGTCGTGCGCGACAGAACCGAGGGCGCTTGACGGCGGGCGGCGAGTTCTTGACCGCCGCGGACGGCGCCCGGCTGCGGCTGCACGAGTGGCCGGTCGAGCAGGCGCAGCGGACCGTCGCGCTCGTGCACGGCTACGGCGAGCATGCGGGGCGCTACGCGCGCATGGCCGGGGCCTTCAACGCGCAAGGGATCGCGGTCGTCGGCGCCGACCTGCGCGGCTACGGCTTGTCGTCCGGCAAGCGCGGTTCGATCCGCAGCTTCGAGGAGTACCTGCTCGACATCGACGCGATCGTGGCGCGTGCCCGCGAGCGCTCGGGCGGCGGACCCGTCGGCTTGCTCGGCCACTCCATGGGCGGCCTGGCGGTTTGCGACTGGCTGCTGCAGCGCAAGCCTGACGATCTGTGCGGAGTAGCGCTCTCCTCGCCCTTCCTGGGGGCGGCACGGCGAATCTCCCGCCTCGTGCGCTCAATCCTGGGCGCGGCCTCCAAGGTCTTCATGAACCTCTCCTTCGGCGCCGGGATCCCTGGAGCGGACCTGACACGCGATGCCGCCGAAGCCGAACGTTATGACTCCGATCCCCTCGTGCTGCACCGCGTCCGCGCGCGCTGGCTGATCGAGTGCTTGAAGGCCATGGACCGCGTCCACCCCCGGGCCGGCGAGCTTCAGGTCCCGCTGCTGCTGCTCTACGCCGGCGCCGACCGCGCCGTCTCCGTCACCGCCACCGACGCCTTCGCCTCCCGGCTGACCATGCCGGAGCGCGAGGTCGAGCGGCTGGAGGGTTGCTTCCACGAGATCCTCAACGAGATCCCCGAGGTGCGCGACGCCGTCACCGCCCGCATCTCCGCTTGGTTCCTCGCCAGGCATGGCTAGCTCCGGTCACGCACGTGTCCAGGATGGTGCATTCTTTCCGCGACACCTCAAAACCCTGCAGCGCGCGGAACCCGCGGGTACCTTAGTGCGTCCATGACGACTCCCGGATGCCCGTCGTGATCCTGCAACGCTGGACCCTTCTCTCGGCGGCCCTCCTGATCTCGGCGCTCCCCGCCGCCGCGCAGGGGCAAGCATCCAAGTGCACCTGCCGCGACGGCAACGGCTGCTACGCATACCTGCGCTCTCCCAAGAAGGCCCCGGGCGACCGCTCCTCCTGCCCCTCGGTAGTCCACAAGCGACTCCCGAGAGAATGGAACGACGTCTGCCTGCAGTCCCCGCGCATGGAGTGTTTCCTCAAGCGCCACGCCGCTTCCTGGGGCATCACCTGCTCGATGTGCATGGAAAAGAAGTGCTGCCCCTTCCCGAACTGGAAGAACTGCCCGGAGTGCCAGGGCGACGCGAGCCCGAACTTCGACCGGCGCCGCAAGACTCTGCGCAAGAAGCTGGCCTGGGCGCACGCGGTCGGCGGCAGCAACATGAACGTGGCCTTCACCGACGAGTTCGTGCTGATTAGCGACCTGCGGGGTTTCAAGATCCGCACGCGCCAGGGCGGCATCCGCTACGCCCGCAAGCACGAGCTGTTGCATCTGTACCTGCAGCGCGCCCACTTGGCCCGGGAGGACTTCACAAACGTCTTCGGTCCGCTGATCACGCGCAAAGTCGGCAAAGAAGAGAAGCCCTACCGGACGCTGATGGTGCTCGTGCGCGACGAAGGGACGCGGAAGAGTTTCGCGCGATGGCTCTTCGGCAACGCGGAGATGAAGCTCCTCTACGGCGCCGGCGCAACGCTACTCGACGACTTCGCCCACACCGGGTTCACCCTCGAGGCTCAGAACGACACGGACCTGCATCACCAGGTCCGGCACCAGATCGGCCACGTCTGCATCTCGACCTACCACTCGCCGGGCATTCACGAGAAGTACCTGCCTCAATGGATTTTCCGGGGCGCCGCCCACTGGCTGGCCAAGATGCACCCGCACCTCAACGACACGATCCTCTTTTGCTCGTTCGAGGGGGTTGTCGCCAGCGGCGCCGCCAACAACTGGGGCATCCGCGCGCGCCGCATCGCGGCCCGCGGCGCCGCCAACGACCCCGTGGAGGCGATGTTCCAGGCCGCCACCGCCAAGCAGATGAACTACAGGATGCACATTCGTGCCTGGTCTTGGTTCGACGTCTTTTGCCGGGAGGACCCGCAGGCCTTCACGAAGTTCATCCAGGGGCTGCGCGACGCCCGCGAGCCGCGCATCGCATCCCTGGACGCCTTCGGCCAGGCGCCGGAGTTCGTGGACCAGCGCTGGCGGGATCGCGTGCTCAAGAAACGGCGTGACGTCTCGGCCACCAAGGGCGAGAAGAGCAAGAAGGTCACCGTGCGGGCGGCCGGGCCGCGCGAGCGCCGCCAGATCGCCACCGAGACGGACATGCAGCTGCTCGCCGGACGCATCCGGGGGCTGGAACGGTGTCAGAAGTGGCAGACTGCAGAGCTGCTCATCAAGCTCTTGGACACCCGTGGCAGTGACCGCGTGCGCGCGGTCATCGCGCTGGTTCTCGAACGGACCGAGGATCCGAGGGTGCTCAAGTACCTGCGCGGGAAGGGCTATGCCAAGGCCCGCAAGCTCGGCCGCGCCACTCTCTGCCGCACGTTCGGCAAGACCATGCATACGGAGGCCGTCCCGCTCCTGCGTGAGGCCCTCGACGATCCCTTCTGGCTCGTGCGTGCGAACGCCCTGCGGGCGCTTGGCAGCATCAAGGACGTGGAGTCGATCCCGAGCATCGCGAGCATCGCCGGAACGTCCGAGACGGCCAAGGTTCGCCTGGCCGCCATGGACGCACTCGCGGACTTCGGGCCGGATGCCAAGGGCACCATCCCGAAATTCGAGAAGAACATCGAGCACAAGGCGTGGCAGGTGCGCGTCGCGACTTGTCAGACCTTCGCCGCCGTCGGCGACCCTGCCGCCGTGGATCCGTTGATCGAGCGTCTCGACCGCGAGGGCGGCCGCGTGCACAAGGAGATCCGCGACACGCTGAAGTCCCTGACGGGAGTGGACAAACCGTGGTCCGGCGACACCTGGAAGACCTGGTGGCAAAAGGCCAAGGCTCATGTGACTCGAGAAGAGAAGGAGCGCCTCGAACAGGAGATCAAGAAGACCAAGCCCGACGTGCGCAACCGGTACGCGAAACCGCCTCCGACGACGTACGGGATCAAGGTGTTCGCGAAGGGCGTCGTGTACGTGCTGGACATCTCGCTGTCGATGACCCAGGGCTTCGAGGTCTCACCGTACCTGCAGCGCAGGATGAAGCGGTCGTACACCAAGAAGACCCGCATCGGCGTCTGCAAGGAGGAGCTCACATGGTCGATCCGTGCGCTCGACCCTCGCACACGCATGAACGTCGTCTTCTTCAACGACCGTGTGCGCACCTGGAAGAGCACGCCCGTAACGGCTCAGATCGGGGGCGAGGCGGCCATCAAGTCCATCTGGAACGTGCGGCCGACGGGCCAGACCAACTACTTCGACGCCCTGCGCGTGGTGCTCGGCGAGAGGGCGGGGGGCGGCGACGAGGGGGGCAGCCGCTGGCTCACGAGGTTCGGGGACACAGCGGACACGGTGTTCTTCCTCACCGACGGCACCCCAACGGACGGCGAAATCACGAAGCCAGACGAGCTGCTGGTGTGGTTCGGCGAGCGCAACCGCTTCGCCCGACTTCGGGTGCACGTGATTGCAATGGGCAAGACGGACGTCGACACGGAGTTCCTCAAGGCCTTTGCGGAAGGCACCGGCGGCACGTTCGTGCACCTGACCGGCACGCACTGAGCCCCGGCGCCCCACGCAACCACCGCCCATCGCCCGCGGCCCTTCGCCACAGCCCCCGAGGCCGCCGCTTGAACCCGAGACCTCTTCCGTTCTGTGCTTCTGCGTTTCTGCGGCGTTCCCCTGCGGGGTGGCCCACGCGGCGAAAGAAGCGTATCTTTGGGGCGATTCGCGAACAGAGAGGAGAACCCATGCCTGAAGCCACACCCGAGACCGCGTCCGACACCGCCCCCGGCACGCAGCCCGCGGCCGCAGCTGCGCGGCCCGTCGTAGAGGACCGCGATTTCCAGTCGGTCCTGAAGGCGCTGCTGGGCAAGACGGTCACCATCGTCAACCCCGAGTCCTTCGAGACCGCCCCCATGGGCTGGCAACTCAAGGAGGGCTTCTACACCGGGCGCGTCACAGGCCTCGGCAGGGACTACATGGTGCTGCAAACCGAGATCACCACCAGCAGGAAGGAGGGCGGCAAACAGGCGGTCAAGCAGTTCATCCCGCTGCGTCGTATCAAGCGCGTCAGCATCATGAAGGGCAGCAACATCCTGCACATCTGAGTGGGCAGGACGGCTCCGATTTCCTGCTATGGTGAAACGGTCGCGCGCCTCGGGCGTCCCCCGGGCTGCGCAACGCTGATGAGAGTCCTCACGGTTCTCTTCTTGTTCGCGTCCGTGGTCGCGGCACAAGAGGGGGCCAAGGACAAGGCGCCGGGACCCGCCGATGTGGAGATCGGCGACCCCGGAGTGGCCATCAAGGACCCGGCGGTCGCCAAGCAGCGCGTGGCCCAGTTCCGGAACAAGCTGAGGGCCGCCGCGGACGACGCCGAACGCGTGCAGCTCGTGACGGCGCTCGGTGATTGGGACCACGCCGAGATCTACAAGGCCGCGTCGAAGCTGATCAAGCACAAGAACGAGCAGGTCGCGATCGCGGCCGTGGTCGTTGTTGCGCGCCAGCAAAGCAAGAAGGCAGGCCCGAAGCTCGTGAGTGCGCTCCGCAGCGAAGACCGCGATGCGGTCATCGCCACCGCGCTCGTGGGGCTCGGTGTCCTGGGATACGACAAGAAGCCGGCCCGCAAGGCGGCCGTCAAGTACTTCAAGCGCGACACGAAGGAGCCGCACCGCGCCGCCGCACGCTACTTCGGCTACATCAAGGCCAAGGACACGTTCAAGCTGCTGGCCCAGAAGCTCGACGAGCCGAAGAACACGAACCCGCCGGCCGGCAAGAGTAACCTACCGGTGTTGAGTGCGGCGGACAGGCGCAGGCTCTGGTACGAGTGGAAGGCGGCCTACCCCCACATCCGCTGGGCGCTGAGCGAGATGATCCCCGGCGAGACCTTCGAGACAACGTCGGAGGCCCGCGACTGGGCGCTCAGCAAGGACGGTAAGAAGCACCGCATCAAGTGGTAGGCGCCGCGCGCGCCGGCCAGGCCGTCAGACAGGATCTGCGGAAGACGGCTCGCGCACTGGACGTCCAACCGAGGAGACGGCTAGGCTGTCTACGGAGGCTTGGGTATGCGCACGGCACTTCTCGCGTTTCTGCTGGCGGGTATCGGCTGCGAGAGTACGCACAGGCAAGGGAGCGGGGACCCCTTCGCACAAGACGCGGGGATCATCGCGGTGCTGGACGACTTCCATCAGGCGGCGGCCGACGCGGACGAGGAGCGCTACTTCGCCCACTTCGCTCCGGAAGGTGTCTTCCTGGGCACCGACGCGAGCGAGCGCTGGACGGTCGAGGAGTTCCGGGCCTACGCCCACCCCCACTTCTCCAAGGGGAACGGCTGGACCTACAAGCCCGGCGAACGGCACATCGAAGTTTCCGACGGCGCAAGGATCGCGTGGTTCGACGAGAAGCTCACCAACGAGAAGTATGGTGAGCTGCGCGGCACCGGGGTGCTGCGCAGTATCGACGGACAGTGGAAGATCGCCCAATACAACCTGACCTTCACGATCCCAAACGATGCCACGCGCGAGATCGTCGACCGCATCGCAGAGCATCTGTCCGGGAGCAGCGAGTAGGCGCTCAACCGAGGCAGGCCAGGAGGCGCTCGAGCCGCTCGACCGTGTGGTCGCCCATGTGGCCGATGCGGAAGGTCTCGCCCTTGAGCTTGCCGTAGCCGTTGGCAAGCGTGAAGCCGCCCTCACGGGCCTTGGCGATGAGATCCTTCACGACGCGTCCCGAGTTGCGGAGGGCGCTGACGGCCGGCGAGCGGTGCGGCTCGTCCACGAGGAATTCGAAGCCCTTGGCCGCTGCCCAGGCGCTGACGACCGCCAGCATCTCCGCGTGGCGGCGCCACCGGCTCTCGAGACCCTCGGCAGCGATGCGGTCGAGCTGGCGTGAGAGCGCGAACACGAGCGGCGTGTTGGGCGTCGCGGTCGTCTTGCCGGACGCAAACCCCTTCCGGGCACGCACGAAGTCCAGCAGGAAGCCGCGCTCCTGCACCTGTGCCGCCTTCTGCAGCGCGCGCTCCGAAAGCGCGTAGACGCACAGCCCAGGCGGCAGCGCGAGGCACTTCTGCAAGCCGGCGAAGCACAGGTCGAGACCCCACTCGTCGAAGCGCAGCTCCGCGCCGGCCAGCGCCGAGACCGCGTCGACCAGCACCAGCGTGTCCGGCGAGACCTCGTGCACGACGGCGCTGATCTCCTGCAGCGCATTGAGGCAGCCGGTTGAGGTCTCGCTGTAGGTGACCGCAACGGCCTCGAACGGCTCGGAAGAGCTCAGCTTTTGATGCAGGACCTGCGGGACGTTCGGCTGTCCCCACTCGACTTGCAGCGCGTCGGCCTCGCGGCCGCAAGCGGCGCTCGTCTTCAGCCAGCGCTCCCCGAACGCGCCGCAGGTCAGGTGCAGGATGCGCCGCTGCACGAGGTTGCGCACGGACGCGTCCATCAACCCCGTGGCGGGACAGTTCTCGAACAGCGCCGTGGCCTGTGTGAGGAACAGGGCCTGCAGCTTTCGGCAAACGGCGAGCACCTCTTCGAGGAAGCGCGGCGCCCGGTGCCCCATGACCGGCATGGCCATGATCTCGCGCAGCTCCGGGTCCACCTCGGTGGGTCCCGGCGCGAAGAGGATCGGATGATCGCTCATGTCTATCTCAACCGGCGTCGCTCAGCCGGTTCCTCTCTTCCATGGTCAGGGCGATGTCGAGCAGGGGGCGCAGGTCCGGCCCGTCGATGAAGTGGTGCGCGCCGGCCCGCACGGGCTCGCGCGCGACGACGCCGCCGAAACCGACGAACAGGTCCGCGATGCCGCTTGTCTCCAGGTCGGTCACACCGTCCCCGACGAAGACCAGCGGCCGGGCGCCGGACGGCAGCGCGCGCAGCACGTCGACCTTGCCGCGGTTGCGGCACAGTGGCGAGTCCCGCTCGAAGTCGCGAAAGCGCCCGTCCCCGCCGAAGTCGATCCCGACGGCGTAGACGTGCTCGGTCGGAATGCCGAGCTTGCGGGCTAGCTCCAGCACGGCGGGGCGCAGCCCCCCGCTCACGATGCCCACCGTCTTGCCGAGGCTTTGCAGGTCCGCTACGACCTCATCGGTGAACGGCACCATCTGCTCGACGTACAGGCGCCCGATCTCCTCCACCTGCTCCGCGGTGGGCACGATCAGCTCCAGCCGCTGGCCGTAGACCTGCTCCAGCGCGATCTCGCCGTTCATGGCCTGCTCCGTCAGCGCATGGACCTGCTCTCGCTCCGGTGCGTCGAGCAGCGCGCACAGCTCGTCGATGCCCTCGATGCGCGTCAGCGTGGAGTCGCAGTCGAAGTAGAACGACTGATAAGGCCGTGCAGCCGCCGCGCTCACCCGTTCACCGCGCAAGCGCGCCGGATCGACGGCAGGTCCTGGATGCGTTTGAGCGGCCGCGCACCCAACGGCGACGACAGGTTGAGGATCCCCATCTGGACATCGCCGTCGCCGCCGTTCTCCGCCGACCCCAGCTGCACGCGCGAGATGTTGATGCGCGCGTCGCCGAGGATCTGCCCGATCTGGCCCACGACGCCCGGCTGGTCCTCGTGGAACGTGACCAGCATCGGGCCCTCGGGGATCGCGTCCAGCAAGAAGCGGTCCAGCTCCACCATGCGGCCGTGCCGGTGGCCCAGCACCGTGCCGCTGACGAAGTGCCGCTCCTCACCCAGCAAGGCCTCGACGCGAATCAGGTTGACGAAGTCGCGCTTCAGCGCGTGGCTCTCCGTGTGCCAGCGCACGCCCATGCGCTGCGCGATGTTCTCGGCGTTCACGGGCGTGACCGGGCCCTCGGCGCGGTGCTGCAGCGCTCCGGCCAGCGCCGAGACCTGCAGCGGGTGCGCCGACGCGCTGAGCAGGTCGCCCTGCAACGTGATGCGCAGCGAGTGCATTTCTCCGGGGAAGACCTGCGCCAGGAACGCGGCCAGGTTGTGTGCCAGGCGCAGGAAGGGCCCCACCTGCGCCGCCTCGGCCGGCGCGATGCGCGGCACGTTGATGCCGTTGAGCACGACGCCCGTCCTCAGGCACTTCACGACCTGGCGCGCCATCTCGCGCGAGACGTTGCGCTTGGCCTCGCGCGTGCTCGCGCCCAGGTGCGGCGTCAGGATCAGCCGCTGCGTGTGGCGCAGCCGGTTGTCCTCCGGCAAGGGCTCCCGCTCGAAGACGTCCAGCGCGGCGCCCCCCAGCCGGCCCGCGTCGAGTGCGTCGCACAGCGCGCTCTCGTCGACGATGCCGCCGCGCGCACCGTTGATGATGCGCGCGCCTTCCTTCATCTTCGCGATCTCGGCGGCGCCGATCAGACCGAGCGTGTCGTTCGACTTGGGGACGTGCACGCTCAGGAAGTCGCTTTGCTGCAACAACTCTTCGAAGGTCACCAGGCGCACGCCCGCGGGAACGCGGCTCTGGTCGACGTAGGGATCGTGCGCGATGACCTGCATCTGCAGGCCGCAGCCGCGGTCCGCGACCACGGAGCCGATGCGCCCGAGTCCCAGCACGCCCAGCACCCGCCCCTTGAGCTCGGTGCCGAGCAGCGCGCTCTTCTCCCACTTGCCTGCCTTCATCGAGGCGTCCGCGGCGGAGATGTTGCGCGCCAGGCACATCATCAACGCCACCGCCAGCTCCCCCGTGGTGACGGCGCCCGCCTCGGGCGTATTCATCACGACGATTCCGCGTTCGGTGGCCGCTTCGACGTCGATGTTGTCGACGCCGATCCCGGCGCGACCGATCACGGTCAACGTGTCGGCGGCTTCGAGCACCCGCGCCGTCACATGCGTCGCCGAGCGCACTATCAGCGCGTCGCAGGACGGCAGCGCGTCGCGCAGCTCCTGCTCGGCCATGCCCTGGCGCACCTCGACCTCGCCCGCCTTCTCGAGGATCTCGAGCCCCTCGGGGGAAAGATCGTCCGCAACCAGGATTCTGAACTTCGACATGGTGCCCTCACGCTCGACCGGGAAGCAGAATCCTAACTCGGGGACCTCGTAGTTGGCGAGGTCCCGTGAGGCACGCGCCGGCCCGGGTGCGTACACTTGGGCGGATGCGGTTGCGGACGTGGCTGCCCCCCGTGCTGGGCCTGTGGCTCGCCGGCTGCAGCGCGCCGCGGCCGGAGCACCGGGAGACCGCTGCTCCGCCTCCCCCCCCGGCCACGAAGGCAGTCATCCCGCTGGCTTCGGCACCCGGGCCGGGGCCGGCGCCCCCCGGCGGCTTGTGATGTCCCGGAATGGGCGGCGCCGGAGGCGTCGCACAGACGCCCCCGGAGATCCAAGCCCTCATCGACGAGATGGGACGCCTGCCGGTCAGCCTGGACTAGGCTCTTCCTCCCCCCGTAAGATCTACGCCCCCGGGGGGCTCAACATGCGTACCGCTACACTCGTCCTCGCGCTTGCCGCCTTGCTCTTGGTCTCGTCCTGCAAGAGCACCGTTCTGCAGCGTAAGCCCACGGCGGCCTACGTCTCAGGCACCGAGAAGTACCTGAACGGCTCGACGGGCACGCTCGACACCCGCGGCAAGAAGGCGGTCAGCTACAAGGGCTTTACGGACATGGGTGAGTGGCTGCGCGTGCACTACGACGCCGTCACCTCGGTCTACGTCGAATCCGGCGGTCCTGCTTTGGCTCCCGAAGACCTCAAGACGGTGCCCGCCGGCCAGGCGCGCTACCACTTCGTCACCATCCGCTACCGGGGCAGCGACGCGCAGGGGCACTCCGCGCGCTTTTGGCTCGCGCCGGAGGCCGTTTGGGGGACGGTGGCCGCGCTGGAAGTGCACGTCGGCCCCGGCAAGATGCTGACCGAGGGCCTGGATCCGCAGGGCCACAAGGAATACGAGGCCGCCGCCCGGGCCGGCTAGCAGCTAGCGCACGCCGCGGCGCAGTAGGCTAGGGCGCATGGCTGCTTCCTCCCGAACCGACCCCCGCATCGCGCTGCTGCTGGACGTCGTGGACGGCGCCTTTTCAGGCAAGAGCTGGCACGGAGCCTCGCTGCGCGGCTCCCTGCGCGGGCTGCAGCCCAGGACGGCCTTGTGGCGGCCCGGCCCGGACCGGCGCAACATCTGGGAGTACTTCCTGCACGCCGCCTACTGGAAGCTCATCGTGCGGCGCTGGGTCAGCGGCGACCGGTCGCTGCGCTTCGAGCGCAAGCCGCGCGTGTGGCCCGCGCCCGGGCGCACGGCCGCCGATCTGCGCCGCGACATAGCCTTGCTGCAAGCGGAGCACCATAGCTTCCGGGCCGCGGTACGCGCGTTCGCGCCCGCGCGGCTGAACCGCAAGGCGGGAAAGGCGTGGACCTACGCCAAGCTGATCCACGGGGTGGCGGCACACGACCTGCACCACACCGGACAGATCCAATTGCTGAAAAAGTTAGCCGGCTAGCCGCCCGTCACGGTGGCCAGGAACAGCGCCACGACCAGGCCGAGCACGGCCACCACAGCCTTCGAGATTCCCTGGCTGCTACCGCCGGCCCTGGCGCGGTACACCTCGAGCTTCTTGAGGTTGGCGATGCGCACCGAACGCTTTTGCCCGACTATCAGGTCCGGCTCCTGAAACTCGATGACCGTAGTCTGCGCCTTGCCGCCGGTCTTCGTCTCGTAGCGCACCTTGTCGCCGCGGTGCACGCGCCGGTGCACGTCGCTAAGGCGCACGTTCTCCCACGTGCCACAGCCCGTCGTGGCGACGAGCAGTGCACAGATCGTCGGAAAACGCAGCCTGCGGGGCACGGGGAGGGGGACTATACCACCGGGTCGAGATCCACGAGAAGGTCCGAGCCCTCCACGCGGACCGGGTAGCGGCGCACGTCGCGACGAGCAGGTGCACGGCACACGACTCCCGTCTCGATCTGGAACTGAGCCCCGTGCCAGGGGCACGTGATGCTGTCCCCTTCGACGAATCCCTCCCCTAGCGGTCCATCCCAATGGGTGCACTTGTTGTCCAGCGCGTAGTACCGGTCGCCCAGGCGGAACAACGCGAGCGTGCGGCCCTCGACCTCCACCGTCTTCACCGCGCCCGGCGCGAGGTCCGCGGTGGTGCCGACCTTGCACGGGCCGGACATGTGCGCCCTATTTCTTCGCCGGCTCGATCGGCGGCAGCTTCTTGCTCTTGAAGCGCTCGTCGGCCGCCTGCATCAGACGCGCGACCACCTTGTCGTCCGGCGCGAGCTTCGCGAGCTGGGCGAAGCTGTCCCGCGCCAGCGGGTTGCCCGAGAAGTAGCGCTCGACCCCCACGAGGAACAACAGATCCTCATTCTCGGGGTCTTTGGCCAAACGCCCTTCGAGCTCGCTCATCACGCGGTCGAACTCCTCCTGGCTCTTGTAGACCCCGACGATGTCGCCGGGTTCCCGGACCAGCTCGGGGTTCACGTGAAGCGCCTCGCGGAGAACGCGCGCCGCGTAGTCGTCCAACTCTTGCGCGATCAGCGCCTGGCTCAGAGCGAAGAGCGGCGCCGCCATGTTCGGCGAAGAGATAGCCGCCAGACGGAACTTCTTCGAAGCCTCGAAGTAGTCCGCTTTCAGGAAGGCCTCGCTCCCTTCGCGCAGGAAGCGTTCGGTCGTGGGCGATCCGGCCGCAGGCCGCGGCTCGACGGTCTTCTGCTCCTCGCCCTCCGTCACGGCGGCCTCGGGCGGCAGCTCGGACTCGGTCTCGTACTCCTGGACCGGATACTCGGTGCCAACCGCCGGGTAGCGCGTGACGTAGTAAGCAGGCGCGCCGACGTAGAAACCGTAGGGGGCGTAGCACCACGTGGTCGGATAGGGGTAGAAGAACGCGTAGTGGTAGCCGGAGGTGTAGTGATAGTAGGGCCAGTAGTAGCGGAACCCGGCGTAGTAGCCGACGCCGAAGTAGAAGCTCAGCCCCCAGCCGTGGTGCCCGTACCACCGGTGGTGGTGGTGATGGCCGCCCGCGTAGCTGTGACTGCTGCCGCCGTGACCGCGCGTGAAGCTGCCGCTGCGCCGGCTGTTTCCGGAACGCCCGGAGGAGCGCGCCAACTCGCCCCGCCGCGAGGCCGTGGGCCGGATGAAGCTGCTGGAGAGCGTGCTTTGGGCGCTGCCGCGTCCGCGCTGCGTCGCACGCAACGAGCCCGTGCCGTTCGTCGCGCGTGCAGTGCGCGAAGTGCGCGAAGTGCGCGAAGTGCGTGCGCCACCCGTGAACGACCCTGTGCGCCGGCCGACGCCGGCGCGTGTCTGCGGGCGCGACCAGCCACTGCCGCCGCGCCGCATGGACGACTGCGCGAGCCGGTTTGCGGCGGTGGTGCGCGTGGGGCTCATGCTGCGGCTGCGGGCGCTGCGCGTAGTGCCGCGGTAGCCCTGCGCGCTGCGCGTCGGTGCGCGATAACCGGGCGACGTCGTGCGCGGAGCAGCACGGTAGCCGCGCGAGGGTGAGGGGGCGAAGCTGCGCGAACCGCCAAAGCTGCGCGAGCGGCCAGAGCTGCGCGAGCCGCCGAAGCTGCGTGAGCCGCCGAAGCTGCGCGAGCCGCCAGAGCTACGCGAACCGCCGAAGCTGCGTCCGCCGCCACGCATTCCTCCGCCGCGGGCTCCATTGCTGCCGTGCGCCTCCACGCTCGAGCTCGGGATGATCAAGACCAGGATGACGGGAATCCAGTACAGGTTGTGCAGTCGCATACGTCGTCCTCCCTGGCTGTGCGTCGGGACCCATCCACTATAAGCGATCTGCGCGGCGCGTTGCGCTGCTACGCCGTGCTTGCGTGCACGCCGTCTACTTGCGACACGGGGACATGTCTTCGCCAGAAGACATGTCGCCTACGGTGTGCAACCGCACAGCTCGCGGAGGCAAGGCAGGCCTACTGACCGGAAGGCTTGTTGAGCTTCTTGAGCGCGCCTTCGGCGGCTTTGCGCAAACTCGCCGGAGCGGTCTCGTCTTGCGTGATCGCCTCGAGCGCCGGAATGGACCCCTTGTCGCCCTTGCTTTGGATGACCGAGATGAGCACCAGCCGTGCTTGCTCGTCCTTGTAGGTCGCCAGCCGCTCGCGCAACAGCGGCAGCGCCTTGTCGCCCATCAGCGCCACGCCGGATAGGTATTGCAGCGCCGCCGGGTCGCCGTTCTTGAAGGCTTCGTCGGTAGCCGCGAAGTAGAGCTCGACGCCCTTCTCCACGCCCCGGCGTTGGAGCCCGAAGGCCGTGTTGGCGCGCACGCCGGTGTCGGGCGACTTCTCCGCCATCTCCATCAGGAAGGGATCCAGGCCCTCGGCGTCCGAGAATGCCAGGCCGTGCGACGCCAGGCGATGCATCATCAAGCCCGC
>JAPUHK010000068.1 GCA_027297745.1 Planctomycetota bacterium | reverse complement strand
CGCTTTCTTCTTGGCCGGCGCCTTCTTCTTCTTAGGGGCCGGCCTCTTTCTGACGGGGGCCTTCCTCTTGGCGGTCTTTTTCTTCTTCGTCTTCGCCTTCTTGGGCGCCGCCTTCTTGGTCTTCCTGACCGTCTTCTTCTTCCTGGCGGGGGCCTTCTTGGGCCTTTTGGGGGTGGCTTTCTTCTTGGCCTTCTTGCGTGCCATTTGTGTGGTCCCCGAGCGCCTGGGCCGTGGCGTTGCGGGATTGTAGCCCCCTGCACCCCCGCGCCCGAGGCAGCCGGGCGCAAAGGGGCCGCCCCCGCCCCCTCGGGCAAGCTCGTGGCACAGCGAGCCTCATCAACTGCGCAAGCAGCCAGGGCTCATCGGCGTCCGAGGCTAGGTCGGATCCGGCACCAGCTCGAAATGCTCGACCACGATGGGGGTGTCGGCGTCCAGCGTGACCCCCTCCCGCGCCATGGGGGCGGCCCAGGCCCGAAGGTGCTCCGCCTCGAAGTGCTCCCGATCCCGGCAACACTCACCCCGTATGACCCGCTCGTCGACGTCGCCGAAGCGGGTCTCGTAGACCTCGTTGATGCGGATCGTGCAGCGATAGCGGTCGCGCAGGTCGTGCACCGCGAGGAGGGTCCCGAGCGGGTGGCGGTCCTCGGGTCGCCACCACATCTTCGGGGTGCAGGTGGCCGTCTTGCGGCCCTCGAGGATCTGGACCACGAGCCGGTCGTCGTCCTCGTTCTCCCCCCAGAATTGCGTCTTCTTCACCACGGCCGGCCGCCGCCTGAGCCGCGGCTGTGGGGTTCCCGGTGGATGTCCACCTTCCATCCGATGTCGCGGCCGTACTCCTTGTAGTACCAGCGGGAGTGGGGCCAGGCCGGGAAGCGCTGCTGTAGCAGCTCAAGGATGCGCTCGGCGGTCTCTTCCTCCTTGATCCCGCAGACCTCGAGCCCGTACAGGTCGTGCAGCGGATCCACGGACGAGTAGTGGCTCAGCCACAGGATGTCCGCCTCGGCCAGCAGGGCCTGGACCTCGCTGCGGCACTCGAAGAGCTCAGGCGCGAAGCGGAAGCCCGTATCGGGCATCGAGCCGGGCGGGACGCGGGGCGGGTCCGGGGAGCCGTCGAACGTGTGGAGCCACGTCTTCAGACCCCTTGCCCATCTGCCGAACATCTTTACAGGGAGAGCATAGAGGAAGCGGGAGCGACACGTGGCACAGCGACATGGCCTATAACCGGCTGAAGATGCGTTACGTGGCGGGGTGGAGCCTCGCCACGGCGGCCGCTCTGCTGCTCAGCTTCCAGCTGTTCTTCGGCCTGTGGATTGCCGGGTTCCTGGTGGGCTTCGCGCAATGGGCCGTCTCCCGCCGCCAGATCCCGATCCGCGTCTGGTGGATCTTCGTGACCGGGGTGGGCTGGGTCGCGGGGCTGTGGCTCGCCGCCTGGGTGGAGGGGTCCTCGCTGGCCGCCGGTGGGTCCGCCACGCCGCTCAAGGGCCTGTACCTCGGCGCCATCGCGGGCGTGCCCCTCGGCGCGTTGCAGACCTGGCGGCTGGGCCGCTGGGGCTTCTCGCGCTTCCGCATTCTGCAGCTTGCGGGTGCGGTGATGGGCACCGCCGCCTTCTTCGGCTTGCTGACGTTCTTCTTCTTCGACGGGCTGGCGCCGGATCTGCCCTTCGGTTTTGCGGACGCCGGCGAGACGCCCGCCGGGTACGGCCTGCGCTACGACACGGTCGTGGCCCTGTCCGGCCTGCTCTTCGGTCTCATCACGGCGCTCACGGTCAAAGTGGCGGTGGACCACCCCGGCGGCGAGGAGCCCGCGCGCTTCCGCGGCTTCAAGGAGGGGATCTGGCGCTGGATCCCGGAAGTGCTTGCGCTCCTCGCCATCTTCTACCTGTGCGTCGCCGCGGTCTTCGTGCCGCGCACCGGCCGCGCGCCCCCGCCGGAGGGCGTGCGCCTGAACATAGGCGAGTACACGTCCGAGGTGATGGAGGACAGCGGCGGGTGGATCCTGCACCGCTATGACCTGCAGAACGCGGACGGCCGCGCCTACAACGGCTACCTGTTCCACGGCCCGGAGGCGCCCCGGCGCGTGCCCCTGGTAGTTTTTCTGGGGGGCAGCGGGTCGCAGTCGGTGCTGGGCTTTTGCGAGCGCAAGCTGGTTCCCCAACTGCTCAAACGGCGTTTCTGGCTGGCGTCGCTCGACAAGGTGGACGTTGGCCCGTCGAAAGGCGAGAGCCCCGACCCCGGGGGAGACTTCGGCAAGTACGACTACAAGGAAGAGCGCGTCCGCAACGCCAGCCAGCTGATCGACGTGATCTGGAAGGAGCACGGCCGCTTCGCCGGGCTCTACGTGGTCGGCTACGGCGAGGGCGCGGACGTTGCCGCGCGCCTGGCACGCTCCCGGTCCGACGTGCGCGCGCTCGTGCTGATGGGCGGCGGCGGCTACGCGCAAGCCGACGAGGTCCGCGTCGGCCTGCACGAATGGATGGACATTCCCGGGGCGTTCTTCGACCACGTGCAGGCGCGGCTCATCGACCGCCACGTGTGGCGCACGACCATGTACGTGCTGGCGGACCCATCGCCCGACAAGAATCTGATGGGGCTCAGCCACAAGCGCTGGAGCTCGTACATCGCGTCCGCGCCGGCCGACGATCTCCTGCACGCCGAATTCGGCCGCGCGCTCTCCGTGCACGGCGGTTGCGACCGTAGCTCGCCGATCCGTTCAGCCCGCCACCTGCAGGAGGTGCTCCGGGTGGGCGGCAAGCACACGCTGCGCGAGTACGGCGACCTCGACCACGACTTCCGCGACGAGTACGGCACCGACCACATGGCCGAGGTCATCGAGGACGCCTTCGCCTGGCTGTTCCCCTTCGTGGAGCAAGGGTAGGTCCTAGCGCGGGAGCAGGGCCGCGGTGTTCTCCGCCTGATCGAAAGGCCACGGCTCAGCCATCGTCTGCGAGCAGTGCGAGCGCCTTGTCCAGCGTCGGGTCGCTGTCGGCGTAGTGCGCGGCGGGGACATCGACGGTCACCTTCGGCTTGATGCCCACGCCTTCCGTGCAGTTGCCGTCGAGGTCGATGTTGCGCCAGGTCGAGATCCAGAGCTGCAGGCCCGGCAGCAGCTCGAACGGCTGCGGGTTGGCGCTGGCGCCGCGCGAGGGCAAGCCGACCAGGGTCACGTTCGGCAGCGTGCGCATCATTTGTAGGAATCCCTCGGTCGAGCTCATGCAGTAGGGCCCTTGGAGAACCAGCACCGGCCGCGTATCCGGCTTGTGTCCCTCCAGCGGCCCGAACCAGTGCTTGATGGGCTCGTGGAACTCGATGCCGGGCTGCGCCGGGTCGCGCACCATGCGGTTGGTGTAGTGGCGGCGCTTGCCGGTGAACCGTCCGGCGATGCGCAGCGCGTAGTTCTCGTCCCCGCCGGTGTTCGTGCGCACGTCGAAGATGAGACTCTTGCAGGTCTCGAGCTTGGCGAACTCGGCTTCGAACAGTCCGAGGTCGTTCTGTTTGAACTGGAAGTTGCGCACCTGCACGTAGCCCACGTCTCCGATGCGCCCGACCAGGAACGGCTTCCACTCGGCGACGACCGATGTGAGCCGCTTGCGGATCACGTTTTGGTTCCAGTTGGCCGGCATGAACCGGGGCTTGGCTGCGGCCTCGAGCCCGCGTGCATCCTGGAACCAGATGTGGGGGTCGTCCAGCTCGCGCAGCATGGCTTTGACCGCCGTGCGGAAGTTCTTGCCCTCGACGATCGCCTTGCGATGGCGTGTGAACAGCTTGTCAGGATCGGGCTTGCCCGGCAGCCCGAAGAAGGGATAGGTGCGCTCGAGGTGCCGGGTCAGCGCGTCGAAGGCGGCGGCGCGCGCCTTCGCGTCGAGCGGCTCCGTGTTGCTGATCGCGAGCCGCACGTCGTCGAACCAGACGGTCCCGGACATGGAGAGGAACAGGCCGGCGTCGACACGCGTCGAGCCCGCGGGGGCCAGTGCATGAACGCTCAGGTCGATCCAGTCGCGGTCGCCCCACACCAAGGGACTAGTGCGGAAGGCCAGGCGTTGCCCTTGCGCGTCGTAGAACGCCAGGAAGAGGTTGGAGTTTCTGTACTGCACGCTCTCGCGCCGCACGCCGCGGCTGCGCACCGCCGCCGTCAGGACCACGCGCTGCCCGGCCTTGACGGGTTGTGTTTGCGCGGCCATGCGCCACACGCGTGTGGTCGCGCTCCCCGAGCAACGCAGGGACGCCTTGCCCTTGCGCGCCACCGTGCGGTCGACGGTGACCCTGGACTCCCCGGCGCCGCGGTCGTGATACGAGCCCGTCTCGAGCTTCCAGCCGGCGGGCGTGTCGCCCGGTTCCTCGAAGGAAGGGTTGGTCAAACCCTCCGGGCTCGCGAACACGGCCGAACCGAACGCGGAGAGCAGGAGCACGCAGCGCAGGGCGGCCGCCATGCAGGCAGGGTATCAGGTGCCCTACCCGGCGGTGGTGTGTGTGTGCATGTGAGCCGTGCCGGGCGTGACGCGCGCCACGAGGATCGTGCGGTCGTCCTCCATCGGCGCGTCGTTCGTGAAGCTGCGCACGGCGTCCAGCACCGTCATGATCAGGGCGTCGGCGTCGAGGTGGCAGTTGTGCAGCACTTCGTCGAGCCGCTCGGGGCCGAAGAACTCGCCGTCGCCGTTGCGCGCCTCGGTGATGCCGTCCGTGTAGAAGATGAGCTGGTCCGCCTCGCGCAGGGTGCACGTGGACGCGGGGTAGTCCATGTTGGCCTGGATGCCCAGCGGCGGGCGCCGCGGCCCGGTCAGGCTGACGATCGTGCCGTCGTCGCAGTGTTTGAGGCGCGGCGGCGGATGCCCTGCGAGCGCGTACGCCAGTTCGCGCGTCTCCGGATCGTAGAGGCCGAAGAACGCGGTCACGAACGTGCCCGCGAGCATGTAGCGGTCGGCCAGGTTCCGGTTCAGGTACTCGAGCATGTCGCTCGGTCGGGACGGTGCCCCCGGGTACTGGTGCGCGATGGCGTGCGTGATGGCCATCAACACCGCGGCCGGGGTGCCGTGCCCGCTCACGTCCGCGACCAGCAGGCCCCACTTGCCGCCCGGCAAGCGGAAGATGTCGTAGTAGTCGCCGCCGGCCCGCATCGAGGTCTGGTAGGAGACGGCCAGGTCGAGCGTCGGGATCTGCGGCAGGTCGGCCGGCAGCAGCGAGCGCTGGATCTCTGCCACCGTCTGCAGCTCGCGGTCGAGCTCTTCGTTGACGCGCCGCAGCTCGGCGGACATGACCAGGTTGTGCGTCGCACGCCCGAGCAGGTTGGACATCCAGACCATCTCGGGGAACTGGTTCGGATCGAAACCGGCCGCGCGCTCGCGCATGAAGAGCACCATGTTCAGCGCCGTGCCCTCGTCGTAGACGGGCACCGCGACCAGCGAGCGCATGCCCGCGAAATACTCGGCGGCGGGGTCGTCGGCGGCCACGTCCAGCTCGTCGATCATGCGCGGGTCGTCGCCGTACAGGAGCTGCCCCATGAGCCCGCCTTCCAGCACGGGCAACTTGTGCCGTTCCGTCCACGGGTTGGGCTGGTCGTCCCAGAGGTCCGTGCGGGCGATGCGGTACTTCGGCGGTTCGAGGCCGCGCCGCGTGATCGACACGAAGCGGCTGCGCGGCATCATCGCGCGCATGCGCTCGCTGTAGAGCCGGACCATCTCCTGCGGGTCGGTCTGCCGGCTTAGCTCGCGCATCGTCTCGACAATGTGGTCCAGGCGCTCGCGCCAATCGCCGCGGGTGAAGAACTCCGTGCCTTCCGTCATGCCGTTGGAGCCCTTCGTCTCGAGCCCCTGGAAGGCAACCATATCGGCAACCGCCATGCCGGCGCAAGAGCCCCCAAGTAAGGGGCCTGCCGCGTTTCCCCCGGTGCACCGCCCAACATGGGTGTACATGAGCGTGCGCGAAACGTGCAGCTACGCGAACCGCTCGCGGCGCAGGGGGCGCCAGTGGTATTCGCACCGGCGGATGTGCAGCACGGAGTCGAGGCGCGCACCCGCGCCGGCCAGGGGGCCCGTATCGACGTACTCGCAGTAGACGTTGCTCGGGCGCACGAAGACCGCGTTCCAGGGGTCCCGGTCGACGGTCAGGATGTAGACGTGGCCCGCGTCCTGGTCGACGCCCAGCGCGTCGTAGCACTCGACGAGCGGCTCGTGCAGGTCTGCGAGCGAGTCCCAGACGGAGCCGTCGGGCGGCCCGCGCAGCGGTGTCGTGGGCACCACGGCCACGAACTTGCCGCCCGGGCGGGCCCGCTCAGGATCGACGCCTACGATCAACTGCTCCCCTTGCCGCAAGAGCGACATCGTCGCCGCCCCGAAGTCGTGGAAGCGGAACTCCGCCAGGCGGTTGCCGATCGTGCGCATGACCTCGTTGTTCGTGTCGGAGCGCGCGAAGAAGCCGCCCCTGCGCCAGGCGCCGTCCGCGCCACGGTAGCGCACGGCAGCGCGGTAGCTGATCTGGTAGAAGTTCACGCCGAACAGCGCGGGCGCGCCCCGTGGCCGCAGGTCCCGCAGCGAGGAGACCAGCACCTGGATCCAGGCGCAGCCCTTGTGCAGCTCCGGCTCCAGCGGCGCGGGCAGCAGGGTCGCGAGGGCTTCCTGTGGTACGGCGTAGTTGAAGGAGAGCGCATCGATCCACTGCGTTTGCACGGTGGTCAACCACGGGATGGACTGCGCTCCCTCGTGCGCCGCGTGCGGCGCGCTGGGGTCCAGGCTCTGCTCCAGCCGCGCGTGCAGCTCCAGCAGCGCTTCGATGCCGCCTGGAGTCAGGCGCAGCAGGTCGCGGCGCTCCCGCAGATGGCCGCGCCTTGCGAGTCCGTCGACTGCCGTCTCCGCGCCCTGCACGCCGGCCTCCGTGGCGATCGCCAGCAAGCGTTTGCGCGTCAGACCGTCGGGGCAGGCGGCCAGCGCCCCGAGCACGGCGAGCTCGCCGAGATGGACTGAGTCGATGCTCATACGAGCGTGGGCGGCGGGTCCCGGCCGGCGAGCGCGCGCCGCTTGGCGCGCTCGAGCACTACGCCCGCCGTGAACTGGCAGCCGCCCCACAAGACACCCAGGATGATGAACATGTAGTGGGGTAAGTGGGCCATGGCGACGCTGGCCGCCGCGAGCAGCGCGGCCGGGAAGTACCACGAGCGCCCGATGACCGCGCCCATGGTGCAAAAGCCCATAGCGGCCATGATGGCCACGACAGGCGCGAGCAACCCTACCGTGAAGCCCATCACCTGGTTGAGCACCGCCAGCAGCATCACGGCCGCGATGAACGTCGACCAGATGGCCCAGATCATCTTGTCCACGAAGCTGCGCGTGCCCGCCCTGCGGCGCAGGAGCAGGATCAGGCCGATGTTGACGACCACGATGGCGCCCCACATCACGGCGTACGGCTTCCAGTCGATGACGTTCTCCCACATCATGAGGTTCGTGGCGATGAAGCCGCCGCCGTTGGTCACGGCGTGCAGCATCCAGATGATGCCCCAGTTCTGAAGCGCGGAATCGTCCCGGGCGCGATCGACCACCTTGCGCAACAACGCGAGGGCCTCTGTGGCTTCGTTGCGCTCCATGGGGTGTAAGCGTACCGATGAAGCGGGATCGTCGCCAACTACGCCTCGTCGGAACGCCGCGCCCGGCGCGGGCGTGGGGATCGGACTCGGGCTCGGGCTCGGGATGACTACAATGCCCGGCCATGCGAGTCTTCCTCAGCGCGGACATGGAGGGGGCCACGGGGGTCTGCCACCGGGATCATCTGGTCGTAGGGGGCCAGGACTACGAGCGCGCGCGGCGTTGGCTCACGGGCGACGTCAACGCGGCGGTCGAAGGCGCTCTGGCCGCCGGCGCTACCGACGTCGTCGTGGCGGACGGTCACGCGACGATGCGAAACGTTCTGCTCGACGAGCTGCACCAGGACGCGCGCCTGCTGTGCGGCCCCGCGCAAGTGCGCAACCGTCCGCTGGGGCAGCTGGCCGCGCTCGAAGACGGCGTGTTCGAGGCGGCGATGCTCGTCGGGTATCACACGCGCGCCGGGACGCCGGGCGGGCTCTTGGCGCACACATGGGTGGGACGGAACGTGCACGAGATCCGTCTCAACGGCCGTCCGGCGTCCGAAGCCCTGCTCAACGCGGCGATCTTGGGCCACTACGGCATCCCCGTCGTCTTCGCTTGCGGCGCGGACGACTTCTGCCGTCAGGTGCGGGAAGAGCTCGGAGACGACCTCGAGGTGGCGGAGGTGAAGCGCACCCTTGGGCCCTCCGCGGTCGTGAGCCTCACGCCGTCGAAGGCCCAAGCGCTGATTCGCGAGCGCTCGGAGCGCGGCGTGCGGCAAGGCCGCGAAGTGCTGAAGGTCGAGACGCCGGTGGAGTTGGAGCTGGAGTTCCACCACGTCGATCTGTGCGAGCGGGGCCTGGAGGTCGGTGGCGAGGCGCTGGGCGACCGCACCCTTCGCTTCCGCGGCGCCGACATGCTCGCGGCCGCCACGCAGATCTGGCGCGTCCTCGCGCACACGACGCGCGAGGAGGCTTCCTTCCTGAAGTAGGCCGCCTACTTCTTCTTGGCGATGATCACGAGCCTCAGCGGCGCGAGGCCGGCCCCCGATCCGTTGCCGTTGACGCTCATCAGCACGGGCTCGTAGCCCTGTTGGTGCAGCTTGTTGAGCGCGTGCGTGGCCGCATGGCCGATGTCGTAATAGCCGTCGGGGCCCGGTGACCAGTCGGAGCCGACCGTCGACACCGTGACCGTGAGATACGGTCCGGACACGGGGGCCCTGCGTTTGCCCGCGTAGACGGCGGCCGGGATCGCCAGTAGAGCCAGGACCAGAAGCATGCTGAGATGGCGTTTGCTCATTTCTCCTCCGCGACCCTAGACCCTGACGGGCAGGGGGGAGGTCATACGCCCGGCTTTGTCGAGCCCGATCCGGCGACTCCTGGGTCGGGTTCGCGTTCCGGTTTGGCGAACGGAAAACGCAGCAGCCACACCACATACAGGGCGACCCCGAGGGGGAGCACGCCCACGGCGCCGGGCCAGAGTGCCGTGAGCGCCCGCTCCGCCACGCCCTCGCCGAGCGTCGTGATCGTGATCCAGGCGGCCAGCGCCAGCGTCCGCCCGCGTCCGCGCTCGAAGCTCATCACGACGGCCCAGGAGGTCATCGGCGCGACCAGGCCGAACGTGTCGCGCGCCACAGCGGGGCCGAAGAGCAGTTGCCACGCGGGCCAGATGGCGAGCTGCGCCGTCAGCAGTCGCAGGCCGCGCCCGAAGAGCCGCTGCACGCGCAAGCACCAGGCCAGCACCAGGGCGCCGGTCACGAGTTGGACCCCGAGCTGCACGGTGTGCGAGACGGTGAATGGGAGCACCGCCAGCGCGTCCCGCGTGCGCGCACGGTACATTCCGCCCCAGTCCGTGAGCTGCTCGAACCACCCCTCGTACTGCGCAAGGACATAGCCCGGCGCGGCGGTCAGGAAAGGCGCGGCCGCGAGCGCCGTCAGGCACACGGCGAGGCGCGCCGCAAGCAGCCGGGGAGCGCTCGCGACCAGCAGCAGCGCGAAGGGCATGGGCCACAGCTTGATCCACACCGCGGCGGCCAACAGCCACGCGGCGGTCCAACCGCGCTGTTTGTGGGCCGCAACACCGGCATACGCGCACAGGACGAACGCGAGGGAGTTGATCTGGTGCACCCATAGCCCGTGCATAGAGGCGATGCCGGCCAGGTACACGAAGAGCGCCGTGCGCCGCTCCGACCATTCCGGCCCGAGCACGCGACGCGCCAGCATCTGCAAGCACTTGTAGAGCGCGAACACATTGACTGCCGTGAAGAGGGTCATCCCCAGCCGGACCGGCAGCAGGGCGAACGGTGTCATGCACACCGCAAACGTGGGACTGTAGAGGTAGCGGTCCGGCTGGTAGATATCCGTGCCCGCCCACCAGCGCCCGGCCGCCGTCGCGTAGTGGCCGTAGACCGTGTGCTGGCCGGGGGCGAACACGCCCTTGCCGACGAGCACCACGGCGAACGCGACCCAGGCGAAGTCGACCAGGCGCACCCAGCCGTCGCGCTGCTGCGTGAGGTCCCTCATGCGGCGGAGGCTACCGCGGCGCCTCGTTGATCTCCACGCGGCGGCCGTCCGGGTCCTGCAGCACGAAGCGGCGGCCCCAGGGCACGTCGTGCGGCTCCGACACGACCTCGAGGCCCGCCTCCTGCGCCGTCGCCCAGGCGTCGTCGAGGACCTCGGCGCGGAAGCCCAGCATGGTCGAGCCCGCCGCCTGGAACGGCAGCGCTGCGCCCGGCTCGCCCTCGAACACCGCGAAGTGCGCGCCGCCGATGTCGCAGGCGACATGCACCGGACCCTCGTCGTGCTCCTCGTCGCCCAGCGGCAGCCCGAGCGCTCGGTAAAAGGCTATGGTCGCGTGCAGATTCGCCGCGTGCAGCACGACGGCGTCCACGTGGGTGAGCTTCACTCGCGTGCCTTCAGCAGCACGACCACGTGCGTGCCCTCCGTGGTGATCGAGAGCCAAACCCACGGCTGGGAGAGTGCTGCGAGCGTTCATTGAGTACCTCCGCCCGCCAAGCTAGAGGAGCCCCGCCGGAGCGTCAATGCGCGTCCGGCGGGGCGGGAGGGACGCGGGCGCCCCCCGCGGGGCCCGCGCGGCGGGAGGGAACTACAATATCGTAACGCCGGGTTTGGGGCCGGTGGTGGCGGGGGGGTG
>JAPUHK010000067.1 GCA_027297745.1 Planctomycetota bacterium | reverse complement strand
GATCGTGCGGCCCTCGAACTCGTATTCACCTTCCGGGAACAGGTCGAGGATCTCCTCCATCGACATCTCGTCGAAGGACGGCTCGTTGCTTTCGAAGAAGAGGCTGGAAAGACCGAAGTCTTTCAAGTTGCCCTTGCCGCGCACCTCGAGGATCTTCTTGCCGTTGGGGTCGGTGATCTTGAGTTTCTTCCAGGGAGCGGCTCCCAGGCACAGCTGAATCCCGAGGTCCTCATCGGTCTCGTTGAATTCGAAGAAGAAGTCGATCCCGTCGAACGGGAGCGTTTGCCGGCGACGACGGCCGTCGTCGCCATCGTCGTCGTCGGCCCAGGCGACGACGCCGAGGCTCAGTGCGACCCCGAGGGCCGTGAGTAGAGACAACAGGGACGCGTGCTTGATCATCTCGATACCTTTCTCTTCGACGCGCTCGTACCGAGGGAGAGGCTACGTGTGCCGACTTACGGTGTGCTTATGCGCACGGGCGCTGGCCTCGAACGAGGCCTCCAGCGCGCCCACCAGCTCGCGGGCTTCGGCCAGGGCGCCGGAGTCGGACGTGGAGCCGCCGTAGCGGGCAGCCACAAGGTGCTCGAGCAGCTTCGCCGTGCGCGCCGCGAGGTCCGCGGGCACGCCGGCCGCCTCGAGCCGTGCAGGCAGGTCGGGCGCGATCACGGACGCCGCTGCACAGCCCAGGCGCGCGGCCAGGTACTCCGCAAGAGCGTTCGCAAGGTCCACGTCGGGGTCCCCGGCCCGCGTCCGAAACGCCGCTGCCGCATCGGGTGCCGGTGCCTGCCGCCGTGAGCGCACCCACAACAGCAAGCCGAAGGCGGACAGCGCGGCCGCAACCAGCAAGAACCAGCCACCGGAGGAGTCCTCAGGAGGGGGCGGATCCGCGCGTGCGCTCTTGCCGCAGCGGACCGTCAGCGGGATCGCCTGCGTGTACACGGTGCGGTAGGTCGCCGTGCCCGGATCGAAATACGCGAACGGAATCGCAGGCACTTCCTCTGCCGCGGCGTCGAGCGGCGCCAGCTCATACGTGATCGTGCGCAGAGGGGCGCCCCCGTCGTCGAGCATGCCGTAGACGTGGAAGCCCTTCAGGCCCTCCAGCATCGGCGGCTCCACGGAAGCCAGGTTGCCCTCACCCTCGATCCGCAGCACGAGCGTCAAGCTCGATCCGGCCTCGAGCTCGAGCGGCCGGGCGTCAGCGCGCACGGTGAAGCGGCCGACCGCGCCCGTGAACTCGGGCGGCTTGCCTTCTTCCGGCAACGCGCGCACCAGGATGGCCAACGGGGCGCCCTTCACGAGCGCATCGCGTGGATCGACGGGCAGACGGCCGCCCAGGAAGTCCTCCTTGAACTCCGTCGCGTACTGGAAGCGCAGCTCAGGCGCGGCGATCATGAGCTCGCCCGCACGTTGCGGCACGTAGCTGCGTTCGATCTCGAGCAACGTGTAGCGCCGTCCGTCCCGAACGACGTCCTCGCCCCGGGCCGCATCGACCGCGGCCCCGTTCAACACCAGGCTCAGTCTCTCGCCCGTGCCTTCATGCAGCACCCCGTCCGGCAGCGGCGCATGCACCTGTACGGGGACGTCGAAGCGCTTCTGGAACATCTGCACGGCGTGATCGCGGAAGTACCCGGCATCGAATCCGATGCGCAGAGTGACGCGCAGCGGCTCGTGCACGAAGCAGATCGTGCGCGGCGCCTCCAGCTCGACGAAGGCGCGCTCTTCGGGGGCCGGCCCCTGCGCATGCGCCGCCGGGGCCCCGTACAACAGGATGCACAACAATAGGAAGGGGCGGCTCACCAGTCCTTCTCGACTCCGGCCGTGCCTGCTTCCCGCTGGGAGCGCCGCAAGGCGAGCTTCTCCCGCTCCTTCTGTGCGAGCTTCTCGAGCAGTTGCAGCACTTGCTCCCGCCCGAGCTCTTTCAGTTGCGGCCCGTCGGGAGGTCCTTGCTCCGGATCCGGCTCCGGCTGCCTGGGCTTCGGCAGCGGCTGCGGGCGGGGCTGCGGATCGGATGCCCGGCGTCTGCGATCTTCCGCGTCGGCTTTCTCTTGCTCCAACTCCTCCAGCTTGAGCAGCGCGCGTTCCACGTTGCGCCGCGCTGCGGGCCAGTCGGCCCGGCTCACGGCCGCGCGTTGCCAGAGGTCGCGCGCCTTCCTGCCGTAGAGCAGGGCCACGTCCCAGGCGAAGGGCTCCGCGGCCGGCGTGCTCGCCTGCCGCCCGGCTTCGACGCAACGTACGAAGGCCACGTTGCCGTGCAGGAAATCGCGCAGCGCCGCGTACTCGGGGCCTCCGCGCGCCGCCGCCCGTTCCGCGGAAGCCTCCGCAGCGCGCAGGTCGCCGTCGCGCAACGACTGCAGCGCGTGATCCAACGCCTTCTGCGCCGCACCGCCGACCCCGCAGCCGAACAGCAACAGCGTGCCTGCTAGCGCCGTCTTCGATCGCCCAAACACAGATCCACCATCCAGAACAAGAACGCGGCCAGCAAGGGCCACTGGTAATGGTTCTCTTTCGAGCGGCGCTCTTCGGCCTCGAACGCCTTGCGCGCCATCGGCAGGATGCGTTGCTCGTAAACCTCAATGAGTGGATACGGTTGCTCCGCGTCCACGTAGTCGCCGCCCGTGGCCGCCGCGATCCGCCGCAGGGTCGTGGGATCCAGAGTGGAAACGACTTCGCGCCCCGCGCGATCCCGCAGGAACGCGCCGGCGTCCGGGATCTTGCCGCCGAGCTGCGTGCCGAAGCCGGCGCAGTGCACCGTGATACCGCGTTCCTTGCAGGTCTCCGCGACGCGCAGGGCGCGCCCCTCGTGGTCCTCGCCGTCGGTCAGGAGCAGGATCACCTCGTGCTCGCCCGAGCGCCCCTCGAGCGCATCGAGCGCGCCGCGTAGCGCCGCCCCGAGGTCGGAGCCTCCACGCGCGACGCTGAGCGGGCCCGCCGCTTCGGCCAGCTCCACGAAGGAGTGCCGGTCGCGCGTAAGCGGAACGATGTGCCGCGCTTCGCCCGCGAAGACCACCAGACCCAGCCGGTCGCCGTGCGCGCGTTCGGCCAGCGCGGCCAGCGCGCGTTTCGCCCGGGCCAGACGGCTGGGTTGCAGGTCCTGCGCCAGCATCGAGCGCGACACGTCCAGGCAGGCCACGATGTCGACGCCGCGTTGCTCCACCGTGCGCGTCGCCATGCCCCAGGCCGGTTGCAAGATGGCCACGAGCGCCAAAAGCAGCGCCGCGCTGAACAGTAGCGTGCGCCGGTGGCCGGTCCCGAAGCCGCTAGCCAACGTCGATACGCGCGGACCGGCGATGCGCGCAAGGCGTCGTGTCCTGCGCCGGTCGAGCGTCCACAAGAGCAGGCCCGCGAGCGGCGCGACGATGAGCACCGGGAGCGCTTCCGGCTGGATCCAGCTCATGGCAGCACCGCCAGCACCGTGGATTGCAGCAGGCGGCTCCCGATCAGGAGCACGACGGCAGCAGCGAGGAAGGACAGGAAGCGTTCCTCGACCTCGAAACGCGGCTCTTCGAAGGCCGCCTTGTGCAGCTGCGCGATCTCTGTGTACACGCTCTCGACCGCGCCGGCGTCGCGCGCCGTGTAGAAGCGGCCGCCGGTCCTTTCGGCCAACAGCCGGATCTGGCGCGTGTCGATCTCGACCCACTCGCCGGCGGCGTCGCGGCTGCCAAGACCGGCGCTGATGGCGTACACGTGCACGCCGAGCTCCCGGCACAGCTGTCCGGCGTGCAGCGGCGCGATCTCTTCGGGCGTGAGCTCGGTGGCGACGTTCTCCTCACCGTCGGTGAGCAGGATTACGACCTTGGACTTACCGGTGCTGCCGCGCAGCACCTGCGCGGCGCGCGCCACCGCCGTGCCGATGCCGGTCGCGTCTTCGGGTCCGTCGCCGGCCACCGGCGAGACTTGCGCCAGGAACTGCTGTAGGGCTTCGTGGTCCAGGGTGGGGGGGCAACGCAGGTCCGGATAGCGTGCGAAGCCGACCAGGCCGATGCGGTCGTCGGGCCGGCCGCCGACAAAGCGCGCCGCCGCAGCCTTGGCCACGTCGAGCCGCGTGCGCCCGGGATCCATGTCGTTGGCCGTCATCGAGGACGACGTATCGATGCACAACATGATGTCGATGCCTTCCGTCGTATGCGGGAGCGGCACGTGCTTCACCGGCCGCGCGAGCGCCAGCACGGCGAGCAGCAGCCCAAGGACCGTGAGCAGCGGCGGCAGGGGCAACAGGCGCACGCGCCAGGTCTTGGGCGACGCCGGCCTCAAGAGCGCGCCCGGTGCGAAGAGCAGCGCGGGTGCGCGCCGCCGGTAGCGCAGCCACAACGCCAGGGGCACCAGCAGGGCCAGCAGCAGAAACCAAGGCGCGGCCAGGTTCATGCGCGAGTCTCCCGGATGAACGTGTCCGCCCCGTCCAGCATGTGTTCGCGCTCCGGCGCGGTTGCGGCGTGCCGCGCGAACTTGACCAGGTCGCAGTGACGCAGCACGTTGGCCAGCATGTCGCGGTGTGTAGAGCGCTGGAGCAGCTCCTCGGTAGTGAGGACGGCCGTCATCAATGCGAAGCGCTCGCGCACGTAGTCGCGCACAAGCCCTGAGGCCTCTTGGTAGTAGGCCTGCAAGTCCTCGTGACTCTCGGGCTGCAGCGGACGCAACCGTTCGATGCGCTCGAGCGCGCGCAAGTGCGGTTCGGGCGTGACCGCCGCGGGCAGCTCTTGGGCCTGAGGCTCCGCCCGCGGTCTGCGAAGCCCTTTGACATAAAGGAATAGGGCGAAAGCGCCGAGCGTCGCGGCCAGCCACGCCGCCCATGGGATCGAGCCGGATGCCGGCGCCGCCGGCAACTCGGCCGGTCCGGGCGCGGTCGGGTCGAGGGCGCGCTTCACGCGCAACTCGACGGGCTCCGTCACGTCGCCGAGCGTGAACGCGTAGGCGCTGTAGCGGCGCGTCTCCTCGACCCGGTTGCCGTCCGCGCGGCGCGACGTCTCCACGAGCCGCACGTGCAACGGTGCGAGCGCTTCGTCGTTCCAGTCGGCGGCCGCGCCCTTGTCCCAGACCCGCACGACCGTCAATGCGAACGCCTTGCCGAGCGGCACCTCCTGCACGGCCGCGCTGATGCGCAGCGGCACGTCGCCGATCGGCGTGCTTTCCGCGCAGGCGACCGTCAGCGCCGGGAGGAGGAGCAGGAACCGGAGCCGTTGCATGCGGAGCGTCACCCTACCCCGTAGATGCGGTTCATGTCCGGCTTCTCGGTGCAGGCGTAGTGGACCGAGATATAGATGTGGGAGAAGGCTGCAACGCACAGCGCGGCGACGGACCGGAAACCCACTGCCGGAGCCCAGAGCAGCAGGAAACCGTACGTGTACATCGCGTTGCTGGTCCAGCGGAAGATCCCCTTGCGCACCAGCGGAGCGGAGCGATATGCGCGGTCGAAGTGGTCGATGCCCAGCGCACGCCGGAAAGTGAAGTAGCGCTTGATCGAATAGCCCAGGTAGGCGGCCGGGAGCGTGCAAGCCACCGCGAGGATCGCCGCCACGGTGCGGTCCAACGGGAGCGTGCCCCGGTTGGCGTAGGCGAGCGCAGTGATCAACAGCGGCCGCACGAGGATCAGGACGGAGAAGACCACTGCATAGAGGAGAAAGGCGGCCTTCCCGAACAACCGCGTCATCAAGCCGCCATGCAGCTCGGTGCGCCAGCAGAACCAGACGAAGATCTGGTGCGCGGCGGCGTTTGCCACGTTGAGCCAGACCCACGTGTCCGTCCCGAGGCCGAGAAACTCGCCCGTAGTGAAGCCCTCGATGCCGCGCGCCAGGCACAGACCGCCCACGAGCAGTGCAAGCGAGATCAGGTGCGCGAGCTGGCGCTCGAAGATCAGACGCGCGCGCATGCTCGCGGGTCACTCCCCCCAGCGCACGTCGCCCAGCGCCTTCACGTGCAGCGCCGCATAGATGACGTGATACGGGTAGCTCTCGTCGTCGATCTTGTCGGAGCGTAATAGGCGCATCAGCAGCCAGCCCGGCTTCCCACTCGAGACCACTCGTCTTTGCCGCCGGCGCAGGCGGCGACCGCAAGTAGGGCAAGGAATACGTGTCTCATCGCTTGGCTCCACGTAGTTCGCGCATGCGGAAGAACTTCAAGATCGGGCGCGCGATGCTGTTGATGTCGTGCTCGCGCGTCAGCGGCACGTCCATCAGGTCCACGTTCGCGCGCCGTAGGTCATCCTCGGTCCGGCTGCGCCATGCGGCTACGCGCCCGGAGTACGCGTTGCGCACGCGCCGGTCGCTCCAGTCGATCACGGTCTCCTGGCCGCTCTCGGGGTCGTGCATGCGCATCAGCCCTGCTTCCGGCGGCGCGAGCTCCGGCGTCAGCAAGCGCACCGCGATCACGTCGTGGCGGCGCGCACACAGGGTGAGCGCTTCGCTCCAGCCGCCGACCAGGAAATCCGACACGACGAAGACCGTCGCATGCCGGCGCACGACCTTGGAGGCGAAGCGCAGCGCGGGCACGAGGTTCGTGCGCGTCGTGGCGCCGGGCAGCGCCAGGCAGTCGCGCACGATGCGCAGCGCGTGGCCGACCCCCTTGCGCGGATGCACGTACTTGTCCACCGAGTCGCTGAAACCGATCAGACCCACCTTGTCGTTGTTGCGCGTGGCGCTCAGCGCCAGGCAGCCGCACACCCGCGCCGCCGCCTGCCGCGCAGACCAGTGGCTGAAGCCGCCGGTCATCGACGCGGACAGGTCCAGCAGGAAGAGCACCGTCATCTCGCGCTCGTCCACGTAGGTCTTCACGAACGGCCGGCCCATGCGCGCGGTCACGTTCCAGTCCACCGAGCGCTGCGGATCGCCCTCGACGTACTCGCGCACGCGGTCGAACTCGATGCCGGAGCCGCGGAAGACCGAGCTGTAGTGGCCGGCCATCACGTCCGTGACCAGCCGCTTGCTGAGCACGTCGATGCGCCGGACCTCCGCGAGCAACTCCGACAGCTCGACGTCGCGCTCTTCAGGCATGGCTAAGGCACCGGAACCGTATCCAGTACCTTCTGGATCACCTGCTCGGACGTGACCCCTTCCGCCTCGGCTTCGTAGGTCGTGATCACGCGGTGCCGCAGCACGTCCATGGCGACCGACTTGATGTCGTGCGGCGTCACGAAGCCGCGCCCTTCGAGGAAGGCGCGCGCCCGGGCTGCCTGCGTGAGCATGATCGTGCCGCGCGGCGAGATGCCGTAGAGGATCAGCGGCTCGAGCTCTTGCAGCCCCGCCTTTCCCGGCGAGCGCGTGGCGAAGGCCAGCTCGACGAGGTAGGTAAGAACTTTCTCATCGACGTAGACTCGATCCATCAACTCACGCGCGCGGAACACCTGCTCGGGCTTCACGACCTGCCGCACCGTCAGCTCGTGGCCGGTCTTCGCCATGCGCTCGACGATCGTCCGCTCCTCGTCCTTGCTCGGGTACCCGACGACGAGCTTGAGCATGAAGCGATCGACTTGCGCCTCGGGTAGCGGGTAGGTTCCCTCCTGCTCCACCGGGTTCTGCGTCGCGAGCACCATGAACGGGGCGGGAAGCGCATGCGTCTCGCCGGCTAGCGTCACCTGGCGCTCCTGCATCGCCTCCAGCAGCGCAGACTGCACCTTGGCCGGCGCACGGTTGATCTCGTCGGCCAGCACGACGTTGCCGAAGACCGGCCCTTTGTGCACGGACCACTCGCCCGTCTTCGGGTCGTAGACCTGCGTCCCGACCAGGTCGGAGGGCAGCAGGTCCGGCGTGAACTGGATGCGCCGGAACGAGCCGCCGATCGCGCCCGCCAGCGACTGCACCGCCATCGACTTCGCGAGGCCGGGGACCCCTTCGATCAGGACGTGCCCGTCGGCGAGAAGGCCGATGAGCATCCCGTCGACAAGCGACCGCTGGCCCACGATCACGCTCTCGACCTCTCTGCGCACATCCCGCAGAAAAGCGCTCTCCCGCTCGATGCGAGCGGTGACGGCCGGCACGTCGGTCACGCCTAGCGCCCCGTCAATCCGATGTCCGGGCGCAAGAGCTCGGGATCGATCTTTGCCAGCGCCGCCTCGAGCTGTTTCGCGTCACCGTCCTGTTTCTTCTCGCGCAGGCGGGCGAGCAGCATCTGGGCCGTCTCGCCGGGCGTGATCCCCAGGTCGTCCCGCGTGCCCGCCGCCTCGGGATCACGCGCAAGACACGCGAGCATGTCCTGCAGCGCGGCGCGGTCGTTCCCGAGCTCGTAGGCCACACGCGCGCGCCCGGCCCATGCCAACGCGATGGCCAGCTCGGCAGGCACGCGTTGGCCTTCGTCGGCGTGCATTGCGCCTTCGTAATGCGCGATGGCCCGTTCGTACGCCTTCAATGCCTTCTTGTAGCGCTTCAGGCGCCGGTGCAGGCGGGCGGCGGCGTTCGAGGCCTCGCCGGCGAACCAGAGGATACGCGCGGAGTCTTCCTGCTCCAGCAGCTTCGCGTATGCCGCCTCGAGCCCGTCCCCGCCGCGCCACTTGAGCAGGCGGTCGCGGAAGCGTTCGTGCAGCTTGGCCGATTCGGGGAAGCGCTCCAGGCCTTCGCGCAGCACCTGGTTGGCGCGGAAGCGCGCACCCAGCCAGTCCAGAAGCTCGTAGTGCCACACGACCTGGCCGTCCGTGCCCAGCGGATGGCGCATCAGCACGGTGTAGGCCGAGTGCAGATCGCTGAGGTAGCTCGGCGGCCAGCGCTTCTGCTCGCGCACGGCCGCGCGGATCGCCATCCAGCGCGATTCCGCGAAGATGGTCACGATTGCCATCGAGGCCCAACCCTCGTCGCCCGGCGGAAGGTCCTTCATGGCCGCATCGGCGAACTTGTAGCCTTCCTCGCGCTTGTCCCCGTAGTACGCCGCCAAAGCGCGTACCGCGTTGACCCGCCAGCCCTTCGCTCCAAGCGCTTCGGCTTGTGCGGCGGCGCGGGCGGCATCCGCATAGAGTTGGCGCGCCACGATGCGTCCGAGCCGCAGGTTCATGGCATAGGTGCGGGGAACCGCCAGAGCCAACGCGAGGCTCGCTTCCGCGAACTCCACGCGCGGCATGGGATCCTTGGGACGCTCATACGCGGCCCGCGCCTGCTTCTCGACGTACGAAGCAGCCAGCGCGCCGCCGCCGAACGCACGCGCCGGCGCCGGTCCCGAGCCCCGCTGCCGCGACCAGGCCTTCACGTCCACGCTCGCGGAGGCTCCGCCAAGCCCCTGATGCACCCCGGCCAGCCACTGCGCGCGCACGGAGCCCGCGCCCAGCCGTTTGAGCGTCGCCAGGAGCGCGTCTCGCTCGGCCTGATCCATAGGAACCTGCAGTGCGTCCGACACGAGCTCCGTGGCGTCGGGCGTCTGCGCTAGCGCCAGCGCTTGCCGCGCCGTCCGCGCGAGATCGGTGTCCAGGCCGAAGATCGCCAGCCGCAAGAGGTCGACCTGCTCCGCGCTGTTGTTCTTCACGGCCGCCTCGAGCAACGCCTGCCGCATCTCGGCATCGCCTTCGCGGTAGGCCTTCTCCACCGCCCGGCGGTCCTCGACCGCGCGGCTCGCGACGCGCTCCAAGACCGGCCGGTCGCCGCGCACGATGTTGCGGCCCGCCGGCAGCTCCTTGCGCCGGTCGCGGATGGCGTCGAACACGCCGGCCGTGTCGTTGACGTAGTAGACGTCGTAGAGTTCCTTGCCCTCGAGATCCACACAGATGTGGCGCGGAGCGACGCGCTGCCCGTCGCAGAACTTCTCGTAGATGATGGGCTCGATCCAGATGTGCTCGGCGCAGGTCACGTCCCCGAAGCGCGGACACGGGATGCGGCGACCCTCGTCGTCGAAGTCGCGCGGGTTGTGGCGGTAGACCGACGCGATCACACACACATACGGCTCGTAGAGCGGGGCGATCTCGGCCTGGCGGTAGCGCACGCCCGCGTAGTGCTCGCTGGCGATCTCGCCGTCCATGTTGATGCAGACGAGGATCGGCTTGCCCGTTTCCTTCGACACGGCCACGGCGTCGTTCCACGTGCGCTCCCACTTGATGAGAACGGGCCTTTGCCAGTCCTCCGCGGTGGGCGCCCGCCACATCTGCTCGCGGCTGAGGCCTTCGCGGTCCCCCTGAGCAGCGGCCGGGGCGGCCACGGCCCCGACGGCCATGAAGAGCGCGAGGGCGCGCAGGGTGACCTCGATGCGACGCATGAGAAGGAAGACGTTGCGGTGCGGGTGCCGGTTCCCCGTGCGAAGGGGCCACGGGACCGCTGAATATAGCGGTAGGGCCCGGGGCGGTAAACGGCCCCCTTGCCTGCCTTGCCCGGCGGAGGCCTCGAGAAGCGGCCACCCGCCGGGTTGAGGCGGGTGGCCAAGAAAGGGGTGCCGCGTGGATACGCGCCACGCGGCACGGTACGGAGACGCGCTCCTAGGGAGCTGATATGAGTTCGGCGGGATCGCCGTCGGGTAGCGGTTGCTCCAGCACGAGGCCGACGCCCGGTGCGTAGAACTTGTATTCGAGCCCGGAGGGATCGACCGGCGTCCACTCCAAGATCTGAAGGCAGCTCTGGAAGGTCGTGCCGTCCTTCAACTCGACCTCGACGCCGGTGGCGATGACGAGCGCCAGGTCCTCGGCCTCGTCCTCGTAGAACTCCTGCCGGTACGACAGGCTGAGGATGGGCGTGGCCCACATCACGATGCCCGGCTCGGCTCCGTCCACGCCGGCCTCCCAGGAGCCGTCGTTGTTGCTGCCGAGCGGGTTGCCGTCGTCGTCAAACTCGTAGTTGATGACCTCCTCGCCCATGTACCAGACGTTGCCCAGATCGTCCTGGGCGTACCAGTCCTGCGTGTCTTCCACGAGGAGACCGTCCTCGAAGTTCCTGTCACGCACGACAACGGACTCGACACCGTTCACCATGCGCGTCCCGACCAACACCTCCACGATGATCTGCTCGACACCGTCGGCCGTGGTCTTTTCGTACACCCACATGTCTCCCGGCGCGTAGGCCAGGAAGCTGTTCGTGATCTGGGTGGGGTTGGAGAACGTCACCGCGCTGAAGTTCGGCAGGCTGTTCAGGCTCGTGTCGAAGGTCCCCAGCGCCTGTACGGGCGCGCCGCCGTGCAGCGGCTCCTCCAACACGACGCCGACGCCCGGTGCGTAGAACTTGTACTCGAGCGCGTACGGCTCGAGCGGTGTCCACTCCAGGATCTGCCGGCAGTTGTTGAAGGCCCTGCCGTCGTCGAGCACGACCGTGACGCCCATCGCGACGACCACGGCCATGTCCTCGGCCTCGTCCTCGTAGTACTCCTGATGGTAGGGCTGGCCGACGACCGGCGAGGCCCACATGGCGATCCCGGGCTCGGCGCCGTCTACGCCCGCTTCCCAGGACCCGCCGTTGTCGGTGCCGATCAGGTTCCCGTCGTCGTCGTATTCGTAGTTGACGACCTCCTCACCCATGTACCAGACGTTGCCCAGGTCGTCCTGGGCGTACCAGTCGAGCGTGTCCTCGAGGAACAGACCGTCCACGAACACGCTGTCGCGCACGACCAGGGATTCGACGCCGTTCACGATGCGCGTCGTGGTCTGCACCTCGACGACGATCGTCTCCGGCGCGTCTTCATCGCTGTCCACGAATGTGCGCGCCGTCTCCGTGAGGTAGGAGAGGAAGCTGTCCGTGACCTGCGTGGGGTTCGAGAACGTGGCGGCGCTGAAGTCCGGCAGGCTCTCGTCGAGGTTCAGGTTGAACCTGCCGCGCAGCTCGCTGCGCTCGCTCAAGTCCTCCTTCTCCTCGAGGACCACCCCGATGCCCGGCGCGAAGTACTTGAACTCGACCACGCCGGGGTCGAGCGGGTTCGTGTCGCGCGTCTGAAGGCAGGTGTAGGTGGTCCCGTCGGCGAGCGCCACGGGAACATCGAGGGCGAAAATCTCGCCCCGGTCCTCGGCCTCGCCCTCGTAGAACTCCTGCTGGTAGGTATCGCCCACCACGAAGGAGGTCTTCATGATGATGCCGGGGATGGCGTTCGAGCCCACTCCCGCGACGTCCTGGCCGGCCTCCCAGGCGCCGGCGCTGTCGGTGGCGATCACGTTGCCGTCGTCGTCGTATTCGTAGTTGATGACCTCCTCGCCCATGTACCAGACGTTGCCGTTCTGATCCTGGGCGTACCAGTCGTAGGTGTCCTCGATCAGCAGGTCTTCACAGAACACGCGGTCGCGCACGATGGCGCATTCGACGCCGGCCACGACGCGCGTGGTCGGGAGCACCTCCACGACGATGATTTCGATGTCGCCGGCCGTAGTCTTCACCTGGTAGGTGTGGACCACGCCCGGTACGAGCGGGAGGTAGGGATTCGTCACCTGGGCCGAAGAGGCGCTGAAGAGCTGCGCGCTGAAAACGGGCTCGGTGGGGTCGCCTGCCTGTAAGACGGTGGGCGACCCGCTGCACCCGCTGAGCGCCAGTGCAAGCGCGCAAAGACACAGAGATGCAAAGTGACTAAAGCGCATGGAAACTCCTTTCTGTGGTGAAGCGGTCAACATTGCCGCGTGTATTGGTAGCGGGCGGAACTTAACGTTCACTTAGGGCGCGGCGTGCATGTGCGCAGCGCGGCTCAACGTGAGACGCGCGCGCAACACGCGCCCAACAAAGGAGTGAGCGAACGCACGTGCGCGCTTCACAAACGAACCCCCAGATACGAGAGCGTGCACGCGGCCGCGTCCTGCCCGCAACCCCACGACTCTGAAGAGCGAGCGTCGCGCCGCGCGGACAAAAGTGTGCCCGGCCGCGTTTCGTAAACGGACTCTCAGCAGGCGCACGCATGCTGCATGCAGGCCGCTGCGAGCCCGTGTTCTGGCCCAGAATGCCCGGATTCGAGACGGGCTGCGGAAGGGCCCGTGCAGCGGTCCTAAGGAAGTCCTAAGATTCAAGTTTCACAATTTGATGGGTCAACGCAACACCCAAGAGTCCGGTTCACACAAAGCAGAAGGGAGTCGCCGTGAAGTTCCGAGTCATGCTGCTCATCTTGATCCCGACACTGGCCGTGTCCGTGACCGCGTTGGCCTGGCCCGAGCAGGGCGAGGCTGACAGCGAGCGGGAGGCGCGCATCGCGTTGACCGACGCCCCCAAGGCCGTGCAGGAAGCCGTCCTGCGCGTGACCGACGCCGCATCGATCAAGGAAGTGGAGCGGGTGACCGTTGCCGGCATAGCTGTCTACGACGTCGAGTTCGAGCGGGACGGTCTCAAGCACTCCATCACGTTCGCCGCTGCCGGTGAGGTGATCGAGGAGGAAGAGGGCATCGACGCCTCCAAGCTCCCGGCTGCCGTTCGGAGCGCCCTCCAAAAGAAGTTCAAAGGGGCCACGATCGTGCGGGCCGAGTCGATCACCCTGCATTCCTACGAGGTGACCGTGATGGTGGACGGCAAGCGGCGCAAGGTCGAGCTGTTCGCTTCAGGTCACATCGAGGATGACGATGATGAGCACGGGGATGACGACGACGACAATGACGACGACAATGACGACGACGATGATGACGATGACGATGACGATGACGATGAGGAGGATGACGACTAGCCGTCATTCGAGCTGAGCGATGAAGGTCCTGGTGGTCGAAGACTCCGAGCGCTTGCAGCGGTCCTTGAGACATGGGCTGCACCGCTCGGGATTCGCCGTCGACGTCGTGGGCGACGGCGAGGAGGGGTTGGCGTACGCCCGCCATGGAACGTACGACGCGATCATCCTCGACCTCATGCTCCCCAAGCTCGACGGGCTCACGGTGCTGCGCCGGCTGCGCGACGACGGCAGCCAGGTCCACGTCCTGATCCTGTCGGCGCGGGACCAGGTCGACGAGCGCATCCAGGGGTTGCAGCTCGGGGCCGACGACTACCTGACCACGCCCTTCGCGTTCGAAGAGCTCGTGGCCCGGCTGCAGGCCTTGATCCGGCGCAAGTACGGCACGAAGAGCCCGATCCATGAGATCGGGCACCTGCGCGTCGACACGGGCCGGCGCGCGGTGCAGCACGAAGGGGGCGAGATCCAGCTCACGCGCAACGAGTACTGCGTGCTCGAGTACCTCGTGTCCCGCCGGGGACGCGTTGTTTCCAAGCTGGAGCTGTTGGACCACCTCTACGCCGGCGCAGGGCACGCGTCGGAGAACGCCGTCGAAGTTCTCATTCATCAATTGAGGAAGAAGCTCCACGTAAACGGGCACGCGGACGTGATCGAGACGCGACGCGGCCACGGATACGTGATCGAGTGAGCCCATGTACTCCGTGCGCCGGCGCCTGATGCTCGTGCTTGCGGCGGGCTTCGCCGTGCTCATCCTGGGCGGCGGCGTCTACGTGTCCGACCTGCTCGGAGACCAGGCAACGGACGCGTTCGACATGGCACTGCTGGCCAAGGCGGGCGCGCTCATGGGGCTCACGGAGCAGGAGGCGGGCAACATCGAGTTCGACTACTCCGCCGACCCGGATTTCGAGCGGGACGACAAGCCGGACTATTTCCAGTACTGGCTCGACAACGGCAAGGTGATCTATCGCACGTCACAGCTGCAACGTCTCGGCCGCGACCTGCCACGCCTCGAGTCCATCGGCGACGCTCCCGCGATCCGCGACGCGCCGCTTCCGGACGGGCGCCCGGGGCGCCTGGTGCAGTGGGCCTTCACCCCCTCGGGGCCCGGCGAGGACGACAGCGAGCAGCCCGCTGACGCGGCGTCCGGCAAGACCCTGAGAGTCGTGCTGGTTGTAGCGCGCGGCCGCGGGCGACTCGACACGTTGCTCGGGACGATGCGGCTCGTGATCTTCGGCGTCGGCGCCATAGCCACGCTGCTGGCCGTGGTCCTGGTCTGGCGGGCGCTGGCCGCCGGCTTCCGTCCGCTCGCATCGATCGCCACCCAGGTGCAGGTGCTGGATGCCCACAACCTGAGTGTGCGCGTCCGCCTGGCGCGCACCCCGCAGGAGCTGCAGCCCATCGTGGACCAGCTCAATGCCCTGTTGGAGCGTCTTGGTGAGTCTTTCGAACGGGCCCGGCGCTTCACCGGAAACGTCGCCCACGAGTTGCGCACGCCGATCGCGGAGCTGCGCGCGTTGGCGGAGGTCGGCTCGAAATGGCCAGAGGATCAGGCCTCGATCGTGCGCTTCTTCGACGACGTCACGGACATCGCCGGACGCATGGAAACCGTGATCGCGGACCTGCTCCTGCTGGCGCGCTGCCAGGCCGGCGTGGAGGTGGTCGTGAGCTCGCCGACGAACCTGAAGCAGATCATTGCATCGACCTGGTCCCGCCTGACTGCGGGTTCGTCGTACAACGGCCTGACGTTCCGCCTTGACCTGCCCGAGGACCTCGTCATCCAGTCCGATCCGGGCAAGCTCGAGATCGTCTTTGCGAACGTGCTCGGCAACGCGCTGAGCTACTCCCGGCCGGAGGGCGAGATTCTCTGCGCAGGCATCCGGAACGGCGACCGCTTCCAGTTGGACATCAGCAACCCGGCGGAGCCGCTCGGAAAGGCGGACCTCGAGCGGCTTGCCGAACCGTTCTGGCGCAAGGACGAGGCGCGCTCCTCCGCTGCACATGCGGGGCTCGGGCTCTCGGTCGTGTCCGCGCTCGCGGCGCTCCTGCGGCTCGAGGTCGGCTTCACCCAGGATCAGAATGGGACGTTCACGGTCCGCATGGCCGGGCCTGCCCTCGAAAACACCTAGAATGGCGGCGCCCGCCAAGGCGGGCGTAAGCTTCTCGTAAGCTTCATACGGGATACTCCGCTATCAAGGAGACGAGCTGTGAAGTACGCGCCGATCCTCCTCTTCCTGTTCGCGGCGGCTGCCGGCTGCCAGGGCGACTTCGATCCGGACGATGTCTTCGTGGCTGCGGGCGCAACCGCCGAGACGCCCGCGTCCGGCGCGCCGGTAGGCCAGGCCACCGGAACCATCCTCCCGACGCCGGACCCGGTGGTGAGTGAGACGTTCCTGCCCGTCGTGCAGCATGCCTACTTCCCGCTCGAGCCCGGGACCTTCCGCATCTACGAGGGGGACAAGGAGGGCTTGCCGCGGCGCGACGAGATTCGCGTCCTGCACGGCTACCGCGTGATCCTCGATGTGGAGTGCACGCAGGCGTTCCAGCAGGTCTACCTGGACGGCGAGCTGGTCGAGGTGACCACGGAGTGGTTCGCACAGGACCAGCAGGGCAACGTCTGGAAGTTCGGCGAAGCCTCCTTCGCATTGGAAGAGGGCTTGTTCGTGCTCGACGACGACTCATGGCTGGCCGGCGAGGAGGGGGCCTTGCCCTGGCTGTTCCTCGCCGCGGATCCGCAGGTGGGGGACGTGTATGTGGAGATCCGGCCGGATGGGCAGGACACGGTCGTCGTGCTCTCCGTCAGCGAGAGCGAGTCGGTGCCCGTGGGCCAGTTCGACAACTGTCTGCAGGTGCTCGAGAACCCCGACGACCCGGACGATCAGGACCTGATCATCTACGGACCCGGCGTGGGCATGCTCTCCGAAGAGCATGACGACGGCCGCATCGAGCTGACCGCCTTCGGCCGCGAATAGCCGGCACCTCCACGAGCCGCCCGGGCCCGCGTATCCTCCGGCGGCCGACATTCCCAGCAGCGTGCTCACGTCCTACGCGGCCGTGGCCAAGCGTTACCTCCAGCAGGCGCACTGCCCCACGGCGTTGCGCGTGCAGGTCCTGCGTCTCCAGCGGCTGCGCCGCGAGCTCGGGCGGCGGCTGGCCGCCGCCCGCTAGCCGGCGGGCTCTGCGCCGCCCCGCCCGACGCCCAGGCCGTCCGCCGCGCGGTTGACGTAGTTGAAGAACGACGCGATCAGCGTGATTTGCAGGATCGCCGTGTCGTCGAAACCAACGGCGCGCAGGCCGTCCAGGTCCGCCGAGCCCGTTCCAGCGGGAGAGCGGGTCAGCTTGTCGGCGTAGCCGAGCATCGCGCGCTCCGGCTCAGTCAGGTTGGCGGCCCGCCAGTCCTCGCGAAGCGCCGCTACCAGCGCGTCATCCTCGGTCACGGCACGCAGCAACTCTGCGTGGGCTTCTTGTCAGTAGTAGCAGTCGTTCAGCGTGGAGACGACCACGGCGATCATCTCGTGGTCGCGGCGCGCGAGCGGCAGCTGTGGATCGAGCATGGCGCCGTAGCCGGCAAAAACGTGCCGCATCGCTTTCGGCATCAGCGAGTGCGCCCGGACGATGCTGTCGTTCATGACCGCCTCGGGGAGCTTGCGCTTGTGGCGGCGCGAGGGCGCGTATTCGGGCGGGTAGCCTTCCATCGCGTCTCGCACCGCCTGCGCGACCTCGGGCTCTGCCAGTGCGCGTGTACGAATCCAAGTCATGGGGCCGATCCTGCCCAGCAGGACCGACGGCGTCAACCCAAGCCTATCAGAGCCAGGCGCGGGCTTTGCCCGGCGCTGGCTGTCCGCGCGCCCGCAGCTACCATTCCGCTGTGCGCCGTCTCGCGTTGACCGCCGCCGGGACTGTCTTCGTTGGTCTCGGGTTTCTGGGCGCGGTGCTGCCCGTTCTGCCGACGACGCCGTTTCTGCTGCTGGCCGCGTGGTGCTTCGCGCGCTCCAACCCCGAGCTCGGGAGGCGACTGCTCGAGCATCGCCTGTTCCGCCCCTATCGCCCGTTCCTCGACGGCAGCAAGCCGATTCCTGTCCGGGTGCGCTGGATCACGGTCGGGATCGTCTGGACGGCGGTGTCCCTGAGCGCGTGGTTGCTCTACTCCCGCGACGCTCTGCCGTGGTGGCTCGCGGCTCTGCTCGGCGCCGCCGCGCTCACCGGCACTATCGTGATCCTTCGTTTCCGGCGCGTGAAGAAGGCACAGATCGAGCTGCTCGACGACGAGGCAGTCCCCGGTCACGACGCCTAGCTACTTCAGCTTCGCGCGCCACTCGGCGGCCTTGTCCGGTTTTCCCAGGGACCTCTCCGCTCCCGGCAAGCCCCCACCGTCGGGGCCTTTCAGGCCGGACCGTCTCAGAACTGGATCGCCGGGGGGCGCGCGCCGATGTGTGGGCTAGTCTTGGAAACACGCCTGCAACGGCAGAGGAGAACACCGGTGAGGACCCTGCGCTCCAAAACCAGACTCGTCCCCCTTTTGCTCGTCATGCTCGGCGCCGTCTTGGGCGGTTGCTCGGACAGCGGCGCAGTCCTGCCGCCCGTCACAGATCCGATCGCGCTGACGCCGCCTCCCGGCTTTGCCTCGGGCGACGTGCTGGTCGTGAGCTCGGAAGGCACCACCGAGAGCCTGGCCGTGCTCTCGCTCGACCCGGCGACGGGCCAGGTCGGTCTCCTGGCCGGCTCCCCCGCGAACGTCGGGGTCCAGATCAGCGATGCGGAGACGCTTGCCGCCGATCCCGCGCGGCGCCGGATCTTCTTCGGCTCGAACCTGACCAGGAGGATCGCGGTCTTGGACCTCGACGGCGCCGGCCGACCGGTGCCGGTGTTTGGTTCGCCGTTCCTCGCGCAGTTTCAGCCCGTGAGCGTGATCAAGGTCTCGCCCGCGGGCGACATGATCTACGTGGGCTATCACGACCACAGCACGATCAGCCGGTACAGCGTCGATGCCGCCGGCGCCTTGACGCTTGCGCAGTCGATCGTCACCCCTTCCGGCAACCACGTCGAGACGATGCTGCAAGTGGGCGACGTGCTGTACGTCGGCTTCGAGACCACGAGCAACATCGTCGGCTTTCAACTCGATGCGCAGGGCGCGTTCGTCGTGAACGGGATGGGCGATCCGACCGAGGTGGCCGTTGTGAGCACGAACATTCGGCCCGACTACCTCGTTGCGATCGCCGACAAGCTCTACTGCTCGCTCGCCCAGGCCGGCTCGGTCGACGCATTCCAGATCGAGGCAAGTGGCGCTCTCACGCGCCTGGCAGGTTCACCTTACGCCTTCCCCGGTATGGGGCTGTTCGAGTTGATCACGGTTCAGCCCGGCGGCGCTTTGATCGCCGTGGGCGGCGAGAGGCCGACGGCGACCGTCGGCCTCTACACCGTCAACGGCGACGGCACGCTGACCCCGGCCGGCGCGCCGCTCGCCATGCACGAACGCGGAGGGGGGCCCGAGGGGATGGTCTTCTCGGCGGACGGCCGCTTCCTGTACGTCTCCGATCACATCGGCCAGGGGCTTTACGTGTTCGAGGTGACCGGCAACACGATCGATTTCGCCGCCACGCCGCGTTACATGCTGCCCGGCCGGCAAATCGACGTGATCCGGCTGGCACTGAACGTCAATCCCTAGCGGCGCTCGGCTCCGGCTTCAGGACTGCCTTGTAGGCCAGGCCCTTCGCCGTCCGGTGGAAGCGCCCGTTGAAGGGCATGTACTGGACCATCGTGATCACGATCAGGTCCGCGGCGGGGGCGATGCTGAACCCCGTGCTGGCGGCGCCGGCCCACCCGTACTCGCCGTGCTCCTGAGCGGGTTTTTCAGCCATGCGCACGGCGAAGCCGAGCCCGAAGCCCGTCCCCGGCATCTTGAACGCGCCCATGGAGATGGGCACCAGTGCCTCAGGCAGCTGGTTGCCGGTCATCATGGCCACGGTTTCCCGCTTGAGGATGCGCTTTTGATCCAATTCGCCGCCGCGCTGCAGCATGCGGCAAAAGCGCAAGTAGTCCGCCGCCGTCGACACCAGCCCGCCGCCGCCCGAGAAGAGCGTGACGGTGCCGCCGAAACGGCTCGTGGCGGGCGCGTCGACCAGGCGCAACTCGCCCTGCGCCGCGGGCCCGTAGTTCGCCGCGAAGCGTGGGAGCTTCTCCTTCGGCACCGAAAAGCCCGTGTCCCGCATGCCCAGCGGGCCGAAGACGCGCTCCTGCAGGAAGCGGTCCAGCGCCTGGCCGGAGGCGACCTCGATCACACGCCCGAGCACATCGGTGCCCACGCTGTAGTGCCACTTCGTGCCCGGCTCGCGCACGAGTGGAAGGGCGCTCAGCTTGCGCATCATCTTTTTCAAGTCCTTTGACTGGAGCAGCTTTGCCTGCCGGTACCGGCCGTCCACGGGACCGATCCCGAAGCCATAGCTGAAGCCCGCCGTGTGCAGCAGCAGGTCCTTCACCGTAGCGGTGCGCTGCGGTATGCCCTCGTTCTCTTGCTTGCCCTGCACCTTCACCCCGGCCAGTACGGGCACGTACTTCGTCACGGGATCGTCGAGCGTGAGCTTGCCTTCCTCGACGAGGATCAGGGCCGCCACGCTGGTGACGGGTTTGCTCATCGAGTAGATACGGAAGATGGTGTCCTTGCGCATCGGCTGCCCGGGGGCCTGCTCGCCGAAGACCTCGAAGTAGCCGACCTTGTCGTTGCGCGCGACCAGCACCACGGCTCCGGCGACGCCCTTGCGCTCGACCATCTTCTCGAAGGCCGCGTCGACGAGGGACAGCCCCTCGGCGCTCAAGCCGGCGGCTTCGGGTTGGACCGTCTCCTGCGCGCGGGCGGCTGTAACGAGGAGAGCGAGGATGAGCAGGAAGCGCGGCATGGGCGCCCATCCTAGCGGGCGCGCTCGGCCAGCCAAAGCAGCGTGCGGTAGCGGAAGTCGATCTTGCCTTCCGCGTCGCGCGCCTCTTCGTGAAGCCGCGTCAGTCCCGCGATGCGCCGTTCGTGGTCCGGCCCCGGCGGCGGAAAGTAGGACACGCTCCGCGCGCGCCCGAGGAGCTGCTCGAGCGTGAAGCTCTGGGCGTGCGCGAACTCCAGCCTGCGCGTGTCGCCGAAGCCGGGGGAGTCTTGCAGCAACCCGTCTACGTACTCGCGGTCGCGCGGCAACGGCTCTTGCAGACCCGCCAGCACGCGCGTGTAACGCTGCTGGAACGGATCCGCGGAGTCGCGCAGGTTCCAGATCAACGCCATGCGGCCACCGGGACGCAGGATGCGCCGGAACTCCTCGAGCGCGGCATCCCGGCCAAACCAGTGGAACGCCTGCGCGCAAAGCACGAGGTCGCAGCACGCGTCCTCGAGCCCCGTGTCTCCTGCCGTAGCGTCGATCCAATCGACACGCGGGTGCGGCTCGGCCGCCGCGCGCATCTCGCCGTTCGGCTCGATCGCAAAGACGCGCGCACCACGCTCCGCCAACTGCCGCGCCGAGATCCCCGTCCCTGCCCCTACGTCGGCGGCGACCACTTCGTCCCGAAGCCCCGCAAACATCGCGTCGAGCGCTGCTTCGGGATAGTCGGGCCTGAAGCGCGCGTAGTCCGCGGCCCGGTTCGAGAAGCGCCCGGCCGGATCCTGCTCGTGCGGCTCCACGCGTGCCAGCCTAAACCACCCGGCGGCGTGCGATACCTAGACCGTTGCCCGCAGGGAACCTCCCCAGAGCCTCAGAGCGGGGCGGTAGCATGGGGTGCATGTACGGTGGCATCACAGCCGCGGGCTCCGACCGCCTCATCTTCGCGACCCACGCGGGCGACGTGCTGTTCTTCGATCTTGCCGCCCGCCGGATCCACAAGCGCTTCGGCCACTTTCCGTACGAGCCCGAGCTGGCGCACTTCTGCGATGTGATCGTGGAGCCCGAGGGCACGCTGCTGTTGGCCGACACGCGCAACTGCCGTGTCCGCCGTTTCAGCATGGACGGCGTGCAACTGCAGCGCTTCGGGCGCCCCGCGACCCGCGAGGACCAGGACGAGGCCGGTGTTCTGGCCGGTCCGCGCGCACTGCTCCTCGCGGGCGATGTCCTGTGGGTCTGCTGCGGAGACGCGGAGCTGTTCAACGGTGTGCAGCGGCTCGGACGCACGGGTGATCCGCTGGGCGCCGTGCCGCACGGCGGCGAGTCCGAGCGACGCTGGAGCTACCCGCAGGGCATCGCGGAGGTGGAGGGGCGCGTTTGGATCGCCGAGACCGGCGCGGCCTGTATCCACGTGCACGAGCTGGGAGGCTCCTTCGTGAGCTCGCACCCACTGGAGGCCGACCTGCAGTTTCCCATCCGGCTGGCGGCGGACGGCTTCGGCGGCGCGCTGCTGTTGGCGGAGAACGAGATGCAGGAGCCGACCGGCGTCGTGCGGCTCGACGGCAACGCAGAGGCGGTCGAGCGTGTCGTAACCATCGGCCCCGAGCCGGGGAAGGTCCAGCGCGCGTTCGACATCGCGGCGCTGCCGGATGGCCGCTTCCTGGTGGCCGACTTGCTCGAGATCGATCCAGCCGATGTGCGCTTGCAGTTGTTCCGCTCCAACGGGACGCTCGAGCAGGTCATCTTCGAGAACTCGGAAGAGCTCGGCCTGATGGTGACGGAGTATGAGCACGAGCTGCTGGCGCGTACCGATCCTGCGCCGGCCGAGCTCTACTCACAGGCCCGCGTCCTGCACCGCCACGCCCAGGGGGACAAGGGCCGCCCGGAACACGTCCGTACGATCTATGAGGCGGTGCTCGAGTCCGAGCCGGAGCACCTGCGCGCCCGGACCGCCCTGGCCTCGCTGCTGCTGCGCGACCTGCGCAAGCCGAGGGAGGCCGAGCGGGAGTACTTGCGCGCCCTGGAGGCGGGCGGAGAGGAGTCCGACATGCTGGCCCGGGTGGCCCAGTGCCGGCGGGAGGCCGGGAACCTCAACGAGGCCATCCGGACTCTCGAGGCCGCCCTCGAGAAGCCTGAGCCCCCCGAGAGCTACCACACCCTGGTCGAGGAGCTGGGCACCTACTACCTCGAGCGGTCGGCCGAGGCCCCGGAGGGTCCTTGAAAGGCGCCCCGGGCGTGGTCTAATTCTGACTCCCATGGCCAGGAAGAGCAAGAACGCGCGGATCGACGTGCTCCTCGAGTGCACCGAGACGAAGCAGCGCACGTACATCACCTCCAAGAACGTCCGCGCCGGCTACAAGCTGGAGTTGCGCAAGTACAACCCCAAGCTCCGCAAGCACACCGTCTACAAGGAGCGGAAGAAGTAGACGCTGCCTCCCTTGCCGTACGGATCGAGCACACGATCCTGCGCCCCGACGCCACCTCCGAGGACATCGACGCGGCTCTAGAGGTCGCCGTGCGTCTGGGCTGCCACGGCCTCGTCGTCCAGCCCTATTGGGTCGCGCACGTGAAGGACGCGCCCCTGCCCATCATTTCCGTTGCCGGCTTTCCCTACGGGACCGACCCGGGGGAGCTGAAGGCGCGTGCCGCGGCGTGGGCGGTCGATCAGGGCGCGCGGGAGATCGACATCGTGCTCAACCTGGGTGCCCTGCGCTCCGGTGAGGACGACGTGGTCGCGGCGGACATCGCGGCGGTGCGCGGGGCGATCTCCGGCGTGACGCTCAAGGTGATCCTCGAGACCGGACTGCTCACGGAGGCGGAGACGAAGCGCGCGGCGCACATCTGCACTATGGAAGGCGCGGACTTCCTGAAGACCTCCACCGGCGTCCTGTCACGCGGCGCGACCGTGGAGGACGTGCAGCTGCTGAAGCCGTTCAACCTCGTGAAGGCGTCGGGCGGTATTCGCATCTGGGAGCAGGCCGCGGCCCTGGTCGCAGCCGGCGCCGAGCGCCTGGGTACGAGCGCGAGCGAGGAGATCCTCGCGGGTGCCCCGGCATGAGGCTCATCGTCGAGGCTGCGGAGGCCGGCCAGCGCCTCGACCGCTTCCTTGCGGACCGGCTGCAGGGCACCAGCCGGGCCTTGATCATGAAATACCTGAAGGAGGGGCACGCGCGCGTCAATGGGCACAGAACGCGGCCGGGCGACCAAGTCCGCTCCGGAGCCGAGATCGAGCTTCCGGACCTCGAGCAACACCTCGAGCGCATTCGCGGTGGGCGTGCCGCGGGCCTGCCGGCCGTGCGGCGCATCGAGGCCTTCCCCGACGAGATCCTGAAGATCTTCGAGGACGAGCATCTCGTTGTGGTCAGCAAACCGGCCGGTCTGGTGATGCACCCGGGCGAGGGGCACGAGCACGAAGGGCTCGACGGCATCCTGCGGGAGCACTTCGGTCCCTCGACGCGCCTCGTGCACAGATTGGACCGCGACACGAGCGGGGTCGTGGTCGCCGCGCGCGGGCACCCGCGGTCAGCGCGCCGGCTCGGGGACGCCTTCCGCGAGGGGGACGTACAAAAGGCGTACGTTGCTCTGGTGCGCGGGGTCCCGGATCCGGCGCAGGGCGTGGTCGACGCGCCGCTGCTCGACACCAAGGAGCCGGGGACGAAGGTGCGCGTGGACGTGGGCGGCAAGAGCGCGCGCACGGGGTACGAGATCGAGAGCGCTTTCGAGCGCTACGCGTGGCTGCGCCTGCGCCCCGAGACCGGCCGCCGCCACCAGGTGCGCGTTCACCTCGCGCACCTCGGCCACCCGCTCGTGGTGGACCCGCTCTACGCGCAAAAGAAGCGCTTGCGCCTGCGCGAGCTGCGGCCGGACCTACCGTCGAGCTGGCAGAACCCCGTGGTGCTCACGCGTACGCCGCTGCACGCCGAGAGCCTGACCTTGCGCCACCCGCACACCGGCGAGGAGGTCCGTTTCGACGCACCGCTCCCGGACGACCTCGCCCGGGTGTTGGAGTTGCTCGGCGAAAGCTAACCGTACGCAAAGCGTGTTCTGCCTTGGCCTTGCGGAAATCGAGACCGTCGCGCTGCGGGGAGCAGCGCTAGCGAGGAGTCTTGACCCGGCGCTTCCAGCGGCCGTGGTGGGAGCAGGGCCGCTTGCCGTGGTTTGCCTTCTTGGGGCGCCGCTGGTTCTTCGCCATTGGAGGCTCATACGTTAGGTCGGTTTGAGAGGGAGTCAAGGCCCACTCCTATCGCTCGCTGCCCGTGCCGAGGGACTCCGTACGCGTGCCCTTGCCCATGCCCGAGTCCCCGGTCCGTGCGCGTTTCCGCCTGCGGACCGGACTAGATGGAGCGGGGAGGGGCATGGGCAAGGGCACGGCAACGGGTGGTCCAGCCATAGGACAGCGGGCAATGGGCAATGGGCAATTGGGCGGTCGTGAACCTGCGCCCCTGACCCCCGTTGCCTGAGATACTGTGCCCCCTGTGAGCTTTGAGCAGCAGATCGACGAGTTCCTCGCCAGCTTCGATGCGCTGCGGCGTGAAATCGGCAAGGTGATCGTGGGGCAGGAGCAGGTCGTGGAGCAATTGCTGACCTGCATCGTGGCGGACGGGCATGCCCTGCTCGAGGGCGTTCCGGGCATAGGCAAGACCAAGCTGGCCCGGACCCTCGCCCACTGCCTCGCGCTCACTTATTCGCGTATCCAGTTCACGCCGGACTTGATGCCGGCGGACGTGATCGGGACCGACATGATCGTCGAGGACTCGGATGGACGTAAGCAGTTCCGTTTCCGCAAGGGGCCCGTCTTCGGCAACCTGATCCTGGCGGACGAGATCAACCGCGCCACGCCGAAGACCCAGAGCGCGCTGCTCGAAGCGATGGAGGAGCGCGCCGTGACCGTCGGCGGAGAGCGCCACGAGCTCGAGCCGCCCTTCCTGGTCGTCGCGACGCAGAATCCCATCGAGATGGAGGGGACCTATCCGCTGCCGGAAGCGCAGCTGGACAGGTTTTTCTTCAAGATCCTCGTGCCGGAGCCGGACGAGGACACGCTGGTAGACATCGTCGAAGCGACGACGGGCGACAGCGTAGAGGAGCCGCAGCCGGTGCTCGACGGACCCGGCATCCTCGGCTTGCGCGATCTCGTGCGCCAGGTGCCGGTGGCCCAGCCGCTGATACGCTACGCCGCGCGTTTGGTGCGGGCCACAGCGCCCGGCTGCGAGCATGCCAGCACGGCGGCACGGCGCTATCTGCGCTACGGCGCCGGCGTGCGCGGCGCCCAGGCTCTGATTCTGGCCGCCAAGGTGCGCGCTTTGCGCCAGGGGCGCGCCAACGTCGCCTTCGAGGACCTGCGCGCGGTCGCGCATCCCGCGCTGCGGCACCGCCTGCTCCTGAACTTCGAGGGCGAGGCGGAGGGGATCGCCCCGGACGCGGTGATCGACAACGTGCTCGAGGAGGTGGCCGACCTCCCGCCGGAGCTGGCCAAGCTCGATTAGGTCTCGGGGCCGCGCTTACACTGTCGCCCGATGCCCAACGACGCATACGGTGAGCTCCTGGAGCGTTGGCGCGATGCCCGGATTCTGGACTCCTGCGACAGCTTGCTCGGCTGGGACCAGGAGACCTACATGCCCGCCGGGGGCGCCGCGCATCGCGCCGAGCAGCATGCGCTCCTGGCGCGGCTCGTGCACGAGGAGCGCACCGACGCCCGCATCGGCGAACTGGTGGAGGCCGCCGCCGACGACGAGCGCGTGCAGGATCCGGCTTCCGTGGAGGCCGCCAACCTGCGCGAGATCCGCAGGGAGTTCGAGCGTTGGAGCAAGGTCCCGACCTCACTGCAGGTAGAGCGTGCGCGCACGGCGTCGCTGGCCCTGCAGGCCTGGAAGCAGGCGCGCAACGAGAACTCCTTTGAAACCTTCAGCCCCTGGCTGCAGAAGATCCTCGACCTGCGCGTGCAGGAGGCGGAAGCCGTCGGCTACGACACCGAGGTCTACGATGCCCTGCTCGAGGTGTACGAGCCGGGGGAGACGGCGGCGCACCTCATCGAGCTGTTCGCGCCGGTGCGGGACGCGTCCGTGGACCTGCTGGGGCGCATCCGCGAAAGCGCGCACCGGCCCGAAGCCGGCTTGCTCGAGGGCACGATGCCGATCGAGCGCCAGAGTGAGTTCGTGCGCAGGGTGGCCGAGGCCATCGGTTTCGACCTCCACGGCGGCCGCATCGACACCACGACGCATCCGTTCTGCTCGCGCATCGGCCCCGGCGACGTGCGCTTGACCACGCGCTACACGGAGCGGGAGTTCCACGGGGCGTTCTTCAGCGTTCTGCACGAGGCTGGACACGGAATCTACGAGCAGGGACTGCCGGCGGACGCATTCGGCGCGCCGGCCGGTGAGGCCGCTTCGTATGGCGTACACGAGTCTCAAAGCCGGCTGTGGGAGAACCACGTGGGCCGCAGCCAGGGGTTCTGGCGCCACTTCTACGGCGATCTGCAGGCCACCTTCCCGGACACCTTCGCCGGCGTCGGGCGAGGCGACTTCTACAGCGCGGTGAACCGCGTGGAGCCGTCGCTGATCCGCGTGGATGCCGACGAGGTCACCTACGACCTGCACATCTTCCTGCGCTTCGACCTGGAGCGCGCGATGTTGAACGGGGACCTTGCGGTGGCCGACCTGCCGGGCGCCTGGAACGAGCGTTTCGAGGCTGACTTCGGGTTGCGCCCGCCGGGCGACGCACAGGGGTGTCTGCAGGACATCCACTGGAGCTGGGGCTCGTTCGCGTATTTCCCGACCTACACGCTCGGCAACCTGTACGCGGCGCAGATCTTCGGCGCGGCGGGACGGGACCTGGGGGATCTCGACGAGGCTTTCGCCCGCGGCGAGTTCCTGCCGTTGCGCGACTGGCTGCGCGACAAGGTGTACGGCAACGGGGCGCGCTATCGGCCCGCGGAGCTCGTGGAGCGCATCTGCGGCAAGCCGGTCGGCGCCCAGGATCTGATCGCGCACCTGAACGGCCGCTACAGCCGCATCTACGGCTTGACCTAAGTCGCTCGATACCTTGCGGGGACGCCATGTGGCCGCCCTACGGTGCGGCCTACCGGTGCGTCCGCCCTAGTCGATCGCGCACGCGACCAGCAGCGTGATGTCGTCGCGCGGCGCTTCGCCGCCGACGTGCTCGCGCAGTCGGTAGTGCACCGCGTCGACGATGTGGTTGGCGTCGCCGTCATGCGCGACTTCCACGGTCTCCCTCAGACGCGCCTCGCCGAACAACTCGCCCTCGGGAGAGCGCGCCTCGGTGACGCCGTCCGTGTAGCAGACCAGGATGTCGTCCTTCTTCAGCATGACCGTCGGGCTCATGCCGGCGCTGAGCTCGTCCACGATACCCAGCGCCGGAGCGTTGGGCGGCAGCTCGAAGAACTCGCCGGTTCCCGGACGGTAGACGAAGGGCGGATTGTGCCCGGCGTTGTGGTAACTGAGGCGCCGCTCCTTGCGGTCGAACACGCCGACGAACAGCGAAACGAACATGCTGCCGTCCAGGTCCGCGCACAGCGAGTGGTTGAGCATGCCGTACAGGCCGTGCAGCGAGCCGCGCATGCCGAGCAGGCTGCGCAAGTGTGCGCGTACGTCGGCCATGATCAGCGCCGATCCGACGCCGTGTCCGGATACGTCGCCCACGGTCAGGCCGACCATCTCGTCGTCGAGCGCGAAGTAGTCGAAGTAGTCGCCGCCGATGTTCTCGCAGGGCTCGCTCAGGCCCGCCATGTCCAGGCCGCATATTTGGGCCGGTTTGGAAGGCAGCAGCCGCGCCTGGATGCGTCGCGCCACCTCCAACTGCTCCCGCACCGCGCTGTGCTCGATGGCCTGGTCCAGGAGCCGGTTGTTCTCGATGGCCATGGCGACCAGCCCGGCGTGCGCGTTGAGCAACATGAGGTCCGTGGGCGCGGGGTCGTGCGCCTTGGCGGTCGAGTCCACGTACAGGACTCCCAGCGTGCGCCCCCGCGCCCGCAGGGGGACGCACATCACCTGCCTGAGGCGCATGTGCATGATCGAGTTGCTGAGCTGCAGCACCTCTCCTTCGCTGGTGACGCGGTCCATTAGCGGGCGCCCCTCCACGGCGGTGGCCCGCGTGACCGTCCGGCTGAGCGGGGGATTCTGGCCCAGGTCGGCCCCGTCGCGGTCCCGGCCCATGCGCACGCGCAGCTTGCCGTCCTCGTACAGCAGCAGGATGGCCCGCTCGCCTTCGGTGGTCTTCAGCACCCGCGTCAAGACCCGCTCCAGCACCGACTCGATGTTGCGCTCGCCGAAGATCTCGGTGGTGGTGGTCAGCAGCGCCTGGACGTTGGCCTGGTCCCGGGTGGCGTTTCCGGTCAAGAACTCACTGAAACGCGTGAGTTCATCCGGGCTGAACCACGGCATGTCCGCCCGCTGATCGATGTCGAAGGTCGAAGAGCTGTCCACCTGTCAATCCCGGCCCAAGATTATCCGCAAACGCGGAGATTAGGCCACCCGCTCTTGCACGAAAGGGTGCCCCGGATCGGGACCCTGCGCCGCCCGCGCCCTTAGAATGGCCCCGGCCCTCGGTCGGGGCCTGCTCAGGGAGCCGCTTCCGATGATGCGTCGATTTGCCGTTGTCGCCCTCTTGCTTCCTCTCGCCTCAGCGGCGCTCGCCGCGCCTTTGGGCCTCGGGAAGCCTCACAAGGACGAGACCGAGGGCTACCGGATCCAGGTGCCCGCCAAGTGGGAGCAGGTGCCCACCAAGTTCCAGGAGGTGAACCTGCTCGCGAAGTGGGCGGGCAAAGCCAGGCGCGGATGGATCATGCCGGGCCTGCAGGTGTTCAAGTTCCCGAAGCACGCCCTCGACCCGAGCGTACCCTCGGACGCGGAGGGCGCTCCGGAGCACCGCGTACCGGGCTTCATGCGCGCGCGCAACCAGGCGGCTTCCTTCTGGGAGATGGTCAAGAACCGCTACGGCCTCGGCTACGTGGAAGACCCTTCGCTCGGCAAGAAGCTCAAGATGCGCGACAAGAAGCTCAAGGGCGCGCTCAAGGTGTTCATTGCCAAGGGCGGCATGGGTCCTGCCGCAGGGCGCGCCGGCCGCGGCGAGCGCATCCTGTACTGCGCCGCGATCGAGAAGCGCGAGAACCCGGAGGCCGAGTACGGCGTCCTGTATGCCTGCTCGATTGCGGACCTCGAGCGCAATCAGCGCGCCTTCGTGCTTTCCATGCGCCGCTTCCGCGTGCTCGACCTGGACGAAGAGGACGAGGAAGAGGAGGGCTCACAGCTGGCCCCGGACATCTTCGTCAGCAGCGAGTCGAAGCCCCAGGAGTGGCGCGAGGCCCGCAAGAAGAAGCTCGCGGGCCTCAAGGACTGGGCCGCGATCGACACGAAGAACTACCTGATCGTCTACAACAAGAAGGTCAAGCGGACGATGATCAAGAAGATCGCCGTACAGATCGAGGCGATCCGGGAACAGGTCTACGAGGTGCTCTTCCCGCCCGCCCGCCGCGTCAAGGCCATCTCCGTCGTGCGCGTCTGCAAGGACATGGCGGAATACCATCGCTACGGCGGTCCGGGCGGTTCGGCCGGGTACTGGTCGCGCAGGGACGAGGAGTTGGTCTTCCCCGGCGGCGGCATGGGCAGGGACTCGCTGCGCGTGCTCTACCACGAGGCCTTCCACCAGTACATCCACTACGCGGTGGGGGACGTGGCCCCGCACAGCTGGTTCAACGAGGGCCACGGCGACTACTTCGCGGGCCACAACTACAAGGCCAAGAAGTTCAAGCCCGCGCCCTTCCGCTGGCGCACCGGCATCATCACGAACGCCATCGCGCAGAAGAGCTTCGTGCCCCTGGAGTCGTTTCTCAAGTACACGCAGGGCGAGTACTACAGCAATCCCGGCCTGTGCTACGCACAGGGCTGGTCGTTCGTTTACTTCCTGCGCGAGGTCAAGCGGCGCAAGATCAAGAAGTACAAGCAGTACTGGGGGCTTTTGGACAAGTACTTCGACGCCGTCAAGCGCAACGTCAAAGCGGTGAAGGAGCAGGGGCTGCAGGGCCTGGATCCAACTCCGCCCCCCGATGATGGACCTTCCGGCCCGCCTGATGAGCCGCCCGACGGTCCTTCCGGCCCGCCCGAGCCGCCCGACAGCGAAGGTGGTGAGGAACTCGAAGACGGGACCGAGTGGAGTGGGCTGGAGCCCGAGGCGTCCCAAAAGCCCGAGCCGAACGTGTTCGAGGGCGTCCCTGTGCCTCCCGGGCTCGAGGGCCCCTTCCCGGGTGAGAACCCCGCGGCGGGCATCAACCCCGACATCGCCAGGTCTGGGGGGGACACCAGCAAGAGCGTGGTCGGCAAGAAGATCACCGGCGTGAAGTCCGCCCTCGACAATGCCGTGGACGAGGCCTTCAGGGGCATCGATTGGGTGCAGCTCGAGAAGGACTGGATTGCGTTCTCCAAGTAAGCACCGCCCGTGGTCGCCCCCGGATAGTGGAGGCGCTTGGCCGCCATAACGCCGTAGGCGCGTCGGCGTCCGGTGATCGAACGATCGTTCGGTTGATTGGCTCACCTCTCGCTCTAGCAGGGCTTAGAGAACAAGAGCTCCTATGAGCTTGAGGATTGAAATGAGCTTGAGGATTGGACCCTTGAAGATCATTCGAGACAGAGCCCAGGACCGTGTGCGGCCCTCGCCCTTCCGCGACGTAGCCGCACGGCCCACGACTCCGAGCACTCGCGGCCTGCCCCCCGTGGCGCGGGGCCGCGCCCGCCGTGGCGCTCTGCGCGCCGCACGCTGGGAGGCCGCGGGGGCTTACGAGGTCCCGTCGGCCCTGGACAAGGCGATCGCCGAGGAAGAGCGTCTCGAGCGCTGGTTGGAGTTCATCAGCCGTCGCGTGGAGGCTCCCGAGGTCAAGTCCTTCCTGCACCGCATGGCCCTGGAGGACAGGGACCATGGCCGCATCCTGCGCCGCCACCGCAATGATCTCGATGCGCTGCCGGATGTGGAGGCCATGCACCGTCCGCCGCTGCCGGGGCACATGGAGATCCACAGCGAGATGGGCTACTACCGGGCCGTGCTGACCGCGATCCAGCTCAAGGCTGAGGCCGCGGAGTACTACCGCAAGCTGGCCCCTTCGGCCGAAAGCCGCTACCTGCGCACTTTCCTGCAGATCCTCGCCGCCCGCGAGGAGGAGCAGCGCGACATCCTGGCCGACATGATCGACGCCCAGCGCGGCGTCGGTTTCCGGCGCACCAAGTCAGGGAAGATCATCCCTCCCACGCCCCCGTGGCTAGGCATCTACCTGCTCGACGAGCCTGAGGACACCTAGGGGATAGTCTCCGGATAACGGAAGCGCCCGAGGCGGGATAGGGGAGTATTTCGCACCCCGCGGGGAGAATTCCGCGCCCACTGCATGCCCCGCTTAGACTTTGTCGCGGGCAGCGGGCAGGATCACGGGGTACACCGGACCGTGGAGGAGTGAAATCCTATACTCCTCACCTCTTGGAGGGATCGTGAGCAGGCTCGTCATCTTCTTGCTGGGCGCCGCCCTATGCGCCGCCCTGTTCGTGGCCCTGGGCACCCGTGAACGGAAGAGCGCCGTGCCTGTACGCAACGCGGTAGACCGTGCCCGGGCCTACTACTCGAACGAGAACAACCAGGACTACCGGAACGCCCGCGCCGAGTTGCTTTCGGTGGAGGCGGAGCTAGAGAACTCGGCCGCCTACCACGTCGACCTCGCGCTCGTGGACCTGGGCGAGTTCTACAAGCAGGTCCAGGGCGAGCAGGACGTGATCCCCACTGCCGACCACCGCGCGCTCTTGCACCGGGCGTGGCGGCGTTTGGAGCGCGCTTCCGCCCTCGCGCCCCAGGACGAGGGCGTGCAGTTCAACCTTGCGCGCACTCTCGCCCGCCTGGCGGAGGGCTCGCCCGATTACGACCGGCTCATGCGGCAGTCTGAGGCGCTGATCGACCCGCTGATCGCGGTCGAGCGGCCCGACCCGGCCGCGCTCTACCTCAAGGGCGCCATCCTCTTCGAACGCGGGGAGTACGACTCCGCCGCGGACGCTTTCGAGCGGCTGCTGGCGCTCGGCCGGGACTTCGTGCCCGCCACGATCTTCCGCGTCGCGTCCTACAAGCGCGCGAGGTCGTTTCAGCGCTCCGCAGATGCGGCGCGCCGCGGGCGTTCGCAGGCGCTGCTGGAGGAGTTCGACAAGCAGTTCGAGAAGAAGAAGGTGCAGGCCGGGGCCACGGAGCGCGGCCGCTACACGAAGTTCCGCGACCCGCTACAAGAGGGCCCTTCGGTCCAGCCCGACCCGCGCAAGATGCAATGGCACCGCGTCACGGCCCGCGCCGGCGTGCCGCGGCTCGGCCGGCAGCGCTACTTCATCGCGCCGGACGTTGATCGCGATTGCGCACGCGACCTTCTCGTGAACGGGGAAGAGGGGCTGCGGCTGTTGCGCAATTACCGCAACGCCACCTTCAACGACCTGACCGAGAGCGCCGGGCTGCCGCTCGACTTCGTGCTGCACGGCGCCGCCGTCGGGGACCTGGACAACGATCTCGATCTCGACCTCGTGGTGTGCGGCCCCGCGGGCGTGCGTGTGTTCTTGAACGATACGCCCGCGGAGGAGCCCACCAAGTGGCACTTCAAGGAGTCGACGGCGTCGCTCGGCGCAACCGCCGCCGCGGCCGGGCACTGCGTCGTGCTGATCGACCTCGACCATGACGGCGACCTCGACCTGTTCGTGGGCGGTGAGCGCAACCGTGTCTACCGCACGGTGATCGAGCTGCCCGAGGTCAAGCAGGGCGAGCAGCCGCGCACCGAGCTCCAGTTCACGGAGATCGCGGAGCAGCTAGGCATGCAGGCGCCGCCCGCGTACGAGGCGTTGCTGCTGGACGTGGACGACGACCACGCCGTCGACCTGCTCGTCACCGGCCCCCAGGGCAACGTCTGGTTCCACAACCAGCGTGCCTTGCAGTTCGTGTCCAGACCGCTGGCGGCCGGCCGCGGCCTGGAGGCGGCCGACGTCGACAACGATCTCGTGGAAGAGGTCCGCATCGGCGACACCTTATACGACACGCGAGCCGGCGCGGCCTATGGCAGCGAAGCGCCGTCGTTCGTGGTACTCGGACCACGCGAACCCCTGCTGGACCTCGACAGCGACGGCGTGATCGACCGGCAACCGTTCGCCGGGCTGCAGCCGGCGGGCAGGGTGCTCGGCGCCGTCGGCTCGGACCTCAACCGGGACGGCAACCGCGACCTGCTGCTGCTGACGGATGCCGGCCTCGACCTCTACATGAGCAGCGCACAAACGCCCGCGGTGTGGATCGACGTACTGCCCCGGGGGCTGCGTACGAACCGCGCCGGCATCGGCACGCGTCTGCGCCTGTACGCGGGCGATCTGCGCATCGGCGCGACCGTGCGCGACGGGCTCAACAGCTTCGGTCTGGGCCGCCGCACCATGGTGGACGCGCTGCTCCTGCGTTGGACGAACGGCGTGGAGCAGGGCGTCGTGCTCCCGCAGATGCAGGCGTGCCTGGCGCTCCAGGAGCGCGAGGGGGAGCTGGACTCTTGTCCGTTTCTGTACGTGATCGACGGCGAGCAGGGGCACTTCGTCACGGACTGCCAGTCGGGCACACCCCTCGGTCTGCCCTACGCCGACGGCAAGTACCTGCCCGGACGCTCGAACGAGACGGTGATGATCCCCACCGGCCTGCTCGAGGCTCGCGATGGAAGGCTGCACCTCGACCTCACGGAGGAGTTGCGCGAGGTCTTCTACGTAGATAACGTGCGCCTGCGCGTGATCGACCACCGGGCCGGGGCGCGTCCCGTGCTCAACGAGGCCTTCCGCGTGTTCTCCTTCCCCGAGTTCCGCGTGCACTGCCTCGAGGACCTGCAGCCTCCGCGCTCCGCGGTGGATCACAAGGGCCGCGACGTGCTCGCGCAGGTGCGCGCGCGCGATCGCAAGCACGCCGTGATCTTCGACGCGCATCCCCCGCAGTACACCGGTCTCGCGCGGCCGTGGTCGCTCGAGCTCGACTTCGGCGACCTGAGCGGTGCGGAGCGCATCCTGTTCGTCATGGACGGCTGGACGGAGTTCCCCACGGCCAGCGCCTCGATCGCGTCGTCGCAGTCGAAGACGGTGAACTTCCAGGTCCCGCAACTCGAGTTGATCGGCCCCGACGGCAAGTGGCGCATCGTCGACAAGGACGCCGGCTTCCCCGCCGGCAAGAACAAGTCCGTGCTGTTGGACCTGAGCGGTAAGTTCCACGGCAGCGACGGGCGGGTGCGCCTTTCCGGAACACAGCGCATTCACTGGGACGCCTTCTTCGTCTGCACGGGGCCCGACGGCATCATGCAACTCAGCGAGGCGCCGCTCCTGTCGGCTCGCAGCCGCTTCCGCGGCTTCAGTGCGCCGGTGGACGATCCCACGGGCGAGCTTCCACGCGCGTACGACTACGGCCGGTTGCAACGCTTCGTGGGCTGGAACCAGACCCCGGGCATGCACTCGCGGCACGGCGACGTGCGCGAGTTGCTGCGCACGATCGACGATCGCTACGCGATCCTGGGCTCCGGCGACTCGGTCGAGCTCGTCTTCGACGCGTCGGGTCTGCCGGACCTGCCCGCAGGCTGGGTGCGTGACTTCTGCTTCACGACCGAGGGCTGGGTCAAGGACCAGGACATGAACCAGGCCGTGCGGCAGAGCATCGAGCCCCTGCCTTTCCACGGCATGAGCGCTTATCCCTATCCCGCAGCCGAAAAGCACCCGGATCCGGACTTCGTGCGTGAGTGGCTGACGCGCCCGGCCCGCATTCTGGTCGATCCTGAGGCGCTGTTGCCCGAGATCCCGGGCGCTGTGGGTGGAGAGTAGCGTGCTTGCTGGCGCGTGATCCCCTCACCCCTACCGTTACCGTTGTCCCTTATCCCTGGGGGCAGGGAAAAGTGTCAAAGGTAGGGGTAGGGGTAACGGTAAGGGGGCTTGCTGAAGACGGGCCAGGCCGAGGCGACGGGTGGCGCGGAACCCTGGCGCCCGGCCCGGGTTCAAAGGAGCGCTCGGCCTCGAGCCGACAAGAGGAAACTACTATGAAACTCCATCTCCTTTTGACCCTCATCGCAATGGTTTGGATCGCCGTGCCGGCCGCCGAGGCCGGGGATCGGCGCGACAAGAAGAAGAGGGGCGGCGCCGCGGCCCTCGAGAAGGCGCAGGCCGCCATCGACGGGAAGGACCAGAACCGTGACGGCAAGCTGAGCGCCGCGGAGCTCGGCGCGGGTGAGGCCATCTTCCTGGTCCTGGACCGTGACCGGGACGGCTTCTTGACCGCCGCGGAGTTGGTTGCCTACGGCGCAGAGCGCAGAGCCCGCCGCCTCGGCGGCGACGATGGTCGCGGCGGCAAGCCCGGCAAAGCCGGGAAGGGCGGTGATCGCGCCGCGCGGCTGGACACGGACGGCGACGGTCGCATCTCCGCCGACGAGTGGAAGCTGCGCCCCGAGATGTTCCAGCAGCTGGACAAGGACGGCGACGGCTTCCTGAACGCCGCCGAGATGGAGGAGCTGCGCCGCAAGTTCGGCGGACGCGAGGGCCGCGGCGGACAGCGCGGGCGCGACGCCGATCAGATGTTCGAGCGCCTCAAGCAAATGGACGCGGACGGCGACGGCAACATCACCGCCGCGGAGTTTCAGGGCCCCGAGAGCTTCTTCAAGCGCCTCGACCAGGACGGTGACGGAACCGTCACGAAAGAGGAGCTGAAGGCGCTCAAGCGGCGCGCCCGCCGGGGCGGCCGGGACCGCCCGGGCCGCAGCCAAACGGCCGCGATCCTGTTCCGTGTCATGGATCGCGACCGGGACGGAGCCATCACGAAGACCGAGTGGACGCTGCGCGCTGATCTGTTCGCGAAGCTGGACATCAACGGCGACGGCGCCATTCGCATGGACGAGATCGCCCCCGAGGGCGGCAAGCGGGCCGAGGAGCCCGGCGCGCGCCGTCCCGCGCGCAAGAAGGGCGGCACCTTCATCGAGCGCCACGATCTGAACGGAGACGGGAAGGTCACCCGCGACGAGTTCGACGGTCCTCCCGCCGCATTCGAAAGTCGCGACCACAACCACGACGGTGTGGTCGACGCGGCGGACGGACCGCGCGGGGACTAGGGCCCGGCTCTCCGGACACCAAGCACGTCATCTTTGACGGCGGTGGGCGGGCTTTGCGGACTCTCGGACGCGGGCCCGCCTACCGGTTTTTCTTCTTGGTCTGACGCTCGAGCTCTTTCCCGAGCTTCTTGCCGAGCCAGTCGAGCAGCCCGTCCTTGCCGGCCTGCGTCAGCAAGTCGGCCATGCGCGGCAGCTTGGGCCGCGGGCGGGAGATCGTGCCCCGGATGGGGATCGGAATCTCCTTGATGTAGCGCTTGAGCTTATCGGCCTCGCGGCGGCTGTAGCGCTCCAGGAGCGGCATGGCGTCGATGTTCAGCCGGAGCGCACCGTCCAGCGTGACCCAGCCCTTGAGGTAGTAGCGCACCTCGTCGCCGCGGGCGCTCAGGCGCTGGAATTTCACGCGGCCGGGCTCGATCGTGAACTCCGCGCCGCAGTCGTTGAGCTCGAGCGGCTTCGGTTCCCGCCCGGCCCACCGCGTCAGCAGGGTGATCAGGTTGCCCGGTGCGAGGCTGACGCGGGTCAGCCGGACCTTGCCCGATCCGCTCAGCTGCGGCTTGATGGCGTCCCAGGTGATGCCTCTGCCGCGCAGCTCGAAGCTGCCTTGCAACAGGCCGTTGAACTGCGCGCGGTCCGAAGCCCCGATCGGGAAGAGCGTCTGCGCGAGCGGGCGGATGGAATCGTCGATGCCGACATCCTTGAGCTCGAGGCTCGCCTGCCACTCCTGCTGCTCGCAGCCGCGCGGAAATGGAAAGCTCATGCTGCCCACGAGCCGGCCGCCTGCACCGAGCTTGGCTTGCAGCCCCGTCACGTCGATGCGCTCGCCCTCGTCGCTCTTTGTGTGCAGCAGGACCGCGGTCAGGTCGCGCACCTGGAACGGGCCGCGTCGCATGCTCGCGACGTGCAACTGCAGGCGCGTGTTCTCACGCCCGGCGCGGTTGCTCACGAAGACGTCGATGTCGACCCCGTCGAGCTCCAACGTCTGTTTCTGGTCCAGGTCCTCGATCACGACGCGCGAGTCCTTCAGGTGCAGCTGCAGCCACAGGTCCGGGCCGTCGCCGCTGGACTCCGAGCTCTCCGGCGCTAGCCCGTGCAAGTTCGTTTTCTCGCCGCGCTTCAGGATGTGCAGCGTGACGCCTTCGCCCGTCATCACGCCTTCGATGCGTCCGCCCAGCAGCTCGCGTACGGAGACGACGAGCTGCAGCTCGTCGGCTTGCAGCAACGTGCCCTCGGGGAAGTCGTCCGGGTTGCCCACTCTCAGGTCCTCGATCTGCACGCGGCCAAGCAACAGTCCGACGGAGTGGCCGCCCATCGTGACCTCGCGGTCGAGCGCGTCGCTCAGGATCGCGCTGATCTGCTCGCGCGCACGCGCGGTGTTGAGCAGCAACGGCCCCGCCAGGATCAGCAGCAGGCCTAGCACGAAGCCGATCAAGAACAGCCACTTGACGACCTTGAAGACCTTCATGGGTGACCCAGCCTACCCCGTCCTTGTAGGGGCGCACCGGTGTGTGCGCCCTCCCGTTCGTGGATCTGTTGCTCTCGCCCCGGACGCAAGGTGAGCGCGGCCACCCCCCGCAGAACCGCGCGACTACTTCTCGACCCGCAGGGCGAGACCCAGGCGCGCCTGGTCTCCGATCCGCTCGTAGAAGATCAGGTGCACGGCGTACGTCTTGTGGCCCACCTTCCAGCGGTCGACACGTTTCGTACGACCCGCCCGGCCGGCGGGATCGAGCGACACCACGAACGGCTTGCCCTTCGTGGGCCGCAGCGTGACCTCGTTCCCGGCAATGCGCGCCGTGTAGTCGCGGCCGCCGAGCGAGACCTGCCCGTCGTTCACCCGGGCCGTTTCCAGAACGGCGAGCCATTTCTTGCCGTAGGCGCGGCGCCCGCCCAGGCGCTTGGGCTTGCCGCCGGGTGCCGCAGGCCGCTTGCCGCCCAGGTCGATCAGGTACTGCACGATCTTGTCGGCATCCGCTTTCGTGATGCCCGAGTGTGGCATGCGCCGCATGCGATCCACGGTCGCGCGCCACTGGCTCGCGGACGCGCGCCGGTGGAAGACGCGGCTCGGGTCGTGGCAGCTCGCGCAGCGGGCGCGGAACAGCTTCGCGGCGGCGCTGCGTCCCTGCGGCGCCTTGGCGGCGGGCTCCGCAGCAGCGAGCAGCGCGGCTCCGAGCAAAAGCGGGACGAGACACGACGCGCGGCGCATCAGTTGTCCAAGGCCCCCTCCAGGATCCATGTGCGGATCAGGGCGATCTCGAAGGTCGTCAGCTCGGGCAAGCCGAGCGGCATCTGGTCTCCCAAGGTAGAGCCTTCGACGCGCTGCACCAGGATGCTGTTGTCAGGGTCGCCGGGCAGCACGAGGGCCCCCGAGTTGCCTCCCAGCAGGAGGGCGTCCCGGCTGGACAGGTCCAGCCCGCCCGCCGAACCGTGGCAGACGACGCAGGTGTCGTCGAACAGCGGTTGCAGGTCCGACTGGTAGGAGATGGTGCCGCCCCCGGGGCCCGGCGGCGGGCCGCTCGGGATGCTGCCGCTCTCGGGGCTGATGTCGAGCGGACAGCCCGCGAGCAGGAGAACCAGAACCGGAACGAAACGCATGGTCTCAGAAGGGAACCACGACCTGGGTCGAGATGCGTTGCGCATCCGGTACGCCCAGGTCGAATTCCCAATACGCGTACTCCACCTTGAACAAGATGCCTGCCGTGATGCGGTACGCGACGCCGATTGCGAAGCGGCGGATGGTGGTCGTCACGTCGTTGAGGTTCGCGGGGTCGAGCTCGCCGTTCGTCACGAGCGGGCCTCTTCGCTGCAGCTCGTCCCACGCGCCGTAGAGCATCCACTTCGAGTCGAGCCGCACCTCGACCAGGACGTAAAAGCCCTGCTCACGGCTCGCCTCGTTGATGTTCATGGTGTTGTCGGTGGCATCGGGGTACAGGATCTCCCGCGGCGCGTAGACGTACTCCGCACGCAACGTGACGCTGCCCTCACCGTCCGCGCCGAGCCCGCCGAGAACGACCAGCAGATCCACTCCGTAAAGGCGGTAGCTGAGCTGGTCGTTGACGTCGTAGTCTCCGCCGGCGGCGGAGATGCCGAAGCCTATGCGCGTGCGCTCGAACCAGGAGGCGTTCGTGTACGCCACCCGGCCGCCGATCTGCTTGTCGTTGTTGTTGTCGCGCGTGGCGCTGGTCTGGCCGAGATCGTTGGCGCCCACGAGCCCGTTTGTGATGTAGGCGGCGTAGTACAGCTGGTCCTGGCCGCGCCAGAGACTGCCGCTGAACACGAGGCCCGTATCGCTGTAGACGGTGTTGAACACCGGTGACGGCAGGTTGGGCGCCGTGACGAAGATCTCGCGGTTGCTCATGTAGAGCAGCGGCCGGCTCAGCGTGTCGAAGCTGTCCGGGAAGCTGCGCGGGTTGAACTGGCCGAAAGGCACTACGACCACGCCGCCGTTGAGCTGCACCGCGTCGCTGTGGCGGTACTCCAGCTCAGCCAGCGACCCGTCCGTGTAGTAGCGCCCGGTCAGCTGGTCCGTAAAGCCGTACGAGAACTTCACGTAGGCGTCGTCCAGCGAGAACGTGTTGCGGTCGCCCGCGCCGTTGAAGAAGGTCGCCGTGTACGACCCGACCAGCACCACGCCGATCTGCAGCCGCCACGGCGCTTCCGCCGGCACGGCGACCTGGTGCTCCTTGAGGTAGGCCTCGAGCTCCGCGTCGATGTCCCGCCGGTCCTGCGCCCGCGCCATGACTTCGGTCGCCTTCTGCAGCGACCTTTCCAGGTCCCCGACCCGCTTCTCGAGCTGCTTGCGCGCCTCGCGTTCCTGTTGCAGCTCCTCCTCTACCTTGCGCACCCGGTCGGGCTGCGACGCGGCGTCCTCCCCCTCCTGGGCGGAAACGAAGGTTGCGAAAGCTAGGAGCCAGATGCCCGTGAGACGGCGCACTTCAGGGGAGTTTACCCGAGTTCGGGGCCGTGTCGGACAAGCGGCCCGGCAAGTCGGCGGCACTGCCGCGCGGTGAGACGAAAGCGTCTCACCGCGAGCGCGCCATCTGTTCGAGCTTGCGCAAAGCCTCTCGCGGCCCGAGGCTGACCAGCACGTCGCCTGCGTTGAGCATCGTGTCGGGCGTGGGGTTCGTCATCATGGCGCCTTCGGGTCGCCGCACGGCGATGACGGTGATGCCCAACTCTTCCCGGATCGGCGCGTCGCGCAGCGAGTGTCCGGCGAGGCGCGAGCCCTCGCAAACTTCCTGCTGCTCCATGAAGAAGTCCATCGGGTTGGCGCCCGTGGCCATGTCCAGGAAATCGGCCACGGTCGGATGGCGCACGATGCGCGCCATCTGGCTGCCGCCGAGCCTGTACGGGCTGATCACCCGGTCCGCCCCCGCAGCCCGCAGCTTGCTCTCGGCTCGTTCGTCGCGCGCCACGGCGATGACCAGGATCTCCGGGTTGCGCTGCTTGGCCGTCAGCGTGACGTACACGTTGTCCGCGTCCGTCCCCAGCGTCGTCATCAGCGCCTCGGCCCGGTCGACGCCCGCGCGCACCAGGCTCTCTTCCTGCGTTGCGTCCAGGCCCAGGATGGGATGCCCGGCGTCGCGCCCGGCCTCCGCCTTCTCGGGGGAGCTCTCGATCACGACGTAGGACACTGCGTGCGCTTGCAGCTCCACGGTTGCTGCCCTGCCGAAGTTCCCGTAGCCGCACAGGATCACGTGATCTTTGAGGCTGTCTACTTGCTTTTGCATCTTGCGTCTCCCGAACGCCGTGAACACCTGCTCTTCGACCAGGAACACCGTGAGCAGGGACAGCAGGATCGTCATGTTGGCCGCGCCGATGGCGGCCAGCACGGTCGTGAAGGGCCGGTAGGCCGGTTCCTCTACCAGATCGCTGTAACCGACGGTCGTGACCGTGATGACGGTCTGGTAAAGCGCGTCTCGGAGATTGAGACCCGCCAGTCTCATGTACCCCCATGTGCCCCCCACCAAGATCGCCGCGAGCGAACAAAGGGAGAGACGGAACAAATGACGGTGCCGGTGCACGCCGAGTCCCTATCTATAGGCGACGGGACCCACGCTTCCGGGATTTCCTTGGACCGGTCGGAGCCGCGGCGTAGATTGATCACGCTGAAAGCCCCCTCGGGCGACGCTTCTTCAGCCTCTCGGGTGTCTATGGCGACGGTCCGTTTCCAATCGCAGGAAACCCATCTCCACTTGTGCGGCTCCGACGCTTTCGTGTGGCGCCAATTGCGCTTGTTGGCTCCCTTCCTGGGCCCGGTTGATCTCAGCGTGGCTTTCGGGGCCACGGAGGGCTCCGGGGGGGGCGTGCCGTCCGAGCCCGCGGACACCGTTGCCGCCGCGGCCGCTGTTGCCGACGGGGCGCCGGAACAGGCCCAGAGCCTCGTCTGGAGCGAGCCTGCCGCCGGGGACGTTCCGGGCCCGAACGGGGGGCCGCCCGAGCCTGCCCGGCCCGGCGTCCCCGCCGCCGCGTTGGAGGACTTCTTCCGCTCGGTACGGGGCCGCGAGAGCGTGGACCAGACCGAGGCCGCCCTGCTTTTCGCCTACTTCCTGCAGCACGATCAGGGACGCGACGGCGTCACGCTGTCCGACCTGCTGCAGTGCTGCATCCGCGCCGGCGTCGACTCGCGCAACTTCCACGAAGTCCTGCAGGTCCTGGAGGACCGCGGTCACCTGGAGCGCGGCCCCGCCGGCTCCGTTTATCGTCTCTCGCCGACAGGGGCGGCCGCCGTCGAGGAGCGGATCGCATGAACAACCGGCACCTATTGCGCGAGATCTCCCAGCTGTGCGAGGCCCAGGAGCAATGGCGCGGCGAGACTCTGAATCTGATCGCGAGCGAGAACGTGTTGTCGCCGGCGTCGCGCGCGCTTCTCGACAACGACTTCCACCACCGCTACGCGGAGGGCCATCCGGGGGCGCGCTACTACGAGGGCACGCGTTACGTGGACGCTATCGAAGAGCGCGCACGGGACTTGATCCGCGGGATCTTCGACGCCGACCACGTCGACGTGAGGCTGCCCAGCGGCACGATGGCCAACGACGCCGTCTTCAGCGCGCTCATGCCGGACGGCGGTACGGCCGTCGCGCACGGCATCGACGGGGGCGGGCACATCAGCCACGCGCGTTTCGGAGCGCTGGGCAAGCGCGCCGACCGTATCGCGCAGTGGCCGCGCACCGAGGACGGCTTCCACGTGGACGTCGCAGCGGCAAAGGACATGCTGCACAAGGAACGCCCGCGCGTGGCGATCCTGGGCCGCTCGCTGTTCCTGTTCCCGGAGCCGGTGGCCGACCTGCGTCCGGTCTGTGAAGATCTCGGCATCCACATCGTCTACGACGCCTCGCACGTGCTGGGCCTGATCGCCGGCGGGCAGTTCCAGGACCCCCTGGCCGAGGGCGCGGACGTGATCACCGCCTCTACGCACAAGACCTTCTTCGGACCCCAGCGCGGCATCATCCTGTCGCGGGGTCACGACGACGCCTTCTGGAAGTCCATCGACCGCGCGGTCTTCCCCGGGGTCACCAGCAACCACCACCTGTTCAGTCTGCCGTCGCTGTGCGCGGCCGCCCTCGAGATACGCCAGTTCGGGCGCGACTATGCCCGCGACGTCGTGGCGAACGCGCGCGCCTTCGCCGCGGGGCTGCACCGGCGCGGCTTCCCGGTGGCGGGCGCGACCATCGGCTACACCTGCAGCCACCAGGTAGCGGTCGACGCCGAGCAGTGGGGTGGGGGCCGCGACGTGGCCCGCCGCCTGTGCGAAAACGGGATCGTCTGCAACTTCAACCTGCTCCCCGGCGAGCCCCGCAAGAATGCCCGCAATCCGCGCGGTCTGCGCTTCGGAGTCCAGGAGATGACGCGCTATGGCATGGCCGAGGGGGAGATGGACGCCGTGGCTGGCCTGATTCACGACTGCATCGTTAGAGGCAAGGCTGTGGCCGCCCAGTGCCGCCGACTGCGCGAGGCCCACCCGACAGTCCAATACGGGTTCGACCTGGAGTCCCTCGGACGGGCCGAGGAGCACGGCTCCCGCTCCGCAGGGCAGACCGGCTGAGTCCGGGTGCGGCCCGGGGCCCGTCCGCTCGCGTAAACGCTGCAAAGGTATTGAGTTGCGTTTGAGCGCCGGGACCGGGCAGCGCGTTTGCTAGGATACGCCGCGCTTCGCATCCCCTGCGAGCTAAGGGCGAGGGCCGGGGGCACCATGGATAGGGGTCGAAGCCACAAACGGCGGCTCCAGGTGGCAGATATAGTGGCTCAGGACGACTCAGGGACCGACGGGATCACCCTGGAGCAGCTTTGTAGCTTGCTCGAGGCCGAGGATCCGGCCCTACAGCAGGCTGCGGCCCGGGTTCTGGGCGCTTTGCAGCCCAACAGCGGGGACGTGGCCGCGGCGCTCGGCCGCAGCCTGCAGTCCGCGGATCAAGAGCTGCGCAAGACCGCCCTCGACGCCATCCGCTCCATCGGGTCCGCCGGGCGCGACGAGTGCTACCCCTTCGTGGTCCCGCTTCTGGACGAGGAAGGGGACTTGGGGCGGCGCGCGATGGAGGTCGTGGCCAGCATGGGCCGGGGTGTCCTTCCAAGCCTCCGCCGCCGTTTCCTCAAGGCCGGCATGGCCGGCCGCCAGCGCATCCTGCACATCGCCGCTCGCATCCAGAGCCCCGAGGCCATGGACCTGATCCTGCGAGCGCTGGAAACCGGCCACGCCCATGAGATTCGGGCGGCGGCGAGGCGGCTGGCGGAGGAGATGGCTACGGCGCCGCCCCGCATTCGCAAGGCGCTCGCCAACCGGCTCGTGAAGTTCCTGGCCTCCGACCCGGCCCGCGAGGACGTGGAGGGGGGCGCCGCAGCGGTCGAGTTGCTCGAGCGCATACTCGGCGACAGTGCCCTGCCTGCGCTGATCGAGTACTCCGGGGAGGAGTTCGCCCCCTCCATTCGCAAGGCCTGCATCGAGGCCATCGGCCGCCGCAGCTCCGACGGGCGGCTCGACCCGGAGTTGTGCAACCGTCTGCTCGACTACCTGGAGGATCGGGACTACAGGCACGTCGTGGCGCCCGCGATGCAGGTGCTGGAGACGGCCACGCTCGGGGCCGCGCACGTGTCGCGCATCCTCGCGCACTTGAAGGGCCACGATCCTGCTCTGCGCCGGTTTGCGATCGCCGCGCTGGGCCGCACCGACTCCGTGCAAAGCGCTGCCGCGCTGCTCGAGATCCTGCAGGGCGACAACCCGGACCTGCAGGAGCGCGCAGCCGAGTCGTTGGCCGGTCTCAAGGCGGCCCTGAAGCCCGTGGCCGAGGTGCTCGTCCACGCTCCGGACGCCGCGCGGGCGTGGACCTTGGCGCGCATCCTGGAAGGGCGGACGCACAAGCTACCGGGACCGCAGATCAACAATCTGGCGCGGGCGGCCGCGGCCTGGCTGGCAGACGGCGACCCCCGCGGGGAGGCCGTACACCAGCTGCTGGCGGAGCTTCCCGGGCAGGTGCTGGACTCCTTTGTCCTGAGCCAGATCAAGAAGCTCAAGCGGATGGGCAACTCCAGCGGCGTGGCCAACCTGCTGCGCCCGATGGTGCGTGCCGGCGGCAGCCTGCCGCGAGATCTGCAGTACGAGCTGGCGCTGACCGAGATCAGTCTCGGCGCCCACGACATCGTGCGGGAGACGCGACTGAACCACCCCGGGCTCACGTCCCTAGAGGTGCTTGCGCGCGATTACGAGTTCATGCTGTTGGCTCGGCTCAAGAAGGAGAAGTCCTACCTCACGCCCGAGGACTACTTCCTGGTCGGCTGCCACTTTGCGGAGCGGTCCTTCGCCGACCGAGCGCTGGGCGGCGAGTTGCTGCGCTGGGTGGCCGCCACCTTCCCGGACGAGCGCGCGGCCCAGGCCGCCACCCACAAGCTCGAGATGGAGGGCTTCCCGCCCCCCGTGGTGCGCAAGCGCCGCGCGCCCACGAAGCAGCCTCTCATGCTGCAGCCCCCCTCGAAAGCACCCGAGAAAGCGGCCTCGAAGCCGGCCGCCAGGGTCGTCCCGAAGAAGAAGGCCCCGACACCCAAGAAGGCCCCGGCCAAGAAGCCCGCGCCCAAGACGACGGCCAAGGAGAAGAAGGCAGTCGAGAGCGCCACCAAGAAGGACCGCAAGAGGGCCTAGGACCGTCCCAGCCGCACCCGACACGGGCCTTCCTGGCCCTGCCATGCAGCGTTGATGTCACGTGGCTGTCGCCATATAAGTCCTTTTATAATAGTGGGTTACATAGACCGTGCGGCTCTAGGCGCTCAACTTGGTGCAGAGTCTCAGACAGCATGAGACTAAATCGTCCGCTTTGGTCTCATGCCGGGCTACTCTGTCACTGGGTGAAGGCGCCGGAATGACCATGAGAGAGCAGAGCCGAGATCAGGATCAGGAACGGGGCGCACTTCTGCTCGTGATCGCCTTTGTCGCGCTGGCCACTGCCGGACTGGCCGCCATCCATTACCTTCTCTTCAATCCGCCTCCCAACTTCGTGGAGGTCCCCCGCCCGGCCGTGAATTACGCGCCGATCTTCGTCGTGCGCAACGCCAGCGGGTAAGGCCTCCGGATCCCTTTGTGCCGGGTGCCCCGTCCCTCCCGACGGGGCGCCCTCCTTCTTCCCGGTCAAGCCTCCCTCGGCTTCACCGGGGTTCTCATTGACCGCCCCAGGCCGGGATTGCTGGGGCTCCCGCGGCCGCCGCCAATTCTCCGCAAAGCATTGAGAACAAAGTGGTTGCGCGAACGAGCGTGCGTCTCGAAGCTGGATAGGTCCCACATTGTTCCGATGTGATCCGTTTAGTCTGCTTTGGTCTCACATACCTCGGATCGCAGGGTATTCTCTCGTCGTACGGAGACCCAAGAAATGACACACCCCGACTACCGCAACTCCGAGCGAGGCACCATGCTGATCGTGGTGCTCTTTATCACCCTGTCCATCGCAGGGCTGGCCGCGATCAGCTCTGGCCGTGTCGTGGCGGAATCCAACCGCCAGGCCACGCTGGAGGACGAGACGCGTGCCTTCAACCAGGCCTACGCGCAGCTGCACATCGCGATGAACGTCGTGACCAACAGCTTCTACGACGAGGTCAACCACAATCTCGTGCTGCGCAGCGCGTTCAGCGTCGACGGCATGCAGGGCGCCGACGACATGGACATGGACACCTTGTTCACCAAGCTCGGTCGCCGCGGCGGTGCCTACGCCGCCACAAGTGCGGATCTCAGCGCCGAGCAAGACCTGTCCTGGATGGACGATCCGGCGGGGATCGACCACGGCATCATCCTGGGCACCACGACGCGCGTCTACCGCGGTCGCGACTACGTCCAGCGGCTGCAGAAGCTGCGGGGCGAGACGCCGTCCGCGGTCGACCCGCTGGATCTCAGCGAAAACTACTTCGTGCTCGAGTCCATGGGGCGCTCCGGCGACACCATGCGCATGGTCGCCTGCCTGGTCCGCGAGAATGAGCCCTTCAGCTCGTTCGTATTCTTCCAGAACCAGCACACCCTGGGCGTCTCCGGCCGTCCGCGCGGCCTGATCCATGCCAACGACATGATCGCCTTCTACTTCCCGAACGGCCTGTACGTCGACCCGGTCTCGGCCGTCAACGGCTTCGACCATGTTGCGGGCGCGACCACGGACAACACGAACGTGCTGAACGGCAATGACGCGGCGAACCCGATTGAGCTCGGCGACATCGTCTTCGCCGATCTGAAGGCCAAGGCCAGCCTGTTCGTGGGCTCCGACGGCCTGGACGCCGAGATCCTGCTCATCGACGAGCAGGTCCGCATCCGCGAGTACACGCCGCCCCAGTGGATCCAGGTGGAGTACTCCTCGACCTCCGACCAGCTCGTCGGCTACGAGGACGTGCTCGAGATCCGTCAGGAGGACGTCCAGATCGGGACGACTCCCGTCGACCGCACCCGGTCGGTCTACAGCCACACCGAGGCGGTGCCGTACGACGTCGAGGTCCCGGTAATGAAGACCGTGATCACCCCGAGGACGCGCCTGGACCCGGTCTTTGAGGACCA
>JAPUHK010000066.1 GCA_027297745.1 Planctomycetota bacterium | reverse complement strand
GTACTACGCCCTGCGCACCGGCGCTGATACGGTCTTGTTCACCTTGTGGGAGATGCGTCTGGGCGGCCTTGCCGGCAAACCCTCCACGGACTGGAAGGAGATGGAACGCTGGCTCCAGGAGTCGCTGAAGGTGTTGCCGCCCACGGACAAGTAGATCGCGCTGGGCATCGAGTCGAGCGCCTCCTGGCGAACAAGTGGATGCAGATGGAGAGAGAACGACGTTTCCCGTGGCTCCTCATGGGCCCCGTGATCGCGACGCTGACCGCGTTTGCCCTCACCGTAGCCATCAACCGGATCTTCCGTGGCGGCTGGTGGCCGTCGGCACAGCGTCTCGAGTTTGTCGTCATCTCTACCGCGGCGGCTTCCAGCTCCGCTCTTTTCTATTTCACGTGGCGACAGAAGCGTACGAGAGGGCAAAGTGGCTGGACTGACTCTTCGTCTCGCGCGCGTCTTGTGCGCGGAGGCCAGCCTGCGGCTGGCGCCTGTGCAGAGGCCAGAGTTTCAGAGCGTCAGAGGCCCCTGGCGCAACGGAAACCGAGGAAATCATCGTCCACACCTCGGAACGAAGGCATGAAGTACAGCTGGGGGCGACTTCATTGATGCTGCGTCATTGCTGTTCAACTCAAGAACAAAAGACGTACTTTGGGTGTGCTGGTGGCACCCTCATGGTTCCAGCATGGGGGATCCGGAACGTAAGCTAGCGCCACCAACGTGAACTATTGGCCAAGTCGCACACCGTGATGATCAAGACGATCGATCGCTTCCAAGCATTCTTCATTCACTCTTGCGAAACAGAAGATCGCTCCCGCCCCATCGAAGGGACCCCTTTCCTCGAGCAGATGGTCAAGATCGGTCGTGACGAATTCTCAGACGCCTTCATTGAGTCAACCAAGCGAAAGACTCTCTTTTCAGGCCCGGCCCTTTTTGACGACCACGACATCCGCCTAGAAATCTACGCGAGCATCTTCGATGAATTCGATCCCTCGATTGTCTATACACGGTTGTGCGGTTCTACGCCCATCGACCTCGCGCGTTTTTCGAGTCTATGTTCGGGCAACAAGTACCTGGATCGGGTCAGCTGTCGCGAAAGGCCAATACGGCAGCTACTTGCGGAACTCAGTGTCGAAAACCGTTCTCGTGAGAATGCCTTCCTGATACTGCAGGTTCAGGCGGCTTCGCCCGACTATGACCGAGAGGACAACCGAGACGCTCAGATATTGGACGTGTTCGATGGAGCCATAGAGCAGCTCTTGTTACGTTCTGATACCCATCCAGGTGACCTGCGCCCAAACAACCATTCCTCCACGCACGAGAATATCTCGAACTTCTATGGCTCGGTGGACTTCTGCTCGAAGAACACGCTCATCCAAATTTACCTGCATCGGGTCAGGAATCTGTCCAATCCCCGCCTCGTGATCGACGAGGACTATCGCATATGTTGGTGGCTGGCGTTGATCGACATTGTGCACCTGCAACGTTCCGTCTTGCGCAGATCTGAGACGCGCGTCGATGATGTTCTTGACTTCAATACAGGAGAACGTGTCGTCCACCAGATAAACGAAATCGACAAAATTGTCCGCGATATGAAGCGCTATTGGTCGCTCGACGAAATGACGCACCCAATGTCGCGCGTTGTAATTACCAATCTTCGAAGCAGGATGGGGCTCGACGAGAGGCTACAACGTGTCTACGGAAAGATGGAGAAGTCCGAGCAAATCATCACCCGTAGCTTGGAGCAATCGCGAAATCGTCAAGCTGCGCTGTTGAACTACCTGGTACTTCTGCTGGCGGGAATCGAGTTGTTTCCCTTGGTTCGCGAAGGCGTCTATCGGCTCGGCGTCGAGGCGGCGCCTGTGGTCTTTGCAATGAGTGCTGGCGTAGCATTGCTCCCGATTGCGCTGTTTGCTTATGTCGGCGCCCTCCGCCGAAGATCACGCCGGAAGCCGTCTACTCCCTGATCTTTGCCCGAATGTACTCGGCAACCGGCAAACGTCTCGCCAATTCCAGCTGCTGGTCTGGCGTGAGTTTGGAGAACCCAGCTATTGTCGTGTAGCAATCAGTAGAGCCACACCTACAAGTGAAGGGAGTCGATAGTTCCCACTCAGTCGTGAGGTAGTTGAAGTTCAGTTCGTCGTCCGGTTCGACTTGAACGAGGGTCACCAAGTTTCCTGTTTCGGCGTCGAGACCACACGTGGGATCGTCGCAACTGTGATTGAGTGCTCCTGCTCCCATCGTGTGTACGCCTTCCGCGATCTGATACGAGTAGACGACTGGACGATCGAACTTCTCTCCGTCGGCCCGCAGAATGACCTCGCCTCGGCGGATTCTCGCGGTGGCGAACAGGCCCTTTCCTCCGAGTTCGGATGATCGCACGACACAATCAGAATGCAGGGAAGGCCGCTTGTACTCAGCGGGAAACCCCGCGATGCTAGAAATCCGGCTCAACTCATACACCTCGGTGTCGGTCAAATGCCGGACCGGCCTTGAACCGCTGTTCATGAACGGATCCTAAGCCCAGGAGCCGGTTTGCGCAGCAGGACTATCTCGATTGGTCCTCGGTGCCAGGACCCAGACTGTGCTGCTAGTGTCGCGTGCCCGGGCCGGCCGCGGCTTCGATCACCTCGGCGCCCACTACGCAGAACAAAGCCGCGTCCGTCCACGTCAACGGCCTGATGGCCTCTGCTGCGAGCACTAGACGGTCCTCCGCCGCCACGCCAGTGCGATCGCTGCAGCGCTGAAGAGGGCGAGGGTCGTAAGGCTCGGGGACTGATGCTCCCGGTTCCCACTCCACGATGTAGCCCGAATTGGTGTCGAGACTGAACTGGTCGTTCCATCCTCTGAACGCGCCCTCGGATCGCAACTCGATGCGCTCTTCTTCGCCCTGCGCATTGTTCGGCTCGCTCGGATTCCAGATGGTGAAGGCGAACGGCTCGCCCGTTATCCAACCCCATCCACCTCCTGGCTCTGTGCTTCCGGGAGCCTGAATGCCCCCCAGCCACAACCCAAAGTCCCTGTCTGCAAAAGTGCTGATCAGAAACTCGTGCTCAGGAAGGGAAGTGACGGTGGCCAGGTGTCCGGTGAAACCCATGAAGACCATCGAGCCAGCGGCTGCATCCGCGCCGAACCAGTCAAGAGAAGCATCGAAGTCCTCGTAGTAGTGATCGTTGCCGCCACTGGCCGAGGTCCATTGAATGGGCGCGGCGTCGCCTGCCGGAGCGACGCATAGCGCTGCCAGCGCAATAGCCCACAATGACACTCGCTTGGGCATCCCTTCGCCTCCCACCTAGATGATGGCGAAATGGCCGCCTGCACGCAAGTGCGCTTGATGGCAGCCGGGACCGGGCGCTAGACTGGCGAGCCCCGGGAAAAGCGCGGTAGGGGGCCGCGCGGGAGAGCTGATCCTGGCCCACGGGCCGAGCGCACTCAATCAGGCACTCGTGATCGTGTCGGCCGGGTTCGTATGGGCCTTGCGCCACGGCCACATCGGCAGCAACCCCGCCCAGGGCCTGAAACTGCACGCGCCCGATAACAGGCGCGAATTGTGGTGGACGGCCGAGGAATGCCGAGAAGTCCTGGACGCCTGCACGGACAACGTGCGCCCCTTTGTGCGGCTCTTGCTCTTGACCGGGATGCGTAGGGGAGAGGCGGCCCAGATGGAGTGGACGAACTTTGACCCTGCCGGGCGGACCCTGGAGGTTACGGCCGAGGTCAGCAAGACCCACGAGGCCCGGACCGTGCATCTGACGGACGCGGCGCAGGAGCTAGTGCTCAGCCTCAACCCCTTCAGCGGTGGCCGCATCTTCAAGCGCACGGACGGCGGTCGCTTCTCCGAGGACTACCTGAGGGACGCACTCAACAAGATCCGCAGGACGCTCGGGCACAAGCGCGCCACAAAGCTGCTGCCCAAGGGGAGCGGCTTTCACATCACGAGGCACACGTACATCACCCACGCCCTGGCGAGCGGCGCGAACATCACGAACCTGGGCAAGCAAGTCGGGCAGCGGTCGGCGGACATCACATCGAGATACGCGCACGCGATACCCCAGGCGGTCCGCGAGACGGCCGAGGCCGTAGGGAGGGCGCTTGCCGTCTAGTCGCACCCCCAACCGCACCCCCATCGCACAAATGCGGCTCCCTTCACCGGGCGTACGCGGTGCGCGGTTGCAAGCGCAGCAGCGTGACTTCCGGGCGCACGAAGAGGCGCACGCGCCGCAGCCAGCCTACGCCGCGGTTCACATAGAGAGCGGTCTCGCCGACGCGATACAGCCCGGCCACGTACTCGCGGTTCTGGACGGGCAGGATGGGGGTGCCCAGGAACGGGATCGATACCTGGCCCCCGTGCGTGTGGCCGCACAGCACCAGGTCGACGTCGCGATCGGCCAGGTGCGGCGCCGCGTCGGGGTTGTGGCATAGCACGATGCGGGGCACGCCGGGACTCGGCCGCCCAGCCGCTTCCGGATCGTGCCGGCCCCCCCAGAGGTCACCGAGGCCGATCAGCCGCAGGCGCGCCGTGCCGCGCCACACGCTCTTCTCCTCGTTCTCCAGCACGCGGATGCCGACCGCATGCAGCGCGTCCAGGATCTGCGCACGCGACCCGGGCCGCTCGCGTCCGTGGCGGTCGTGGACGCCCAGGTCGTGGTTGCCGAGCACGGCGTAGACGCCGTCCGGCGCTTGCAACCCCGCGAGCACCCCGGCCGCCGTGCGCGCCTGCTCCGGCGAGCCTCCCGCGTGCACGATGTCCCCGGTCACCGCGATCACGTCCGGGGCTGCGGCGTTCAGCCGCTGCACCGCGCCCCGCAGGTACGGGAGGGGGACGCCGGCGCCCACGTGCAGGTCGCTGAGCTGCCCGATCGTGTAACCCCTGAAGGCCGAATCGAGGCCGCGCACCTGCACCTCTTGCTCGACGGTGCGCAGCCAGGTGGGCTCTATGGCGAAGGCATAGGCCGCGCCCGCGCCGCAGAGCGTCGCACCGCCGGCCATGACCTTCAGCAGGCGGCGGCGGGTGATGCCCTGAACGGGGCCGCTGGGGGTGTCTTCCATACAGAGGGGTCCGGTTCCTTATCGAGAGTCGCGGGCGGGTCACTCAAGGGGCGGCGCGCAACTTGTCGGACGCGGCCGTTTAGGATTGCGACATGCGTGCGTGGGGGCTGCTCCTGCTGATCCTGCTGAGTCCCATGGCGGTTTCCGCCCGGCCGCAGGAAGAGGAGCCGCGGCGGCGTCTGTTGGGGCCGCGCCGCGAGGCCGAGCGCGCCAAGGCGCTGCGGCAAGGCGGCGGCAGCGCCGCAACCGAGAAGGCCGTGATTGCCGGCCTCGACTGGCTCGCACGCCACGAGGCGCCGGGCGGCGGATGGGATGCCGACGGCTTCGGTCAGCAATGCGAGGAGGGTCCGGAGTGCGACGGTATCGGTAAGGGGCAGCACGGCGAGGCGGTTCCCTGTCCCTTTAACGACGCGATCACGGCGCTCGCTGTGCTCGCCTTCCTGGGTCACGGCGTCGAGCCTGGGGGAGAGGGGCACGGGGCGCTCGTCGAGCGCGGGCTGAAGCGGCTGCGCTCTGCGCGCACCGTGTGGGGCCTGGCGCTGGCGACGCAGGCCTTCGCTGAGGCGGATGCCTTGTACCCGGGCCGCTGGCGTGCGGCGGCGCACGATGGCGCGCAGCGCCTCGTGGACGCCCAACAGGAGGACGGCGGGTGGGGCTACGCCGCGGGCTTCCGGCCCGGGTCCGACGTTCCGTACACGGCCCTCGTGGTGCAAGCCCTGGTAGCCGCGCGCGACACCGGCTTCGAGCTGCCCGAAGATCTCGGCGTGGGCGTCGACACGTACCTGGACAGCCTCGAGCGCAAGGCGGGAAGGCTGGCCTACCTGCTCAACGGACGGCGCTACGGCTACACGCCGACGACCTCGAACGCGCACAGCGCCTTCGCCATCCGCCACCTGCTAGGCGTGGGGCGGGAGGGTGCGGCGCACCGTGCGCACAAGGCGCTCGTGCTCAAGAACAAGCCCGTGTGGAAGATCTCCTTCCGCACCGTGAAGGTGCCGGGACGGGGTAAGGTCAAGGTGCAGGTCGGCAACCTCTCTATGTACCAGTGGTGGTACGGGACCATCGGCTGCTTTCAGGAGGGCGGGTCGGCCTGGCAGGGCTGGTTTGGGAAGGTGAAGAGCGCGCTCTTGTCCAAGCAGCACAAGACGGGGTGTAAGCGCGGCTCGTGGGACCCGAAGGGCACGTACGAACGTCAGACCGGAGGGCGGGTCTTCTCCACGGCGTTGGGCGTGCTGATGCTCGAGCAGCCCTACCGCCACGCACGGCTGAAGTAACAGTTACCTCATCCCGCGCTCGTATCTACGGTAGCAGCAACAACTTGCCGGCCGCGATCTGCGGCACGCGTGCCGCACCTCGGGGCTCGGAACCGCGTGGCGACAATGGGGTTGCGGCGGTTGCATGAGGTAACTGTTACTTGCCGATCGCGGCAAGGGCTGCGTCCGCGGCGCGGCGGACGTCGCGGTCATAGTGCAGCGCAGCCTTCTCGAGCGCGATTTGCGCCGGGGCGGCGGCGGGTCCGATGCGCTCCAGCGCCTGGGCTGCCAGAAGCGCGGCACGCGCGTCGCTGCGCAGCGAGCGCTCCAGGAATCGCACGGCGCTATCCGCGTCCCCCGCGATCCGCCACTGTGCCAGCGCCGCGGCGATGCGCACCTCTTCGCGCGGGTCCTTCTGCTCGGTCAGCAGCAGCACCAGCTTGGGCAGCGCCGGCTTGCCGGCGGCGCCGAGGCCACCCAGGGCCATCGCGGCGGAGCGCCGCACGCCCCACTGCTCGTCGTCAAGCAGCGCCGCCAGCTGCTCGGTGACGGTTGCCGTCACCTCCGGGGAGAGCGGGGACACGACGGCGAGACCCTCGCATGCCCCGTGCACGCTCTCCTCGCTATCGAGCGAGTGCAACAGCAATCGGGCGACGCGGTCCGCGGGCGTGCCCAAGCGCCAGGAAGCCATGGCCACCGCTACCTGCGCACGCGGCGTCCCGCGCGCCCACACCTGCGCCAGCCGGGCCGTGTCTTCGGGCCCGAGCGCCTTGCCCCCGATGGCGGCCAGGGCGTGCGCCGCGGCGATCTGGACCGCTTCGTTCTTGTGCGTGGTGACCACGTCCAGCAGCGCGGGCCGGGCCGAATGCGCGTCCCGCCCGGCGCGTCCGAGAGCCTGTGCGGCAGCGATGACCACGGCGGGCGACGGGTCCGAGAGAACCGTGGCGACGTTGGGGATGACCTTGTCTCCTCCGAGCGACGCCAAAGCCGTCACGGCCGCGGCGCGCATTTTCGGATCCTCCGACTGCAGCAGCTGCTGCAGGACCGGGTAAGCGTCCTCCACGGACCTCAGCCTCCGCTCCCGGGCGAGCGACCGCAGCGCGCGCAAGCGCACCGCCGGCGAGTCGTGCTTCAACAACGGCAGCACCATGCTCCCTTTTTCATCGAATAGAGCCAGGACCGCCGCCGCCTGATCCGCCACGTCGATGTCCGGATCGGTCAGCAACGGCACGAGCGCGCTTGCGGCCTGGGGCGACACGTGCTCCCGCAGCCGAAGCACGCGCACGGCCAGCTCCCGCGCACTGCGGTTGTCGTCCTTCAAGGCTTCCAGCAGCACGTTCTCGATGGGCGGCGCCCACAAGTCCATGCGCACGAAGGCACCCGCCGCCTCCAGCCGCACGAAGATGTCCTCGTCTTCGAGTGTTGCGAGCAGCGCCTCGTGGATGTGGCCGGCTCGCGGCCCGATCGCGCCGATGCTCGCGGCCGCCGCCTTGCGCACCGCCGGCTCGGGGTGCTTCAGGCAGTAGACGAGCGCCGTGAGCGTGTCCGGGACGGGGGGGAAGACGAGTCCGAGAGCCACCGCGACGCGCGCCATGTCCTCGCTCTTGAGCTTCTTCGCGGTGGCGTGCGACAGCGTGCGCAGCACCCGCTTGTGCCGGACGCGCGCGTGGGCCAGCGCCAGCGCCGCCTCGAGCTCCACGACGTAGCTGGGATCCTGCAGGGCCTTGGTCAGGGCCTCGATCACGGGGGGACCGGAGTGGATCAGCAGGCCCAGGTCCCGCACCGCCGCCAGGCGCACGGCCGGGTCCTCCGAGCCGAGCTTCCTCGTCAGGCCCGGGACCGGGTCCCGCTCGATCAGACCCAGGTCCTCCAGGTCCTTGTCGTGCTCCTGAGCCCGGGCGGGGAGCGCCAGCAGGGCGGGAAGCAGCAGGGAGAGCAGCCGGATGGGGGCCATCAGGGAGGCGCAGGGGCCGGGAAGGGCCCATCCTAGCGCGCCGGGGTGCCTTCAGGTTGCCGGGCCCGGGCTCCGATAGAAAAGGATCGCTCCATCGGGGCCGCAGGCCCCCTCGGGGCCTGTATGCCATGGGAGAGAGAGCGCTGTAAGTGATGCGTCGCATCGAGCTCAATGCACTGCTGCGTACCTTGCTGGAAAGCGAGCAGGGGGTCAGTGACCTGCACTTCTCGGTCGGCAAGGCGCCGCAGGACGAGGCCAACGGAAAGCTACGCTGCCCCTTCGTGCAGCCGCCGTTGCCGGAGATGACTCCGTTCATGACGGAGCAGGTCGCGCTTAACCTGATCCACGACCGCCCGCACCTGGTGCGCGAGCTGTTGACCAAGGGTTCGTGCGACTGCGCTTATTCGGTGCCCGGGCTGGCGCGCTTCCGTGTGAACATCTTCTCCCAGCGCGGCAGCTACTCGGTGGTGTTGCGCCGCCTCAGCTCCGAGGTGCCCTCGATCGAGGACCTGTGCCTGCCGCCCGTCTTCGGCGAGATGGCCCAGCTGAAGAGCGGGATCGTGCTCGTTACCGGCGCCCCGGGGACCGGGCGCACGACGACGCTCGCTGCGCTGACCGCGGAGATCAACCACACGCGTCCGCTCCACATCGTGACGCTGGAGGACCCGATCGAGTTCTTGCACCGGCACGACAAGGCGACGGTGAACCAGCGCGAGCTCGGCCAGGACTTCGCCACGTTCGCCACCGGCATGCGCGACGCACTCAGGCAGGCGCCGCGCGTAGTCGTCGTCGGCGGGCTTCAGGACCGCGAGACAATGGAAGCGGCCCTTACCGCGGCCGAGACCGGGCACCTCGTCTTCAGCGTGCTGCCCACGACGGGCGCAGGCCAGACGCTGGAGTACATCGACAACCTCTTCGAGCCGGGCGAGCGCGACCGCTTGCGGGCGCGTCTGGCGGAGGTGCTGCGCTACGTCACGGCCCAACTGCTGGTCCCGGCCAAGGACGGGGGGCGTGTGGCGGCCCTCGAGGTCTTGGTGATCGACGACCGGGTGCGCGAGCTGATCCTGTCCGGCAACACCGACAACGAGATGTACGCCGAGGTCCTGTCGCGGGGCGCCGCCAACGGGATGCAGACCCTCGACCAGCACTTACTGCAGCTGTACAGCGACAATCGCATCAGCGCCTCCACGGCGGCCAACTTCTCCGGCGACCGCACGGCGATGCAGCGCACCCTCGCTCGCATGGACGTGCCCGAGCCGCTCGACGAGCCTCGCGACGTCGTCGAGCGCGTCTCGTTGCCCGTGGCCGACGTCGGCGAAGAGGAGGACCCGGATGAGTAAGGGTCCGCGCCTGCTGAGCGCGCTCCTGTGTTGCGAGGACGAACGCGTCCAGCAGGCTCTGCAGCGGGCGGGCATGCGCACGCTGCCGGGCCTGACGGCGGGCGAGGCGTTGCGCACGCTCGAGAAGGAGCCGCTCGACGTCGTCATCTCCGACGTCGGCACCGATCCGCGTACGCTCGAGCTGATCAACGCGCTGCCCGGGCACCAGCGCCGCAGGCTGTTCGTGCTGCTGCTCGGCTCGGGCTACAAGACCGGCGATCGCATGCAGGCCTGGCGTGAGAGCGTCAACCTCGTCATGAACCCGGACGACCTGGACGACCTCCAGGACTGGCTCCGGGAGCGCATGGACGAGGAGACCGTGTTCTACGCACCGCTGCGCAACGCGGGCGACGAGCTGCGGCCCTCTCTCTAACCGTCAGCGATCTGCTGTCGGCGGGCAGCCCTCGACGGGACATGGGATCCTGCGCCGTTGCCGTTTTGCCGCGCTTGCGGTTCGAACGATTGTGGGAGAATCGCGGCCCTGTGGGGATCTTGAGGATCGTTTGTCTGCCGTGCGCGCTCGTGGCTGCGGCCTGCAGCACGCAGGAGCTGGCGCGCGAGCACACGCTCGACATCGTGCGCAACGTCAACCGGGCGTTCAGCCGCGAGACGGATCTGGCGCTGGCCAAGGCTGCTTTTCCGGCCAGCCTCAAGCAGATGGAAGGCCTGCTCGAGATGTACCCGCGCGAGCCCCTGCTGCTGACCAGCCTGGCCCGGGGATACCTGAGCTACGCGTTCATGTTTGTCGATGTTCCCCGCACCATGTTCAAGTTCGCCAACGAGTTCGAGGCCGCGCAGCGACGGGAGCGCGCCTACGAGCTGTACATGCGCGGGCGCGGATACGCGCTGCGGTTGCTTGCGCTCCGCGACCCGGGGATCGCGGAATCAGTAGAAGCCGCGCGGATCCCGTCCAAGGAGCAGTTGGCGGCCGCCGGTCCGGACAGCGTGCCGGGGCTGTACTGGACTGCACGGTGCTGGGGGGCCGCCCTCGCCACGCTGCCGCGCAGCCCCGAAGTCGTGCGCGACGTTACTATCGTGCGCTCCTTGGTCACGCGCTGTGTGGCGCTGAACGAGCGATACGAGCACGCCGGTCCGCTGGTGTTGCAGGCGGCTCTGGACGCGGTCACCCCGCAGGTGATGGGCGGGGGCGTGGAGTTGGCCCGGGCGCGCTACGAACGGGCGATCGAGCTTCAGGGGGGGCGCAACCTGCTCACGCGGGTGATGTACGCACGCGACGTGCTCGTGCCACTGGGGGAGGATGAGCTCTATGTCCAGTCCCTCAACGAGATCAAGCGTGCGAACCCGACCGAGGGCGCCGACCTGGCGCTGGCCAACACCTTCGCTCAAGACTGGGCCTCAGGGCACTTGCTTGACTATCACATGCAGGGCAAGGTGGTGCGATGAACGCGCTCATCGTCTACGCCCACCCGAATCCGCGCAGCTTCAACAAGGCGCTGCTCGACACGGCGCAACAGACGCTTGAGGAGGCCGGGCACGAGGTGCGTGTGAAGGACCTCTACGCCATGGACTTCGCGCCGGTGCTGAGCGCGGCCGACTTCGAGGCGCTCGAGCGTGGCGAGGTCCCCACAGACATCGCGCGCGAGCAGCAGGACCTGCTCTGGTCGCAGGCCCTGATCTTCTTCTATCCCGTGTGGTGGTACGGGCGGCCGGCGATCCTCAAGGGGTGGGTCGACCGTGTCCTGCAGCACGGCTTTGCCTTCCATGCGGGTCCGGACGGGGTCGAGGGCCTGCTGGGCGGGCGCAAGGCGCTGATCGTGATCACCGCCGGCGGAAGCAAGGCCGAGCACGAGGCTACCGATGCCGTCGATCTGATCCACAGGCCCATGAGCGAAGGCACACTCGGCTTTTGCGGCATCGCGGAAGTCGACGTGCTCACCTTCTGGGAGGTGCCCAGCGCGACCGATGAGCAGCGCGCTGCCATGCACGCGGACCTGCGCACGCGCTTGGCCACGCTCCTGCCTGCGTAACAGTTACCCCCTTGTCGCCCCGTAAGGGCTTTCTCCATCAGCACTGACGGGGGCCATGTGCGGCTTCGCTGTCTGCTGTGGAAAACCCGCGCGAGCCTGCCCTTGCGGCAGCCGTGCCGCACTTGCGTGTACGCAAGTGCTTGGCTGGGGCGCGCTTACCGTCGTTACAACCGGTAACTGTTACCTCGACTCCACGGCGAGCTCGGGGGTGCCGGCGGGCTTGCCGTGGCGCTTGTGCCCGGAGTCGTCCTCGAAGTGGCTCGCGAGGTCGAGGTCGAAGTGCAGCAGCAGCTGCGTCTGCTCGTCGCGCATGAAATACTTCGTGGGCTTGAAGCTCTTCGTGTAGCGCGCGACGTTCGACACGCGCACCTCGTCCACTGCGCCCATGAAGAAGTAGCCCGGCCGCGAGCGGTTGTCGGGGTCGGCGCCCACATAGAACGGGCGGCGGCTGATGCTGCGCTCGCCCTCGAACTTCTCCTCGGACTGCAGCTTGCCGTTGACGAAGAAGCGCACGTGCGCGCCGTCGAAGACCAGCGCGAGGTGGGTCCAGTTCTTCCACTTCCACGGTGCCTTCGCGTGGGCGCGCACATAGCCCGCGCCCTTCACGCCCACGAGACCGCGCGGCAGGGGGCTGCCCCTCTCGCTCCAGTAGATGCCGAAGGAGCCGCCCTCGACCATGGAGAGCAGCACGCGCACACCCTCCGGGTTCGCGCCGCGCGCCCAGCACTCGAGCGTGAACTGCTTGAAGGTGTCCTTGAGATCGACGCGCACGGCGCTCGAGCCGTTCAGCACCAGCACCTTGTTCTTGGCCGTCAGCTCGAAGGTCTGCTGGCTCACGTTGCCGGCCAGGTCCGCCGCAGTCACGAACAGGTTGCGCCGGCCGTCGCGGATGTCAATCTCGACGGACAGGCTCTTGCCCTCCGGGTGGTAGACGCGGCCCCCGACCTTGAGACTAGCGAGCGGCTCGTCCGCCGTGAAGTCGATCCACTGGCGCCCCACGCGCCGCTCCTTGCCGCCGGCTATTTGCAGCGTGGGGGCCGTGAGGTCCACTACGACGTGCTTACGCCAGGTGGCCTCGTTGCCGTAACGGTCCATGGCCCGCACGATGAGGTCGTGTGCCCCCTCAGGCAGCGATACGGGGATCGACCGCGAGCCGGGGCTGCGCTCGTGCGTCTTGCCCTGCACGGACAGCCTCGCGTCCGACTCGACATCGAGCACCACCTTGCCCTGCTTGACCGGACTCTCCCAGGTAGTAACGACGGACAGGTAGGGAGTGGCGCGCCGCCCTTCCAACTCCACGTCGAGGTAGGTGAGGTTGCCCGCGGCGTCGCGCGCCTGCAGACGGATCTTGCGCGAGCCCTCCTTCGCCGGCAGCGTCCACACGGAGCCGGAGACCTCGCCCTCGCTGGCGACGATCGTCACGGGGCTGCGGTCGTGCACGCGCAGGGGGATCTGCAACTGCTCTTGGTCCAGCTCGGTGGCCCCGTACAGCAGGCGCCCGTCGTCGGTCCGCTTCCACACGAGCTCGATGCTTGGCGCTTCCTTGTCGATCCCGATCGTGACCTGGGCCGACACCTTCACGCCGACGAGGTTTTGCGCCTCGACGAGCAACGTGCTGTCCGCGCTGACCTGGACAGCGTGCTCGAAAGTGCCGTCCGCTCGGAGCACGACCGGTGTATCGCCGATGCGGACGGTTGTGCCCGGCGGCTCGACCGTCCCGCGCACGACCGTCTTGCCGTCCCTGGTGTACAGCGCGGGAGCCTCCAGCTCCAGCACGGGTGCACCCGAGACGACCACCACGTCGCGCTGTAGCAGCGCGTAGTTGCCGGCACCGTCCGGAGCCGAGACCAGCAGCGTATGCCGTCCGTCGGCCAGCGTACAGGTCGTGGTGGCGACGCCGTCCTGAACCGGGACCTTGCGGCCCTGGATCTCGATCTCCGTGGGCGGGTGCGCGTCCGTCACGCGCACCCGCACGCGGAAGGACTCGCCCACGGCGTCGCCGTCCTTCGCTGGCTCGAGCATCTCGAGCTTCGGCGGGGTGGCGTCCACGGAAAAACGCACCGTGATGCCGACTTCGTTGCCGGCCACGTCACGCAGGCGCACGACGCGCGCGTAGTCCCCGTCCGGAAGGTCGAGCTGGATCTCGGCACGGTTGCTTTGCACCTCGACCGCCACGTCGTCCACCTGCACCTTGCTCAAAGGAACGTCGGTGGGGGCGACCGTGAGCACGGGTGCGCTCGAGACCGGGGCGACCTGTACCTCGACCTGTTGCAGCTTCTCGGTCGCCGCGGCCCGGACTTGCTGGAGGTAGAGCCGGTGTTCCTCGTGCTCCGCGACCTGCAGCGCTTCTTCCATCAGGATCTGCGCCTCCCACGGGTCGCCGCGGGCTTCGCTCTGTCCGGCCGCGCCGCGCAACGTCGCGGCCAACAGCGCTGCGGACCGCTTGTCCCCGTGCTCGCCATGGTGGGCGCGCAGGTCGTGCAGCGCGTCCAAGAGCCTGCCTTCGGCCAGGCTGAGGGAAACGTCGGGTGCGTCGCCTTGGCCGGAAGGTCCGCTCAACAGGAGCACGAGGCTCAGCAGCGCGAAGGCCGCAGCCGCCGCCCAGCCGGCAACGGACCGCCAGCCGGCACGCTTCGGAGCCGGAAGCGTCCCTTCGGCGGCTCGCCGCACACGCGCAGTGAACGCCTCGAACTCCTCGAGCACTTCCTCCGCGGTCTGCGGTCGGTCCGCGGCGTATGGCGCCATCAAACGCTCGACGAGCTTGCGCAGGTCCGCGGGCACCTGCTCGGGCAGCGGGTGCGCCGCGCGCCGCTTCGCGGCGAACGGCGGCGTGCCCGTCAGCATCTGATAGATGACGCAGCCGAACGAGAACAGGTCCCCCGCCGGTGTCCGATCCTCGCCGTTGTCCGCCTCGGGGGCGCGGTACAGCCACGGCCCGGTCTCGCCGAGCTGGTCGGAGAGAGCCCGCGAGACGGCGCAGTCCGTGACCAGCAGGCGATCCCACGGATCGATCATGATGTTGGACGGCTTCAGGTCGCCGTGGGGCACGCCCTTGCCGTGCGCGTACACCAGCGCGCGGGCGATCTCGGTCGAGCGGCGCAGCACTTCGGGGATGTCGAGCTGCATGCCGGGGGCCGCCTCGATGTGCTCGAGCAGCGTGGCGCCCTCCACGAAGCGCGCCCGCACGTAGAGCAGCCCGTCGTCGTCGTCCACCTCGTCGAAGCGCAGGATGTGGGGGTGGTCGAGCACGGCCACGGCCCGGGCCGCGTTCTCGATCGGGCGGCGCTTCTTTCGCTCGCTGCTGAGACCGATGCGCAGCACGCTCAAGAAGACGCGGTAGCGCAGCCGCGCGTCCATGGCCTGGTAGACGGTGCCGAGCGCGCCCGGACGCAGCTTTCGCAGGATCCGGTAGCGGCCGGCGAAGAGCGTCCCGGGTGCGAGGTCGACGTCCTCCCCGTTGCCCTGCTCGTCCTCGCGCAGGAAGCCCTCCGGCAGGGGCAGTCCGGACTCCTTCGCGAAGGCCTGCTCGTAGTCGTTGCGGCGCTCCTCGTGGCAGAGCGTCATCTGCGCGTCGAGCACCTGCGCGTGGACGGCGTCGACGACCTCGGCCACCTCCGCGCTGTCGTCGGCGGCGCACGTGTTCAGCAGCCGCAGGCGTTCACGCGAGGCCCGCACGATCGAGCCGTGGTCGCGCTCGAAGGGCGGCAGGCCCAGCAGCGCGTAGTGATCCGGGCGTTCCGCTCCATTCGGAAGTCCCAGGACCTCCTCATAGACGTAGATGCGCGGTTCGCTCCCGGTTTTCCGCTGCGTCATGGACCCCTGCCGGCAGAGACAGTCGCATCAGGATACTCTCAGACGCGGCCCTTCGCGGGGCGGCGGCGCATCCCCATCCCACAAACCCGCGGTGGCAGGCCGGGACCTCTCAATGTGAGACGGAAGGGCCGGCGGACCCCGCCTGAGGCTCGTTGCATCGGGGCCGGTACTCCTCCAAAAGCTCCGGCAGAAGTCCGTCCGGATCCGGCACCTCGGCCCCGATCCAATGCGTGGGCGGGCAGCCCTGCAGGCTCGCCGGTTCGCCGCCCAGGTGCGCCAGCATGCAACTGCGGATCTCTCCTGCGCCGACGTAGATCACCTCGCCGTCCTTGAGCAGGCCGTAGCAGCCGATCTGCCCTTCCTCGATTTGCTCCACGACGTCGCGCACGAAGGGCATGGGCGTCTGCGGGGGGAAGCGCACCGCGCCATGAGAAACGGGATGGGCCTGCACGTAAAGGCCCCGGCAGCCGGCGGCGCGTCCGCGTTAGAATCGGCGGGCGATGAGGTACCTGTTCTGGCTGCTTCTGGCGCTGGGCCTCGGGGCCGGCGCACAAAGCGCTTGGGCGCAAGACGGCTGCGGCTGCTCCGAGATGGAGGAGGGCTCGGTCAGCGAGGAAGAGGCTGCGGCCGAAGAGAAACGGACCCGCACGCGGAGCACGGCCCCCCGTGCGGGCGAAGCGCCGAAGGGGGGGCGCAAAGCCGCCCCCGCGCGCACGCCCGGTGCGCGCGTCAAGAAGGTCTGGCAGCAAGACAAGGCCAAGCTCTTTTCGTTCAGGGTTCCCGAAGACTGGGTCGTGATCCCCTTCGACGGCAACCGCGCGTTCGCCGCGGAGGTGTTGCTGCCGGGCGTGACGCGACGCAGCACCCTGAGTCTCGAGCACCATACGGAGATGCCCAGCCCGCGCGTCTGGCCCGTGCGCCGGCGGGAGGGGACGAAGGATCGCTACAGCGCCTCGCGCATCGAGGTTGGCATGCGGCCGCTGCCGTTCTCCTACGCGGCCTACACGACTCCGGACGGGGATGATCGGCGGCTGGCCGAGATCTTCGGCAAGCTCATGGGGCACGGCTTCGTCCTCACCCTGGACTGCCCCGAGGCAGCCTGGGACGAGGCGCGCAAGGACCTGATGGACGCCGCGCTCTCGATCCGCGCGGACCTGGAGCCGGCGCCGCCGCCGGCGCGCAAGTTCAAGGCCAAGAAGAAGCGGCGCTATCTGTTCCTGACACACCCCTCGGTGAAGGGCTCGACCGCGTACATGTCGACGCTGATCCTGGGTCAGCAGAAGAAGTTCTCGAAGCTGCACGGGAAGCCGAGCGCGAGCGACGTTCCGAATCAGGTCTACGTCCTGCGCGACCGCGAGGACGCACGGCCGATCCTGGAGCGCGCAGCCGACCACTCCATGGACTACTTCACGGACCACGTGCACGGCCGCATGTTCGTCAAGTACGTGGCAAAGGGGAACGAGGAGGGGGCGGGATGGCTGGCCGGCGAGACGCAGGGCCTGCTCTTCGGGATCGTGTACGGCACGCTCGAGCCCCGGTGGGTGCTCTACGGAGAGCAGGCCGCCGCGCGCGCCGAGCAACTGACAGGCAAGAAGCTGCCCTTCCTGACCGCTGGCATGGCGGCCTGGCGGGAGGGCCTCAACCTGGGTCCCCTCGACCGGCTGCCGGAGATCCAGAAGTCCAACTGGGACAGCTACGCCCGGCAGTCCTTCTTCTACGTGTGCTTCTTCCACGCAGGGCCGTCCAAATACCGCAAGGCCTACAAGCAGTTCTTGAAGGAGTGGCGCGAGACCGGCGACGGCGAGCGGGCCGCCGAAAAACACCTGCGTACGCTCGGACTGAAGAAGATCCAGCAGGCGGCCACGAAGTGGGTCTACCAGGACCTCAAGGCACTGTCCCCGAAGCCCAGGTAGCCCGGCCGCGCGTGCCACAATGGGTGCGTGCTCGACCGCCTGGGGCGCGAGGCGCGCGACGAGAAGAGCGGACGCTGGGCCGAGTCGGTCCAGGTTGGCACGGCTGTGGTCGGCGGAGCGGTGGTGGGGTGGTCCGCCTCGTGGGCGCTGACCGCCGCGCTGCTGCACGGCGGCGCCAAAGGCACGGTGGGCCCGCCGTCCTGGTCATGCCGTTGACGCTCTGGATCGGCGTGCCCGCCGCCGCGCTCGGGCTCCCCGCGGCGGTCATGAAGGGCGGGCGCGCGACCGGACGATGGCGGGACTACTCCATCGCGGTGCGCGCCGCCTTCGTCAGCGGGATGCTCGCCGCGCTTGCTCTGGTAGCTGCCTACATGGGCGTCGGACAGCCGCGCGGCTGACCCGAGGCCTTGAGGCCGCTAGTCGTCGTCGTGCTTCTTGTGGCCCTTCTTCTTGCCCTTGACCTTCGTCACCGTGGTCACGGAGTTGCCCTCCTTGTCCTTGACCGTGACGACCTTCGTCTTGCCATTCGTGACGGATGTCACTTCGCCGTTGGGGCCCTTCACGTTCACGACCGTGACGTTCTGACCGGTCTGGTGCCGGTGCACCACGACCTTCTCGTGCTCGTGCACAACGACCGTCTTGTGCGGGCGGTGCACGACCACCTTCTTGTGGCGGGGGTGATGCACGACCGGGCGCACCACGCAGCCGGGGACGAGCAGCGCCGCGACGAGCAGCGCGGGCAGGATCCGCAGGAACGCGGAGCTCTTGTTCGAATCTCGCATCGGTGTCTCCATCGAAGTTGTGTCTGGGAAGCTCGGCGCGCCAGCGCAAACAGGATGCCACCGCCGTCCCTACCTCCGGCGGACGCGGAAACCCGCGCTGCCGCCCGCCAATATCGGCAGAACCGCGGCTCCTGATGGAGGCGTCGTCCCCTCGCAGATGCATGCGATCCCCCCGCGAGGGCACGTGGTTGTCTCAGAGTGAGACGCGTGCTCTGATGGGGCGCATGCGCAAGCTCGTCCTCGCCGTCGCCGCCTGCTTCGCGCTGGCCGGTGGCACCACGGCCAAG
>JAPUHK010000065.1 GCA_027297745.1 Planctomycetota bacterium | reverse complement strand
TCGCCATGCGTGAGCGCTTCGGCGCGAACGCGCGCAGCCAGAAGCTCAAGTACCACATCCAGACCTCGGGGCGCTCGCTGCACGCGCAGGAGGTCGACTTCAACGACATCCGCACCACGCTGCAAGCGCTGTACGCGCTGGACGACAACTGCAACTCGTTGCACACCAACGCGTACGACGAGGCCATCACCACGCCTACCGAGGAGTCGGTGCGGCGCGCGATGGCCGTGCAGTTGATCCTGCTCAAGGAGTTCGGCGTGCTCAAGAACGAGAACTCGACGCAGGGCTCGTACCTGATCGACGCGCTCACGGAGCACGTCGAAGATGCCGTGTTGCAGGAGTTCGAGCGGCTCGACGAGCGCGGCGGCGTGCTCGGCGCGATGGAGCTCGGCTACCAGCGGGGCAAGATCCAGGACGAGTCGCTGCTCTACGAGCACCAAAAGAGCGTGGGCCAGCTGCCCATCGTCGGGGTGAACACCTTCGTCAACCCCGGAGGGCCGCAGGTGGGCGTCAGCGAGGGTGCGCTGACACGCGCGACTCCCGAAGAGAAGCTGACCCAGCTCGACAACCTGCGCGAATGGCAGAAGGGAAACGCGAAGGACGCCGAGGCCGCGCTGGCGAAGCTCCGGGAGGTCGCGCTCGGTGGCGCCAACGTCTTCGCGGAGCTGATGCGCACGGCACGGGTTGCCAGCCTGGGGCAGATCACCCACACGCTGTACGAGATCGGCGGCCAGTACCGGAGATCGATGTAACCGTGGCGATCAACGTGACGCATTTCGAATCCGCGGACCGCGGCGACACCTCGACCTACAAGTTCGTCGTCACCGACGATCCGGCGGTCTATGTGTGGTTCACGTTCGCCGACGGGCCGGGACAGCTGTACACGACCGTGCGGCCCGGGCCGTTCCGCAACGACGATCCGCTCGAGAACGCGTCCTTCGGGAACCTCGAGGAACTGCTGACCGAGCGCGGCACGAGCATCGAGCAGTGGACCCGTGACCTGATGGCCCAGTACGGCGAGTACATCGGCTGGGCCTATCCCTAGGCTCAGCCCGCTGCCCATCGCGTGGCAAACGTGAGCAACAGATAGGCAAACCGGAGGGCGGCCACACAGGGCCGCCCCTACAAGGGCTGGCGGACGATTCGGGAGTCCGAGCACCGTTCGCGTACCGAACGTGCGCCCAGCCCTTGTAGGGGCGCACCTATGTGTGCGCCCTCCCGTCCCCAATGCCGGTTGGTTGCCGCCCGGAGCCGGCCGCAACAGGTAGCCGGAGCGCAGGGCGGCCACATGGGGCCGCCCCCGCAGGCGGTCCCACGCTCGCCGAAGTGCAGGCCCGTGACTACACGAACTTCCCCTATCAGCGCTTCAAGGGAGTCCAGTCTCGCAGCGACCCGTGGCTGTGGGATAGACGGCCGGTACGCGGCCACCGGCTCATAGTCTTCGGGTCGAGCCGTTTTGTGCTGGTCGACGAGCAGGATGCGCGTGCCATCCTCGCCCGCGCCGGACAGGAGTAGGCGTTCCCATCGAGCTTCGGTGCCTAACGCCGGAGCGACACCACGAACGGCTCGTCCGCTCTAAGGTCGTTCTCGAAGTCCTGGCGCGACGTGATCGAGCGCCAGCCCTCCATGGCCACGATGCGGCCGACCATGTTGACGAGCGTCTTGCCCGGGCCCGGCAGCACGACGTGGTCGGGCGCGTACTCACGCAGCGCCACGCGCACGGATTCCGCGAAGCGGAACGGCGTCACGAACTGCGTCTCCATCGTGTAGGTGCGCAGCTCCTCCGGATCGGTGGACCACGGCGTGAAGCGCGCGCCGCGGCCGTCGATCAGCGTCAGCTCAGGAGCGCGGAACTCGAGCGACGGGAGGTTCTGCCGCACGCGCTGCGCGACCTCTTGAAGCAGCGGCGTGTGGTAGGCGCCGTGCTTTTTCAAGCGGTAGGGGAAGAACTCGGCGCCCGCCTCGATGCGCGGCAGGCTTTCCATCAGGTGCGCGATGCCTTTCTCGCTGCCGGCCAGCACGCGGAGGCCGCCCAGGTCGATCGAGTCGAAGGCCTCGCCATCCGAGGTCTGGAGCGCCCGCTCGACGGCGGCCTCCGCCTCCGGGTCGCGCTGCCAGTCCTCGTCGGCCACCTGGTACACGATCTGCCCGCCGTGCTCGTGCTCCTTTTGCTGTAGCCCGATCTCCTGCACCAGGTTGAAGCCGTCCTCGAAGGAGAGCGCGCCCGACACCGCCAGCGCCGTGTACCACCCGAGCGAGTTGCCCGCGACGCACACGATCTCGTAGCTCCGGCGCGCGCGCTCCGCATCGATAAGCGCGGTCATGTGGATCAGGGGGGAGACGTTGTGCGGCGCCAGGTGCAGCGTCTCGTCGAACGTCTTCATCGAGTCCAGCTCGACGAGAGAGGGCAGGCCCCGTTCCGCGCGTAACTGTTCGGCGTGCTGCACCAGCGGGTGGTCGGCGTCCAGCGAGCGCAGCGCCTTCTTCGTGTAGGCGCCGCGGCCGGGGCAGAACAGCGCCGCTCGTTTCACGTGCACACCTTCCGCACGCGCTCCACGATGTCTGTTTCCGAGACCAGCACCAGGTCCGCGGCGGGCCCGAGCGGAACGTACGTGTCCGCGGCGCGCACCGAAGCCACGGGCCGATCGTATCCGTTCTCGGCCAGCGCGGCGATCAGCGCGTCCGCGATCCCCGCGCCGGTAGCGCGGCACTCGTCCACGACGACCACGCGTTTGCACTCCTGCGCGTGCCGGCGTAGCGCCTCGAACGGCAGCGGGTTGAGCCAACGCAGGTCCAGCACGCGCGTGCCGATGCCGTGCTCCCGCTCGAGCGTGCGTGCGGCGCGCAGGCTCAGGCGCAGCCCGTTGGCGTAGGTGGCGACCAGGACGTCACTGTGCTCGTCGCCGTAAACGCCCACCTCTCCCGGCAGCAGCGCGCTGCCGGGCGGCGGGTAGTCGCTCAGCCACCCGCCGTCGCCCTCCTCGTACAGATCGCGCTCGTGGTACAGCGCGATGGGCTCCAAGACGCACACGACCCGGCCGTGCTCGCGCGCCAGCGCCAGGCAACCGCGTAGCATGCGCGCCGCATCGTCGCCGCGGGCGGGCGCCGCGAGCACGACACCCGGAATCTCGCGCAGGGCCCCGATCGAGTTGTCGTTGTGGAAGTGGCCGCCGAACCCCTTCTGGTATGCGAACGAGGCGATGCGCACGACCATCGGGTTTTGGAAGCGGCCGTCGGATAAGAAAGACAGCGAGGCCGCCTCTCCGCGCAGCTGATCGATGGCGTTGTGCACGTAGGCGAGGTATTGGATCTCCGCCACGGGCAGCAGGCCGGCCATCCCCGCGCCCTGCGCCACGCCGAGGATGGTCGTCTCGTCGAGCAGCGTGTCGAACACACGCGCTACGCCGAAGCGCTTTTGCAGCCCCGACGTCAGTCCGTAGACGCCACCCTTGCGGCCGACGTCCTCGCCGTAGACCAGGATCGACGAATCGCGCGCCATCGCGTCGGTGAGCGCGGCGCCGAGGTGCGCCGCCAGCGTGCGGTGGACGGGTGCTTCGGCCTGCTCGGGAAGCTTGTCGCCGAAGACGGCGGCGCGTTCGGCCGGGTCCGCTGCCGCCTCGGCCGCCGCGCGGCATTGCGCCTCGTCGTACGGCGCCAGCGGAGCCATGATCTGCGCGGCGCTGTGCAGCCGGCGCCGAGACCCCGCTTCCACGGCGGCGGCCATCACCCGCTGCCGCGTGTCGCGCACGATCGCCTGTAGGGTCCCGGGGTCGGCGGCGCCGGTCTCCACCAGGCGCCGGGCGTTGCGCAGGAGCGGATCGCGCGTTTCCGTGCCCTCGATCTCCGCCACGGTGCGGTAGGCCGTCTCGACGTCGCTGCCTGCGTGCGCCCACAGCCGCACGCAGTGCAGATGCAGGAAAACCGGCCCGCGCGTGTTGCGGCAGGCCTCGATGGCCGCGGCGGTCGTGTCCCAGATCTGGTCCACGTCGCCGTCCGCCCTGAAGTAGCGCAGGTAGGGGAGCGCGCCGAAGGTGTCGCGGATCCAGTTGCGCGGCGTGTCGACCGAGATCCCCCAGCCGTTGTCCTCGCACAGGAACAGGATCGGCATCGAGGCGCCGCGGCGCTGCGCGTAGCGGGCCGCCTGAATTCCCGACAGCGCCGTGGCGTGGTTCGCGGACGCGTCGCCGAAGCTGCAGCACACGATGGAGCCGCGCGGCACGCCGGGGTCGATGCCCAGGCGCCGTGCGCGCCGCAGCGCGAACGCGTACCCGACCGCCTTGGGCAGGTGCGAGGCGATCGTGCTCGTCTGCGGCGGCACTCTGAGCGGCACGCTGCCCCAGACCTTGTGCCGTCCGCCGGAGATCGGGTCCTCCGCCGCGGCGCACAAGCTGAGCAACGTGTCGAAGGCCGGCGTCTCGCCGGGGCGCTGCCGCGCGCGCGCCATCATCAAGGCGCCGGAGCGGTAATGCAGGAAGGGCACGTCCTCGAGCCCGAGTTGGGCTCCGACCACGGCGTTCTGCTCGTGGCCCGCGCTCGAGATCGTGTAGAAGCCCTGATTGCGGCGCCTTAGCTCGCGGGCGGCCACGTCGAGCGCGCGGCTGAGCACCTGGTCCTCGAACAACTCCACCGCCTTGCGCGCCGTGAGCCCGCTGCCCGGACGAAGCGCATCCTTGGGCCCGAGACGCTTCGCTGCGGGCTTGGCGGATTCCAGATAGGCGTCGAGGTTGCCCTCGACGATATCTACGCGCGAGCGCATGCGGCGTGATTGTAGGCCACCCGCCCTCGCGGTCCCCCGCGCTAGCCGGTCTTGGCTGCCTGCTTCAGCAAGTCCTCGATCTTCTCGACGATCTCTTCCATGCCGTAGTTGTGGCCGGGGAGCTTGACCCTCACCTTGCCGTCGCTGTCGAGGCCGACCAGCCCGTGGTTGCCGAGCTGCTCCCGCTTGATCACCTCCTGGCTGGCGGGGATCCCGGCCATCACGATGGAGAACTCGAGCTTGCCTTCGTACTTCCCGGACTTTTCCAGCTCGCCGACCGCGCGCCGTATGTTTGCGCAGTAGGGTCACTTGTCCGAGAGCATGTAGTAGCGGATCTCGGGCAGCGCCTCGGCGGGCGCCTGCGCTTTCTTCGTCGCTTTCTCGGTTCCCTCGTCGGTCCCTGCGGAGTCGGAGCAACCGATCAGGGCGGCGGCGGCGAGGAAGAGCATCGTGGGTCTCATGGCCTCGGAAGGTATCCGAAGTCGCAGGCTCGTCAAGTCGGCCGGGTAGCATGGGAGGCGGAGCATGAGAGCGGTGGTGCAGAGGGTCTCCCGCGCCGAGGTGCGTGTGGACGGGAAGGCGACGGGCTCGATCGGCACCGGGCTCCTCGTGCTGCTGGGCGTTGCCGACGGGGACGCCGACACCGACGCGCGCGCGCTGGCTCAGAAGATCGCCAAGCTGCGCATCTTTCCGAGCGAACGCCGCCCGATCGACCGCTCCCTGATCGACGCCGGCGGCGCGGCGTTGGTCGTGTCTCAGTTCACGCTGCTCGGTGACACGCACAAGGGCAACCGGCCCTCGTTCGTCGCCGCCGCGGGCCCCGTAGAGGCCGAGCACCTGTACGGCGTCTTCTGCGTCGCGCTGAAGGACGCCGGCATCCGCGTTGAGACGGGCGTCTTCGGCGCCATGATGGAGGTCGAGCTCGTCAACGACGGCCCCGTGACCATCGTGCTCTAGCGCTTGGCGAACTTCTTCTTGTAGGCCTCGATCGCCTCCCGCAGCACCCTGCGCGCCTCGTCCACGGAGCGCAGGTTATCGACGTCGACCTCCTTGTGCTCGAGAGTCTTGTAGTCGAGCAGGAACTGCTTGAGCTGCCGGGCGACGTGCGGGGCGAGGTCCGTCACGTCCATGGTCGTTTCGTACTCGGGGTCGTCGGCGGCCACGGCGATCAGCTTGTCATCCTGGCCCTTCTCGTCCCGCATGGCGATGGTGCCGATGGGGCGCGCGCGCACGATGCACAGCGGCACCACCGCCTCCTGGCACAGCACGAGCACGTCGAGCGGATCCTCGTCGTCGCACCAGGTCTGCGGCACGAAGCCGTAGTTGGCCGGGTAGTGCACCGCGCTGTACAGCACGCGGTCCAGACGCAACAGTCCCGTCTGCTTGTCGACCTCGTACTTGTTCTTGCTGCCGCGCGGGATCTCGATCACGCACTGGAAGCTGTGCATGGGATCCACGCCGATCGGGACGTCGTGCCAGGGATTCACGCGGAGCTCCCGTTGACCAGGTCGGGGAGCGGGTACTCGTCCACCGCCAGGTTGGAGTTGGCCACTGCCTGCAAGCGCAGCCAGGCGCGGGTGAACAGCTTCTCCTGGCGCCGGCGCACCTGCTCGGGCAGGTTGCGCTTGTCCAACGCCGGGTCGTCGCAGGCCAGGGGGTCGAAGTTGGGATGCACGATGTACTGCGCGAACTCGGGCGTGCAGCGGATGTGGCGCTCGGGCTCGCGCGGCAACTCCTCGGCGGGGACCACGCCCAGCACGTAGCGCAGGTAGAGCTCCGACACCTTCACGTTGTCGACGTACTTGCCGCAACGGTCGCAGTTGTAGCCCTCATCGCAGTTCGCCATGCAAGCGGCATTCTAGCGCCGCGGCACCCGAACCCGCACCAGAACCCGGCTACCGCCCGGTCACGCGCTTCAGGCGCCGTTGCAGGTACCGGTTGCCCGGCTGTTTCTCCAAGAGCTTCCGGTACAGCGTGGCGGCTGCGGCGTGCTTGCCTTCGGCTGCGCGCAGGTCGGCCTCCGTCCCGATCAAGCGCGGGTCGTCCGGCAAGAGCGCCCGCGCGTTCTCCAAGAACTTCTCCGCCAGCTTCGTACGGCCGTAGCGGATCAACTGTTCGGCCTCGATCAGGTCCAACTCGCCTGCGTAGCGACGCCGGAAGGGATCGCCAGGACCGGCGGCCTTCGCGATCGTCAACCAGCGGGTGAGCGCTTCCGTGTCCCCCGCGGCGCGCGCCTCCTGAACGTGCAGCATCGCGTTGTACAGCTTCGGCGGCTTGATCCACAACGCGCGCGTCCAGGCGTAGTTTTGGGCCGCGTCCTGGTCCATGAGCTGGCGCGGTGCCGAGAACTCGAGGTGCAAGGAATCGTCGGTCAAGAGCCGCCCCTCGCCGACGCGGTCCACCAGAAGCACGTGGTCGGCTACACGCAGCCGGTCCAGGTCTTCGGCGCCCATGGCGCGCAGCGCCTCCAACGCAGCGCCCTTGAGCGCGCGCGGCGGCGGCACGTCTCCCGTGGCCACGCCGACCAGTATCAGGTCGCCGCCGGCGTAGTAGGCGGCCGCCTGAAACACGGCGCAGAAGGTGCGGATGATGTCCGCCCGGTCTTCCACGCTCAGCTGGTGCACGGGCAGCCATTGGCAGGCCACACCGCCGGGAGCCAGCTTGGCGCGGCACGACTCGAAGTACTCCAGCGTGTACAGGTCGCCGCCGCCGCGCACCCACGGGTGGATCGGGTCGCTGGTGATCACGTCGTACAGTTGGTCGGTGGCCTGCACATAGGTGCGCGCGTCGGCCACGACGACGTCGCGCGGCCGGTTGCCGATGAAGGCCGCCGCCTCCACCACGGCGCCTTCGATCTCCACGACGCGCACTGTCTTCGGCTCGTGCAGCGCGACGGCCTTCCAGGTCGTGCCCATGCCCAGGCCCACGATCAGCACGCTCTGCGGGTCGGGGTGCAGCGCGAGCGGCAGGTGGCCGAGCAACGCTAGATGCTGTACGTCGTCGACGACGTGGTTGGTGGCCACGGCCTTGCCGTCGATCAGCACGCCCATGCTCCCGTACCAGCGGAAGACGCTCACGGTCGCTTCGCGCCCGTAGCGCGCGAAGGGGAGGTCGATGCCGTCCTCCCACGTCTCCTCGTGGATGCGGCCGTCCACGAGGTAGATTTCCGGGGCGTAGTAGACGCCGGCCAGGAGCCGTTCGCGCGCGACGTTGAAAGGGGGGATGAAGCCCAGCGCCGTGACCGCGGTCAAGCCCCACACCAACCGCCGGCGCGCCCCGAAAGCGGCTACCAGCGCCGTTGCCAGCGCCGCGAGTGCGACCGTGTACTGCGGCCCGAGCACCGGGATCAAGAGCGCGACGGACAGGACCGTGCCTGCGATGCCGGCCAGCGCGTTTGCCGCGTAGGCGCGTCCCGTTCCCGCGCCGCTCTCGCGGCTTGCGGCCAGGTGCACCGCCAGCGGAAAGGCGGCGCCGAGACCGAGCGCGCCGGGCAGCAGGATCAGGGACGAGAGCACGAAGCGCGTCCACAGGCCGGCGCCGAAGCTGCCCTCGAGCGCGAGATAGAAGGAGATGTAGAGCCGCGGCAGGAAGTACACGAGCAGCGCAGCGAGGCTGAACAGCGCCGCCGTCGCCGCGACCGTGATCTCGAGCTTTTGGCGCAAGCGCTCGCCATCGCGTGCCAGGCGCGTGCCGATCGCACCCCCGGCGCCGATGCCGAACAGGAACACGGCCAGCATCGTCGTGAACGCGTAGGTAGCGGAGCCGAACACCAGCACCAGGCTGCGCGTAAAGGCCACCTCCGCGGTCAGGCCCAGGAAGCCGGACGCGGCGTAGAGCTTCAGGGCGCGCCCGGCATCGGGGTGAGGGGCCCCCACGGGCCCCTGCAGCTCACCGGCCTCGCGCGGCTGCTCCTTCAGTAGGAACGCGCCGAGCGCCGCGGCGCCCGAGAGCAGCGCCGCCGTGCGCATGCTCCATGTGAGCCCGAGCGCCGGGAGCAGTATGAAGCCGGCCAGCACCGTTCCTACGACTGCGCCCAGCGTGTTCCATGCATAGAGCCAGCCCAGCGCGCGTCCGCGGTCGGCGGGCGTCGTGCGTGCGGCCGCCGCGGCCGCCGGGAGCGTCGCGCCGAGCAGGAAGGCGGGCGGCGCCAGCAACAGCACCGCAAACAGGAAGTTGAGCACTGCGTGCAGTGGGGGGGTCTCGTGGAAGCGCGCGAACAGCGTGACGAACACCTCGCGCGAGGAGTCGAGCACGACCGGGCTCAAGAGCGCGCAAAGCACCACCGTCGTCTCGAGCCAGGCGTAGAAGCGCAGCGGTCGCGCCGCCCGGTCGGCGAAGCGCCCGAGCAACCAGGCCCCGGCGGCCATGCCCCCGAAGAATGCGGCCAGCACCGCGCTCAGCGCGACCGAGGTCCCGCCGGCCACCTGAGCCAGGCGCCGGAACCAGGCCACCTCGAGCACCAGGGTGGCGGCCCCGGACAGGAACAGCAGCAGGCACAGGGGCCGGATCCTCACGCGGCTCTCCGCAAGATGGGGCCGTGCGGCCCTGCCGTGCTACCGGCCGGAAACAGCCAGGCCGGGCAGGGCTTTTCGAACGATCGTTCGTTCAATGCTATACTCCCCGCATGGCTGCCTACGAAACCACCGAGATCTCCCCGAAGTACCACAAAGCCATCTCCGACTGGCAAGAGCGCAACTTCCCTGAGTTGGGCACGCTCGAGAAGAACTGGTCCAAATACTTCGGCAAGCAGACCCCGTTCCGATTGATCTCGAAGATCGGCAAGCTGAAGAGCCCGACCATCTCGGTGGGACGCTATCAAGGCAGACCCTACTTCGAAGCCGCCGACGAGATGGGCGGCAACATGTTTTTCTCTGCGCAGGGAATCGTCAAGGCGCAGTGCTCCACGGAGCTCGGCTCCGTCCAGCAGCACCGCATGAGCATCGACGGCGCCATCACCGACGAGATGAAGTACGGCATCCTGCGCATCATGGCCGAGGAGCTGCGCCACGCCTACCAGATGTTCTGGGTGCTGGAGCACGACCCGACCTGGAGACGCATGGGGATGGGCGACGTCGCGGGCCAGATGATCCAGGAGCTGCTCTCGATGGAGACCGGCCAGCACGTGCTGGACGCCTTCAACATGGAGATGCAGAGTTTCCTGGACAACGTCATGTTCGCCACGTTGATCGACCTGGTCGGCAAGTACCAGCTCGACATGCAGTCCGTGTTCGCCTACGGCCCCATGGCGCGTTCCATGGGCCCGATGCTCGTCGAGGAGGGCTTCCACCTCGGCCACGGCCGCAAGTGCGTGCGCCAGATCGCGATCATGGCCGCGGACGGCAAAGGCGACTTCTCCGTGAAGGACATCCAGCTGCACTTGAACAAATGGCTGGCGCGCGGCCTGGAGATGTTCGGAAACGAGCTCGGCGGCGGCACGAACATCGAGTTCGGCTTCAAGGACAAGACCAACATCCAGGCGCAAGACCTCTACTACGCCGAGGCCACGGATTTCGTGCGCGACTGGAACTGCGCCATGGTCACGAAGGTCTACCGCAAGGGGACCGAGTACGTCGATGCCAACGAGATCGTCGAGCGCATCTGGGAGACCAAGGACGACGTGAAGGGCATCAAGCCCGACATGATCATCCACACGCCGGCGCGCAACTTCTTCCGCAAGCGCGGTCTGGAGGAGTACGTCTTCCAGCCCAACGACGTGCACGGCACGTTGCTGACGCGGGTGGGCGGCGTGCCCATCGGCTGCGACGAGTTCGTTGAGTACCTGCACGGCGTGTTGCCCGAGGGGTTCTTCGAGGACCCGGAGTGGCACAAGTTCGTGGACGAGCTGTACAAGCATCACGGCGAGCCGAAGCCGGGCGCGAACGGATCCAACGGATCCGACGGCACGAACGGCAACGGGCAGGCGTAGGAAACCGCGCCGGCTCAGTCCTTTCGGCGGCCGCGGAAGCGCTCGACGAAGTAGCCGGCGATGGCGACGATCATCGTGACCTGGCCGGCCGTGTGAACCGTCTCGTGGCCGCCGTTGCGGGTCGTGATCCAGGCCACGGCGCCCACGAGTGCGACTAGCGCCCAAACACGGGCTGGCGTGCTAAGCCGAAGTGTCGCTCGTACCAAGGATCGGGTTCTCCGGGCTGCCCAGCACGTCGATGGCGGCATCGATGCGCTCGATGCAGGTCTCGCGGCCCAGCACGCACATGGACTCGATCAGCGGCGGCGTCACCTTCTTGCCGGTGACCGCCACGCGCAGGGCCATGAACAGCTCGCGCGCCTTCCACTCCACTTCCTCGGCCAGGTCGCGCAGCTTCTGCTCCAGCGTCTCCTCGTCCAGACTCGGCAGGTCGCGCACCAGCAGCCGCGCCTGGCGCAGCACCGCTGCCGTGTTGGTGTCCGAGCGCTTCTTGGGCAGCAGGTCGTCGTGCGGCGGCTGCACACGGTCGACGAAGAAGAAGTCGCACAGCTCGTCGAACTCCGTGAACCGGTTCATGCGCTCCTGAACCAGCGGCAGGATCCTGCGCAAGAGTGCGGGGTCCGCCGCGGCCGCCGCCGCGCTATGCTCGCGCACGTGCTCGATCAGCTCGTCCAGGCCCAGCTTGCGGATGTAGACGCCGTTGAGCCACTCGAGCTTCTGCTGGTCGAAGACCGGTCCGCCGGTCTTGATCGCGCCCAGGCTGAAGGCCTCGACGAACTCCTCCAGCGTGAACTCCTCCCGGTCGTCCCCGAAGCTGAATCCCATCAGGCTCAGGAAGTTGCGCAGCGCCTCGGGCAGGAACCCGTTTTCGCGGTACCAGGTGATCGAGGTCGGGTTCTTGCGCTTGCTGATCTTGGACTTGTCCGAGTTGCGCAACAGCGGCAGGTGCACGAACTTCGGCAGCGGCCAGCCGAACGCCTCGTACAGCAGCACGTGCTTGGGAGTCGAGTTGATCCACTCCTCCGCGCGCAGGATGTGCGTCACGCCCATCTTGTGGTCGTCCACGACCGTGGCCAGGTGATAGGTGGGGTAGCCGTCGCTCTTGAGCAAGACCTGGTCGTCCACGGTCGCGTTCTGGATCGTGATCGCGCCGCGCAGCTCGTCGGTCCAGGTGGTTTCGCCCGCAAGCGGCACCTTCAGGCGCACGACGTGTGTCGCGTCAGGGGAGACCTCGCGCTCCCGGCAGTGGCCGTCGTAGCGCGGTTGCTGCTTGCGTTTGCGCTGCTCCGCGCGCATCTCCTCCAGGCGCTCCTTCGTGCAGTCGCAACGGTAGGCGGCGCCCTTGGCGATCAGCTCCTCGACGGCGGCACGGTACAGGTCCGTGCGCTCGCTCTGCCGGTACGGGCCCGCGTCTCCGCCCACGTCCGGCCCCTCGTCCCACTCGATCCCGAGCCAGCGCAGCTCGTGCTGGATGGCCGCCTCACTGTCGGCCTGGTAGCGGGTCCGGTCGGTGTCGTCGATACGCAGGATGAAGCGGCCGCCCTGCTTGCGGCGCAGCGCCATGTTGAAAAGCGCCGTGTAGGCCGTCCCGACGTGGGGGTCCCCGGTGGGGCTCGGCGCGATGCGGACGACTACGGGCTCCTGAGCCATCGTCCGGCATGGTAACGGTTACCCCAACGAACGGACGCAACTCCATTGCCGTCAGCCGGTTCCGAGCGCCTAGGTGCGGCATGCGTGCCGCAACTCAGCGCAACAAGTTGCTGCTGACAGCGGAGATAGGAGCGCGACAGGGGGCAACTGTTACTTCAGGGAGTTGCGGGGCGTGATGCGCACGACCTCTACGCGGTCCGCCCCCTTGTGCCGCTCGTCGTCGGGGCCGGTGGCGAGCACGATCGTGATACGGCCGTCCTTGTCGAGCGTCGGCTCGAAACGTACCACGTCCGTGGCCACCACCTGCCGCCGCTGGTTGGGGACCGAGCGGGTGACCTCGTGCCGCGCGGGGCTCCACACGTACGTGATCTCCGGCGACCACTGCTGCACGGCCCCCAGCGTCGGGACGATCTCCACCCCGATCACACGGTGGAAGCGAACGCCGTTCGGCACGAGCCAGAAGCGCTGGCTCTCCCGCGGCGGAAGGCTGCGGTCGATCTCGGTGCTCGTCTGGCTCAGCTCGGCTGTCAGCAGCCGGTACAGACGGGTGGCTACAGCGCGGCGCCCGGCGTCGATCCGGACTGCGGACTGAGACTGGATCCAGGAGTGGGTCCAGAACAGCCCTCCCGCGCCCACGAGCAGCAGGGCAGCCGCCGTCTCGACGGCCGTAAAACCTCGATTGCGTGCGTGCATTCGGAACGGACCTCCCAGCTCGACCGGAAAGCCCAATCCGGGGTTACCTGCAACCTCTCCTCATTACAGATAGCACGCAGCCATGCCTCCGCAAGCGCCACGTCCGCGCTCCTGCTTCAGCGCGAGACGCTCGGGGCTTCAGTCGCCCTCCTTCGTATCGGTCCAGTACTCGATCGCCAGCCACAGGGACTTCGAGTAGGGCAGGAACAGGGAGCCAGGGCGATCACGGGGAGGCCGATGGCGAGCATGATCCAGGGGCCCGCGTCGACGGTCAGCCACAGCACGATCAGCACCGCCACCGCGAACAGCTGGTTGACGGCGCCCGTCAGGTACATTCCGCCGGTCATGGTGCCCGGCGGCTGTCCGAGCTGTGACTGGGGGACCCAGCGGGCGTAAATGCACGGGCAGCGGGCATGGGCAAGGGCACGTGTACGTTTGGTCCTAGCGGACCACGCTGAGGACCGCGTCGTAATCGGGTTCCTCGGCGATCTCGGGCACGTACTGCACGTGCGTCACCTTGTTGTCCCCGTCCACCACGAACACCGCGCGGCACAGGAAACGGGCCAGCGGGCCGCCGCTCACCAGCGCGCCGTAGGCCTTGCCGAAGGAGGCGTCCCGATGGTCGCTGACGGTCTTGACGTTTTCGACGCCGGCCGCTCCGCACCAGCGCGCCTGGGCCATGGGCAGGTCCATGCTCACGGCCACGATCTCCGTGTCGGGGAGCTTTGACGCCTCCTCGTTGAAGCGCCGCACCTCGGTGTCGCAGACCGGCGTGTCGAGCGAGGGCACGGTGAGGAAGATGCGCGTCTTGCCCGCGCCGCTCTGCAGCGTGTAGTCGCTCATGTCCTGCAGCTGAACGTTGAAGTCGGGCGCGCTCTGCCCGACCTGGATCTCGGTCCCCTCGAGGGTCACCGGGTTTCCTTTCAGAGTTACCTGGGGCATCGATTCCTCCCTGTCTGTGAGTTGGCAGGCGGCCCGCGGGGCCGCTGGGCGCGAGGATAACGAACGTTCAGCCCCGGCGCCCGTTTCCGACGGCGGCCGGCTGCGGTACAAAGGCCGGTTGGAACCAGGGCGGCCTCCCGGGTTGCCGGGCACCACCGCCCGCTGCACTTCGTCTAAACCATGATGTCTCGATCCTTCTCTCCCCTCTTGGGCGGCGTCTTGTTCTGCGCCGCCTTTTCGCTTTACTGCCTGGCCCAGGGAACCGGCCTGGCCCCCGATCCGCTCAAGCAGGCGTTGGAGCAGGCCGACCAGGCCATGCGCGACCGCGACTACGGCGCCGCGGCCCGGGCCTACGCGCGCGTGAAGGCGGACTTCGCGGGGACGGAGGGCTCGCACCGCGCGGCCTACATGCGGCTGCGCGCGTTCTATTTCGACAAGCGCTACCGCGACGTGCTCTCCGAAGGCGCCGCCTACTTGCGCGACGCCCCCGAAGGCTCCTTCGCGGACAAGGTGCGTTACCTGATGGCGAACGCCTATCAGCGCACGCGCGGTTGGGGCGACGCCTCCCGGCTGCTGCAGGAGCGCGCCGAGTTCCTGGCGGGCGACGGCTACCGCGAACGCCTGAGCAAGCTGTTCCTGGAGCAGGCCGACAGCGCCTTCGAGGGTGAGGAGAAAAAAGACGAGTTCGGCCGCCCCGCGCGCAAGCCGGACTACCCTCTGGCGCTGGACCTGTACAAGCGCGCCCGCGCCATCCGCGTCCCGCCGGAACGCGCCGCTGAGGTGGACTTTCGCATGGCGGAGTGCTTGGCGCAGACCGACGCCGGGGCGCTCGCGGCGCCGGCCTACGCGCAACTGCTGAAGGATCATCCGGATTCGGACCTGCACGCCGAGAGCCTGCTGCGCGCCGGCCGGCACTACATGGAGTGGGACCCGAAGACCGCCCGTGAGCTCCTGGACCGCGTCCGAAAGGAGTTTCCGGACACGCCGCAGGCGCCCCTGGCCCTGCTCGCGCTGGCCGACGGGCTCACGAACGAGCCCGGCAAGGTGCGCGACGAGGGGCTACAGCTCTACCGCATCTTCCTCGAGCGCCATCCCGATCACGAGCAGGCGCCGCACGCGGCCTTCCGCCGCGCCGAGGTCCTGCAGCGCGACAGGGAGTACGCGCAAGCCGAGCCCCGCTGGCGCGACTTCCTGCGCCGCTTCCCGGGGCATGACAAGGCCCCGCAGGCGCGCATTCAGCTGGCCGGCGGGCTGTTGGCCGTGCACCGCTACGACGACGCGATCGCCGCATGGCACGCCTATCTGACCGCCCATCCCAACGATCCCAACTGGGAGCAAGCGCGGCAGGCGATCCCGGCCACGTTCCTCTCCAAGGCGGGCCATCTGCTCGACAAGAAGGAGTACGGGGCCGCGGTCGAGGTCTACCGCGCCTTCCTGAAGGAGTACCCCGACCACGGGCAGGCGGCCGCCGTCCATCTGGCCATCGCCGACGCCTTCGACAAGGCCAAGAACGCGGAATCCAAGCTCGCCATGCTCGACGTTTGCGCGCAGAAGTACCGCGGGCGCCGGGAGGCGGCGCAGGCGCTGTTCGCGACCGCGCGCCATCACGACGAGCACGGCGATCTCACCAAGGCCATCGAGGGCTACGAGAAGACCGCCAAGGAGTACGCCAAGTTCCCGGAGGGGCGGCAGGCGCGCATCATCCTCGACACGCTGCGCCAGAAGACGCTGACGATCCGGGCCGAGCGCATCTTCTCGACGACGGAGGCGGCCAACCTCGAAGTCGAGACGCGCAACATCCCGAAGCTGCAGACGCGTCTGTACCGCGTCGACCTGGCCGAGTACTTCCGCAAGAAGAAGCAGGTGACCGGCATCGAGAACCTCGCCGTGGACGTGGTCAAGCCGGACCTGGACGGCGTCATCGATCTAGGCGAGCGCTATGAGCGCTTCCGTCTGTTCAGCGGTGCCCACAAGCTTCCCGTCAAGCAGGGTGAGCCGGGCGCGTACGTGGTCGTGGTCGGCGAAGACGATCTCACCGCGACTACCCTGATCGTGGTCTCGGACCTGCGCCTGGTCGTGAAGTCCTCGCGCGGCCATCTGTTCTGCTGGGCCTTCCGCGCCTCCGACCATGCACCGTGGCCCGGCGTGCGCATCGCGGCCGCCGCGGGCGGGCAGATCCTCGAAGCCAAGACCGGCCCGGACGGCACGGCGAGCATCGCCCACCAAAAGCTCGGATCGGGCGCCCAGGTGATGGCCGAGGCGGACGGCCACTACGCCTTCAGCAACGGGGCCGTGGGCGCGACCGCGGCCAGCGGCTACAAGCCCGTCGGCTATGTCTTCACGGACCGCCCGCTCTACCGTCCGGGCGAGACCGTGAAGATCGGCGCGTTCCTGCGCCACACCTCCAAGGGCGTCTACACGATCCCCAAGAACCACGAGGTGGAGTTGTGGGTCACCGACAAGAACAGCGTGGAGCTCGTGCGGCGCAAGCTGCACACGGACGACTTCGGCGTGCTCGAAACGGAGGTCGTGCTCGACGGCGAGGCGCCGCTCGGCAAGGCCAGGGTGCACATCCGCGACGGCAAGCGCACGTTCACGGGCGAGTTCAGCATCGCGGAGTTCCGCAAGCCGGAGTTCACGGTGCAGCTCGAGGCGGACACGCTCGCGCTGCGGCCGGGCGAGACGATCAAGGTCCGTGCCGCCGCCCGCTACCTCGTGGGCGGCCCCGTGTCGAAGGCGCCGCTGCAGTGGCGCCTCGTGCGCCTTCCGTTTGCCTTCGACCGCTCGCGCTACGACTCCTTCGCCTGGTTCTTCGAGTCCAAGCGCAGCAAGCGCGACCGTGCCCCGTCGGGCGCCGAGGTCGTGGAGCGCGGCACGCTCACGGCCGGCGAGGACGGCACGGCGCAGATCGAAGTGGAGACCGACGAGGAGGCGGGCGACGCCGTCTATGTCTTCGAGCTCGAGGCCACCGACGTCGACCGGCTGAGCGCCTCCGCACGGCTCGACTTCTTCGCCACGCGCCAGGACCATTTCGCCGTCGTGGATATCGACCGCAAGGCGGTCCGCCCCGGCGAGGACTTCCGGGTGCGCGTGCGCACCGTCGACGCCTCGCACCGGCCCGTGTCGCGCAGCGGCAAGCTGATCGTGGCGCGGCGCGAGCTGGACGCGCGCAACTCCTGGACGTTCGTGCCCGTGCGTACGCTCGAGGTCTCGACCAGTCGCGAAGGGCGCGCCGAGCTGAGCGTGCAGCTGCCGCAGGGCGGGCGCTACGAGATCCGCTACGAGTCCGGCGCGCTGGGACCCCGCCGCGTGACGGCCAGCGCGGCCATGACGGCCACCGGCGAGGACTTCCAGAAGGAGCGCGACGTCCGCGTAGTGGTGGACCGGCGCTACTACCTCGAGGGGGAGAAGGCGCGCATCTTCATCGACTCGCCCATCACGGGCACGCCCGCCCTGCTCACGTTCGAGGCCGGCCGCGTGCTGCGCCACGAGTTCGTGCAGCTGAAAAACAGCGCGACCGTGCTGGAGATCCCGCTCACCGAGCTCTACGCGCCGAACGTCTTCGTGAGCATCGCGGTCCCGGGCGCGCATGAGCTCAAGACCGCCTCCGATGAGATCGTCGTCTTCCGCTACCTCGACGTGCGCGTGCGCCCGCAGGCGCCCACGGGCGGACCGGGGGAGGAGGTGCGCTTCGACATCGAGACCGTCGACGCGCTCGGCCGCCCCGTGGCCGCGAGCGTCGCCTTGTCGCTGGTCGACGAAGCGCTCTACATGCTCGAGAACGATCCGGCGCGCGGCATCCGCAAGCGCTACTACGACGTGCGCCGCACGCACGTGGTGCAAACGCACTCGTCGTTCGGCTTCAAGTACGCCGGCTTCACGCGGCCCACGAACAAGGACCTGTTGGCGGAGGTGCAGCGCAAGACCGGCGGCCCGAGTGCCGAGGACCGGGCCAAGGAGCACGT
>JAPUHK010000064.1 GCA_027297745.1 Planctomycetota bacterium | reverse complement strand
GGTCGTCCTGACCACGATCGGGGCCGGGTACCTGTCCGGCGCGATCGGCTTCGTCACCCGGATTCAGTAACGGTCACCTCACTGCAAAGACCCAACCGGCTGCTGCGTCGATGTTTGCGTCGAACAAAGTGCGGCATCGATGCCGCATTGCGGCACGCGTGTCGCACTCGGATGCGCGTAAGTCGCTTCGACAGAAGGCGTTCCGGAGTTGGGACGACGTAACTGTTACTTCGGCGTGAAGCGCTCGTTTGCGCCGCTGAAGGTGAAGCCCGGCGACGGCCCCCCGCCCACGACGTAGATATCGTTGCCGAGCACCGCGGCGCCGATGCCGTGCCGGCCGGTGGGCATCGGCTCGTTCGTGGTCCACATCCCGGTGGCCGGGTCGTAGCTCTCGTTTTCCCTGAAGATGGCGGAGGGAGCCTCGCCCCCGAACAGGTAGAAGCGTCCGTTGAAGGCCACGGCGGCGATGCCGCTGCGGGCGGTCGGGACGGGCGGCCCGGTGATCCACATGTCCATCACGGGGTCGTAGATCTCGAACGTGCCGAGGTTGCGGAAGCCGGGGTCGTGCACGCGCCCGGCGGCGACGTAGATCAAGCCGCTGACGGCGGCGGCCGCGTGGTGCTCTCGGGGCGTCGGCATGGGCGCCGCCGTGGACCACTGATCCATCACCGGGTCGTAGATCTCGTGCGTCGCCAATTCGCCGCTGCTGTCCTCGCCCCCGATTACGTGGATCAGCCCGCTTACGACGGCGATCGCCAGCGCACCGCGCGGCGTGGGCATGTCCGTGCCCGTCGACCACTGGTTCGTGACGGGGTCGTAGATGCGCACGTCGGCGATCTCGTTGAAGGTCGCGCCTGAGTAGCCGCCGATCAGGTACAGCAGGCCCCCCACCTCGACCAGCCCCGCATGGTTCACACCGCCGGCGGGGTGCTGCGTGACCGTGGTCCACATGTCCGTGGCCGGGTCATAGCACTCCACGTCGAGCGCGGGCGTGTTCCGGGAGCCAAAGCCGCCCATCACGTAGATGCGCCCGCCGGCAACGGCGGCGCTGTTCTCGGTGCGGGCCTGGGAGAGCTGCGCGAGCACGACCCAGCCCTGGCCGACGACGATGACAGCGCCCCCGCTCCCGCCGCAGCTTACGGTAAGAGCGAGCAGCAGCGTCAAGCACAGAGCCCTCACGCCGACAGCATACGTGTCCCGGGCCCGAGGGGTCGGACACCGTACCGGCGCGTGTCCCGCAGCGGAACGCTACTTGTCCCGCTTCGGTGCGTCCTCGCGCTGGGTCTCGGCGCGGGCCGGGGCGTGGAGCTCCTTCCGCTGGGCCCGGCGGAGGACGACCGCGCGGACCTCGTTGCCGCGCTGAAGCGCGCCCAGCGCCAGGCGCACGTCCCCGGCCCCAGCGATGCGCCGGCCGTTGAGGCTCAACAGGATGTCGTACTGCTCGACGCCGAGCCGCTCCGCCAGCGACCCCGGGAAGACGCGCACGACCACGAGGCCGTCGTCCAGGTCCAGTTGGGCACGCAGCACGCCGTCCAGGGCGCGCACCTCACCCAAAGGAGTGCGGGCGTGGCGCGCGTTCTCGAGCGGAGCCAGGTGCCAGCCCCCGGCTTCGCGCCCCCGCTCCTGTGCCTTGCGCATCTGCTCGAGCATGCGCTTGCGCTCCTGCTCCCACTCCTTCCAGAAGTTGTCGCCGCGATCGAAGCCCCTCCAGAAGTCCTGGTCGAACTTCTTCTTCATGTCCTCGTCGAACTTCTTCCAGAAGTCGTCGAGCCGGCCGCCGCGGCCGCCGAAGCCGAAGCGGAACGTGGTGCCGCCGAGCACCTTGTTCAGCTCGGGATGCTTCTTCTTGAGCTGCTCCAGGGACTCACCCTCGTAGACGGTCGTCTTCTCCTGGCCGTCCTCGACGGTGCGCAACGTCACCTTGACCTTGCCGTTTTCGATCTGGACCTGCACGCCGCGCACTTGGACGCCCTCGCGCAGTTGGCTGTCGGGATCGCGGGGCACGTCGCGGTCTTCACCCTCGGCACGCTTGGGCGATCGGGCGGCGCGTCCACTGCGAATCGCGCGCAACGCGCGGCCGGCCCGTAACCGCACCTCCAGGTCCTCGGACTCGAGCGCGCGCTCCAGCGCGGGGATGGCGCCCGCGCCGAGTGCGATCAGGCCCTCGGTGGCCTTCTCGCGCACCTCGTAGCTGTCGTCACCCAGCTTGGCGACCAGCTCATCGGCCGGGGCCTTGGCGGGCTCCTGGGCGGCGGCCGGCGCCACGAGCAGGGGAAGCAGGGTCAGAATCAGTACGAGTCTCATGGTTCTTGTCTCGGGTCCCGTTGTTCTTACGTCCTGGCGCTGCAGAAGCGCCAACAGATCTAATCGGCTCCGGACACAGACCCCCTCTTCAGGAAGCCTCGGGCTGTTGGTCCAGGCTGCCGTAGGCGCGGATGCGCTCATAACGCCGCGCCAGCAGCTGGTCGGTGTCGAAGCCGTCCAGCGAGCCGAAGGCCTCGAGGACGCGCCCCTTCAGCTCCGCCACCATCTCGTCGGGGGCCCGGTGGGCGCCGCCGAGGGGCTCCGGCACGATTTCGTCCACCACGCCCAACCGCTGCAGGTCTCGGCTGGTCAGCTTGAGCGCGGCCGCGGCTTCTACGGCCCGCTCGCCGTTCTTCCACAGGATCGCGGCGCAGCCCTCGGGCGAGATGACCGAGTAGTAGGCGTGCTCGAGCATCAGCACCCGGTCACCCACGCCGATGCCGAGAGCGCCGCCGCTGCCTCCCTCGCCGATCACGACACAGACGATGGGCGTCTTCAGCCTGGCCATGGCGAGGATGTTCTCGGCGATGGCCCAGGCCTGCCCACGCTCCTCCGCTCCCACGCCGGGATAAGCGCCCGGCGTGTTGATCAAGGTCAGGATGGGCAGCTTGAACTTCTCGGCCAGCCGCATCTTCTGCAGCGCCTTGCGATAGCCCTCCGGGTGCGCGCAGCCCCAGTTGCAGGCAATGTTCTCCTTCGTCTCCTTGCCCTTCCGGTGCGCGATCAGCAGGAAGCGGCGCTCCCCGATGCGGCCGAAGCCGGTGGTGATCGCGTGGTCGTCCCCGAAGTGCCGGTCGCCGTGTAGCTCGAGATACTCGTCGAGCATCTGCGCGATGTAATCCGAGGTTTGCGGGCGCAGCGGGTGCCGCGCGATCTGGACCACGTCAAAGGGGTCCAGGTTCTCGTAGATATCGCGCGTCAGACGGAGGAGCTTTTGCTGAAGCGGCTTCAACTCGCCGTTCAGGTTCATCCCGGTGGCTTCGGAGAGATTCTGCAGCTCGACGATCTTCCGCTCGAGCTCGACGATGGGTCTCTCGAAGGCGAGTCCGGTGCGCGGTGTGTCTTTGGCAGTGCCGGTGTTGTTCTTTTGGTCGGCCATGGGAGCTAGCCCACCCGTCAACCCAGCCAGAGTATAGGCAGGGTCCCGTGCCGCTAGAAGCCCGGGTTGGTTGCAGGGGTGCGTCCCCCATGCTATCCTGCCGCGCCCCTATTCACACAAACCATTGTATATCAACAAGTTATAGCAATATATGGCGCCATTATGTGCCCGACTGACGCTTGGTCCCGAATAGAAGTCCGAATCGCACCTGGGCGGACGGATTCGGCCGGGCTCGCGGCGCGCCGGGATCTGGCGCTGGCCGGCTTTCAGGCGCAGGCGGTCCGGGTGCACCAGGTCTACTGGCTGCAGGGCCTGAGCGACGCGGAACGCGTTGCACGCGAGTTGCTGGTGGATCCGGTGACCCAGGAGGGCCGTGTGGCCGAGCCCGTCCAGGGCCGCGGCACGGCGGTCTCCGTGTGGCTGCGGCCGGGAGTGATGGACCCGGTGCAGCAGGCCGTGCAGCGGGCGCTTGCAGCGCTCGGCGAGGAGCCGGGCCGCGTGGTCACGGGCCGCACGTACTGGATCGAGCCCATTGATCCAGACGCGTCCGACGAGCAGGTGCTGGACGCGGTCGGCCGTTCGCTGGCGAACGAGGTGATCGAAGAGATGGGGCCCGGTCCTGTTCCGGTGCCGCAGCCGCTCCCCTCGGGGGGCGCCGGCGGATCCGTCCCGGACGTCGTGCTGCAGGGGCTCAGCGACGAAGAGCTGCGCGCCGTCTCGCGCCGCTACACGCTGGCGCTCAACGTCCGTGAGATGCACGCGGTGCGCGACCACTTCGCCGCCCTCGGACGGGCGCCGCGGCTGGGCGAGCTGGATACGATCGCGCAGACCTGGTCCGAGCACTGCAAGCACAAGACGATCACCTGCCCCATCGACTACGTCGAGGACGGCCGTCCGCAGCGCTTCCACGACCTGCTCGAGGAGACGGTGTTCGAAGCCACACGCGCGCTGGACCGGGACTGGTGCGTTTCCGTCTTCAAGGACAACGCGGGCATCATCCGCTTCGACGACGAGCACGACGTCTGCTTCAAGGTCGAGACCCA
>JAPUHK010000063.1 GCA_027297745.1 Planctomycetota bacterium | reverse complement strand
TGGTCCACGAGCTTCTTGGCCTTGCCGCCTGTGATCTTCCCGCGCAGCCCTCCGGCGGGTGCGGGGGCGGCCAGCGCCAGCAGCGCCAGCACACCGAGGAAAAGACCGGTACGACTCACATCACCTCCCACACGCTGACAGGCCCGCATTGTAGCCGCACGGGGCACGCCGCCGTGTAATGGACCTGTCGCCGCCCGCGATCGGCGGTCCGTGCCCCTACAGGAAAAAGAGGGCCAGAAGAATGAGGATGGGGACACCGTTCACGGTGGCGTGCATGGTGATCGCTGCGACAAGGGAGCTGCGCCACTCCCTCAGCACAGACATCAGGAAGCCCATGCACGCTACTAGAGCCAGTCCCCCCACATCGTGCTGCGTGTGCATCGTGACGAAGACAAGCGTCGTTGCCGAAGCCGTGAAGACGAAGCCGTGACGCGTCCGCAGATGACGGTGCAGGAGGCCCCGGAAAAAGAACTCCTCGATGAGGGGAGCATAGAGCACAGCCTTCGCCGCAGTGAGCGCCATACCACCGAGCAGGATCTGTGCACCAAGACTCGTGTCCGGCTGCGCGTCTTGCAGCAGAGTCAATGTCAGCGGCGCAAGCAGCGCAAAGCAGAGCAAGCCGGCTCCGCACTCGCGAAGACTGCCGCGCCTCCAGATCAACCCACTGTCCCGGCGGATCGTGACCACCGACGCGCCACGCAGGTGAAGCCAGGCGAGCGCGGTCAGCGGAGCAGAATCAAGAACGAGCTCATGCAAGAAAAGCCCGGCGGAGGGCAGTAACGTCAGCAAGACCTGGCCGCCGAACGTCGCCTGAAAACGGTACAGCGCGAAGGCTTCCAGGTAGATGGAGTCTGTTCTCACGGGGGGCTCGAGATGCGAGCCGCCGTCCGCGCGGCGGCGAACGAACAAGAGCACGACAAGGGCGGCGCATCCCAGGGAGAGGGCGGCGATAGCGATCTGGTCCTCGAACTGCGCGAGCAACTCGGAGCTCTTCTTTGTGGTGTCGGCCGAACCCAGACGCGGGACGTCATTGACCAACGTGGCAAGGATCAGCAGCCACGCCGCGGCCCAGCGGATGCGTGCGAGGGTCGATCCCCTGGCGCGTTTCCCCTCCATTGGAGGGCACATGGTACGGGACTAGCCGGGAGCGCTACGGGGTCCAGCGGCGGGGCGCGGACACACCGGAGGCGCGGTAGTCGCGGAAGGCGCGGCGCCGTGAGCCGGTGCCCATCCAGCGGAAGGGTGTGCACAGCGTGCAGCGCACCTGGCGCCGGGTCTTGCGTCGCCTGAACGTCATGACCGGATCATAGACCAGGCGGGTGGGCGTGCGGGCGGAATCTCAGGCGCGCGGGCGGCGCTTGCGCACTGCGTAGGCCAGGCCGAGGCCGCCGAGCCCGAACAGGACCAGCGAGCCGGGCTCCGGGTGCGGGTTCATCGGAACGCCGTTGTCGACCAGGCGGCCGACCAGGTCCGCGCCGATGCGGAGGCCCGTGCTCGACATGGGCAGACCGTTCTCGTCTTCGGTGTTGTTGCCCCACAAGACGAAGCCGCTCTGGTTCTCCATCCAGCTATTGGCCGGCCCGGAGAAGTGGTAGGGGACGAAGGCGAACGAGACCGGCAAGACCGTGCCCAGCTGGCTGAAGACCATGTGCAGCACGCCCGAGGGACGGCCGTTGACGGTCTCGAAGTGGCCACCGGTGACCGCGACGTCGATGTCGGACTTGGCATCGAAGGCGCCCAGGAACAGGCCGGAGTACCCGCGCGACTCGGCGAACAGCTCGCCTCCGGTCACCTCCAACGTGCCCGCCGTGCGGTCCAGGAGGCCGGTCAGCGTGCCGCTCACCTCGTAGTTGCGGGTGCCCCCGCCGTAGTAGGTCACGCCGTCGGGCATGTGCATCGCGCCGTACGTGGCGGAGTGGAAGTAGCTCCCGACGTAGCCGGGAAAGCTCTCCATGTTGATCTCGTAGGTGACGCTCTCCGCGTGTGCGGCGGGCGCGGCGACGGCCATCATGGCGAAGGCCAGCGCCACTGCGAGGGTCGTTACGCCTGTTTTCATGTTGTCACTCCAAGCTGTCACGCGACTACGAGATGCAAGTCCCTAGCCTATAGGCGCACCCTGCGCGTCTCTACGGCGCGTCGGGTTTACGGGTGTCTCGGAGCGAGACACGTCGCGCCGCACGCGGGCTGTTTGAGATGTAACCGGCGATCGCGCAACGCCCTGTGGAGTTTGCGACCCCTGCAGGACCAGTCTCCTCGAGAACCGACGCGGGCTACTTCGGCCAGCCGACACCGAGCACGGGGCGCTTGGGCTCGGGCGGCGGCGGGGGATATGACGCGACGCGCTCGCGCGGTGCGCGCGGGTCCTGTAGGTCCGCAACGCAAATCGCGTCGGGGAAGCTCTCGGCTAACGAGAGGGCCAACGGCTTGCTCGTGTAGGGGACCCGAATCGGCTCCTGGAACGGCGTCCACGAGTAGAGGCCGTTGCCGCACACGCCCCAGTAGCGCGCAACGCTCAACTCCACCGCGGGCGGGTCGGTTGCGAGCACGTCCGTAACCGTCGTGGTTTCGCCCACGTTCGAGCGCAGGCGCGTGAGGAAGCGCTCGCGCCGCGCCGGATCGCCCGGCAGGCCGAGGCCGAACAGCCGCACGGTGCGTCCGTCGGCAAGGGTGATGTGACCGGCGTCGTCAACGGCGCGGATCTCCACGCCGTCGGGGACGGACTCACGCTCGGCGCCGCGGTAGAAGATGCCGCACCCGGCCAGAAAGACGAGGACGAGGACAAGCCTCACGCCCCGAGCGTACACCCGGCCGACGTCTGTGCAGGCTTTCCTTTCCCACGGCTTCCCGCTAGCTTGGCGCGCGGTATGGGACATGGGCTACCTGGACGGGGCCGAGTGCGGCGGTTCGTCTGCTGGGTGTTGTATTTCGGGCCGCTGAAGCCGTGGGCCGTGCGCATCGCCGCGTTCGTCGCGCACGGTGTGTGGCCGCGCATCTACGGCGCGCGGCACATCCCAAGGCGCGGGCCGCTCGTCCTGGCCGCGGCCCACACGAGCCCCGCGGACCTTCCCCTGCTGCGCGCCTCGACCCCGCGCCTCGTGGAGCCCGTCGTGCACGAGGAGTTCCGCGAGATCCCGATGCTGGGGACCGCGCTGCGTCTGGCCACGGCGCACATGGTGCACTTCGCACCGATCGGCTACGACGAGAGAAACATACAGGCCTTGCAAGGGGCCGCGGACGCCGCGCGCGCCGGGCGCGTAGTGGCGATCTTCCTGCAGGGGTTCCACGCGCAGGTCGGGGGAGGGGTGGACCGCATCGCCGCCTGGGCCCAGGCTCCGGTCGTGCCGGTGCTCATGAACGTCTGCTGGACGCGCGGCTGCCGTCACGCGGCCGTGTTCGCCCGCCGGCCGCTGCGTCCACCGGCCCCCGACGCGCGTTCGCGGCGGGACTTCCGCCGCCGGCTCGAGCGGCGCCTGCGCGCGATGGGTTCCCTGCGCGTGCAAGAGGACCGCTCTGCGCTCCTGCAGGTGACGCTCTCGGACCCGCGCTTGTGGCGCAAACCCACGCGAGTTCCGCGCGCCGCCGGCCGGATTCAGCGCTTGCCGGAAGCCACTGCTCGTTCCCTGGCGCCTGCTGCACGCGCACTGCAGCGCGCCTGCAAGCGGCTGCGTTGCTCCGTGGCCGACCTCCGGGAGCCGCCGCGGCTGTACCACCTTCTGGCGTATGTCCTGCTGCTGCCTTTCTCCGTCCTGGGGCTCGCGCTGTGTGGACCGCCCATCATCTGGCTGAGGCACCGGGCGCGCCGGGTCCCGGATCCCCTGCGGCGCGCCGCACGTCTGGAAGGCGGCTTGCTTTGCGCCGTTCCCTGGGCCGCCTACAGTTTCGCAGTCGGTTACCTGGTCCTGGGCGCCCCGGGCCTGCTGCTTCCCGCGCTCGCTCTGGTGACGCTCGTCTGTCACGGCGCGTGCAAGCGCCTGCGCGGGCCGGCTCACGCGATTTTCCGGGTCCGCCGCCACAGCTATCGCCTGCAGGGCCTGCTGCACACAATCGACGCCGGGATGCACCCGCTCGCTGCACGCCCCCTCGAGCCCGTGTTGCTCAAGCGACCCGCGCGACCCGCGCGTCCCGCCCCGGCCGCGCCCTACCGCCTGCGCACCGCCGGAATCCCGACGCCAGCGGGCGGCATCCGATCTAGAGCGATGGATCAAGCCCGCAAACGTCTGGCCGAGGAGCTGCGCGAGTGCGGCGACGGACCCGTCCCGGAGAGCGTGCCCGAGGATTTGGTGCAAGCCATTCTCAAGGCCCGCAGAGGCGAGCCGCCGCAGCCCTAGCGCCCCGGTGACAGCGCCGTGACTGCGGCGTGGCGTTTTGAAACACCCCGCGCCCGGGCGCAAGCAGGCGAGCCGAACCGCGCTACCCTGGAGTCCGTCTCAAGGGAGGAGAACATGCACCAGACTCTGAAGATCTCCCTGTTGCTGGCCGCGGTGCTCGCGGCCGCTTGCGCTGCCGCGAAGCCCGCACCTCGGGCCGCGGAAACGCCCCCCGAGGCCGCGCCCGCGCCCTCCCCTGCGGAGAGCATGCTGGAAAGGGAAGCGCGGCGCCTGCTTGTTGAGCAAGAGCAGCGCATGGTGATGTTCCATCTGCGCCTCGAGCACGCGCGCAAGCTGCTGCGTGCCGGGGCGTACGGGGCCGCGGAGAAAGCAGCGAAGGATGCTCTGCTCTTCAACCCCTCGTCCAAGGATGCGTTCGAGCTGCTGACGCAGATCCAACGCGCTCTCGGAGTGCGCGCCGGCACTGCCGCCGACCTGCTGACCACGGTTTCCCAGGAGGAGCGCGCGCGCCACGAGGAGCACGTCGCCGCGCTGCGCGCTGCCCTGCGCCGGGCGCGCAAGGCCATGCAGGCCGACGACTGGGACGCCGCGGAGGAGCATTTCCAGCGCGCGGTCTACCTGGCGCAGAGCATCGAGCGGCGCTGGTCCGACGACGGGATCAAGGCGCTTTCGGACGAAGCGGCGAGGAGCCTGGACCGGCTGCAGAAGCAGAAGCGTTAG
>JAPUHK010000062.1 GCA_027297745.1 Planctomycetota bacterium | reverse complement strand
CGTCCCATCCTTGTGGAGCAGACCTGACACGTACATACCCCCCTCACTCGGCGGCCGGTCCGGGCCCCCGCGCGCGAACACGAGCACCCCGGTTAGAGCAGCTGATCGCGGGTGATGGGGGGCGTGGGGTCCAGGTCGGGGAGCCGGTCGAAGGTGCGCAACCGGCGCAGCAGCTCGCCCACGTAGAGGTGCAGGTAGGCGTACACGCAGAGCACCACGGCCGGAGCGACGGCGAGAAAGACGGAGATCGGCAGCGGCCCCAGCAGCGGCAGCGAGACGAACTCGCGGACCGCCCCGCCACGCCGTAGCTCCCCCCGTACGCAGCCGATATACAGGAACATGGGAACGCCGATCGGGCGCACGGTTGCTGCCTGTCTGGGCGCCTTCGCGTTGCTCAACCTTCCGGGCCGCGAGAACCTCTGGTGGATCGACGTGCGACCGCTGCCGCAGGCGCTGCTCGCGCTGCCCGCCGCCTGCCTGCTCCTCCACGCGATTGTGCCGACGCTGCTTCCGCGGACGACGCGGGCGTGTGTCGTCCTCCTCTTCGCGGTGCTTTGCTGGAACTCGGTCCGTTTCTATCAGCTACCGATCGATGCGGGCGTGCCCTTGCCCTTCACGGCCCTGGTCGCCGGGCTGACGCTGCTCGTGCTGAAGGCGCCGCGCACGCGCTGGCCGAAGTCGGCCGCGTTGCTCACCGCCTGCCTGCTCGTCGCCGGCTTCCCCGTGGCGCAAGCGTTTTTCTTCGGCAAGACCAGCTACGCGCGCCGCGCGGACGTGATCGTGGTCTTCGGCGCGCGCTGCTACGCCGACGGGCGACCGTCGCAGTCGCTGGAGGATCGCGTGCGCACCGCGTGCCGCCTCTACCACGAGGACCTCGCGCCGCGCTTGCTCTTCAGCGGCGGTCCGGGTGACGGCGCGACGCACGAGACGGAGGCGATGCGTCGCCTTGCCCTGGATCTCGGTGTGCCCGGGCACGCAATCGCGCTCGACCCCAAGGGACTCGACACGTGGGCCACCGTGCGTCATACGGGGCCCGGCCGCATCCTCGCCGTGAGTCACTTCTATCACCTTCCGCGCATCCAACTCATGTACCGGCGGGCCGGCCGGACGGCCTTCACGGTTCCAGCGGAGGAGGCGTACACCGTCAGCCAGACGCCGAGGCTTGTGGCCCGGGAGATCGCGGCGTTTTGGTTCTATTGGGCCAAGAGCCTGCCGGGTGCGCGGCGGATCGCGAGCGCGCCGGCCCTCAGCTAGCCCACCCGTTTGAGCTCTTTGGCGAGCGCCGCGGCCTTGATCTTGCCTTCGAAGTTCTTGCGCGCCTTGAATGTTGTGTCGACGACCACGACCGCGGGCGTACTTTTGAGGCCGAACGAGTTGAAGAGCTTCTCGTGCTTGGCCCGGTCGAGCTTGAGTGCCGTCAGCTTGCGCCCGATCCGGCACACCGTCTCGTCGAAGAAGACGACGTTCTGCACGTGGCTGTCGGTGTCTTTCTCCGAGTAGAAGTAGACGAGGCCGCCTCTCGCACTCGCCGCGATCTCCTTGCGCGCTTGCGCCTCATCGGTCCGCCAGTCGAAGGAGAGATCGTGCCCGGGCTCAAAGCGCCCCTCCATCACCCCCAGCCAGTAGTGCACGTACGGGCTGTCGATGGTGTCGTTGCGGCGGTACTCGATCGACCTCACCTTGGACCGAAGGGTGTCGACTTCCCGCTCCTCGTCGAACTTGTCGTCGTCGCCCAGGACGAGGAGCCCCATTTCCTTTCTCGCTCTCGGCGGGAGCGAGCCGCCGCGGTAGGCGACCTTGTAGAAGCACACGCTCACGAACCGGTTGCCACGCTTTCGGAAGGCGACGTGCGGAAAGAACCCCTCCCAGTCATCGAGACCGATAGCGTGCAGGCGCCCGCTGTCGATGGGCAGAACCTTGACGAGATGGGCGACCAGCTCGTGGATGTCCTTGGCCTCGCTCGTCGCCCAGCCCGCCTTGGTGCTCTTCGACTGCGGCTTCGGCGCGCACAGGATGTAGCCGTCCGCCGCCAGGTGCGCGAGCTTCTGCGTGACGTCGCGCCCGCGCTCGACCATGACCACCAGCGAGTAGGACTTTGATTTCGAAGCGTCGAAATCGTCGGGAAGGAGCAGCTCGAACGTGCGGCCCTCATAGGTTTGGACCGAATGCCCCGGCGGGTAGCCTTGCGCGAACGCAGCAGCCCCGGGGCACAGCAGACAGCAGAGGAGAGCGAGCCGACGCGCCACAGTGTCTACAACGTGGGAGCCAGTGCCCTTGCCTTGGCGCGCGGGGTTTTCCCGCTGATCGCGTAAACGATCAGCTCCGCCGGGTCCTCCGCGATGCCGGGTTGTGCTGGATCATGCGGGACATCGCCTCCGCGCCGCAGTTGCGGCAGGAGAGCTCGGTGCAGGACGCTCGAGCGGTACTTCGGCCTGCTCTTCATCGCTTCCTATCCTCGCGCGCGACGCGCCGGGCGTGAGGTCGCAGGGCGTCGAAAGTTGCGCAGCGCGCGAACCGGAGTTCGCACCGGCGTAGCTGTGTGCCGCTGCAAACGCCGCACGGCTCCCGGTCGTAGTCGTTTGCCGCTCGTGGTCCGTGCTTTGCGATCGCTTCGTCAGGACGTAACCGCAATGGCGAAACGAACGAAACCGTAGCCGGCTGCGCAACAGGGCGCACCGGTCGTCGACTGGGACGAGATTCGAAAGCACAGAGCTTTCGGAATCGAGGCGCCCAGTGGGCAGAAAGGAGTATGTGTGAGATTGATCTGTGCAAGCGTGCTGGTGTTCCTCGCTTCGGGATGCGCGACGGTCCTGAGCGGCAACACCGAAACCCTGCGTATTGAGTCGGAGCCGCAAGGACTCGCCGTCCAGGTGGACGGGCAGACCGTCACGACGCCGGCGGCCATCGAGCTCTCCGTCAAGTCGGACCACGAGGTGGTTTTCCCGAACGGGGAGACCGTCATGGTGAAGCGGACGCTCGACGCGACCACGTTTCTCAACGTGTTCTTCTGGCCGGGCTTCATCGTGGACGTGGCCACCGGTGCCGTCACCGGCAGCCTGAGCCCCACGAAGCTCTACTACGTCGAGGGTGAGGGAGTGATCCGCAAGCCCGCGCCGTCGTCTGAGCAGAAGAACAAGCAGAAATCCAGCACGCCAGGGCGCTAACACCGCGGGCGGCGGCCGGGTGGGCACATGCCGACTCTCCGCCGCCCGCCTCCCCGCACGAACTACGGTGTCAGGGGACGCAGCCACATGTCGCCCCCGACTCCGTAGCCCACGTAGAGGCGCAGGCAGGCGCACTCGCAGAGCACCGCGGCCGGCGCGACGGCGCGGAAGACGGAGGCCGGCAGCGCCGCGCTCAGCAGCGGCAGCGAGACGAACTCCGCGGACCGCCCCGCCACGCCGTAGCTCGCAGAGACGACGTAGCCGGGGTGCGCCCGCCCGGACCGCTGACCGGCTGCCCCTTGCTCTCACCTTCGTGATGCGGCTACGATCCGCCTACGAAAGAGCGCCCGGCGGGAAATGGAGGTGCCGTGTGTCGTGGAGTAGGCAGTGGACTCCGCTGTTGTTGGTGTTGGCGCTGACCCCGGCTGGCCTGTGCCTCGCAGCGCCGCTCCAGCAGGCGTCCGACACTGACGCGCAACTGCGCGAGGCGCTGGACAAGGGCCGCTGGTCCGACGTCAAGCGCCTTGTCAGGAACCACGGCGCTCCCGACTGGCTGAGTGCCCGCTCCAAAGAGCTCACGGACGAGTTCCGTGGTACGCTGGCCGCGCCGGTCAAGGATCGAGG
>JAPUHK010000061.1 GCA_027297745.1 Planctomycetota bacterium | reverse complement strand
GGCGAAACACCACGTCGAGACCCTGCGCCTGGCCATGCACGCTTTCCAGGAGGCGGAGAAGCGGGAGTGGGCGGAGCAGATCGAGCATGCCATCCACGCACGCGAGCTCGGGCTCGAGGGACGCCGCGACGAAGAGGCGATCCACATTCGTAAGACGGCCCCCAGCGACGGCCACCTGGCCGAGTTGCTGCACGTCGCCGCCAAGTACTACAGCGAGTGGGGCCACCCGGACCGCGCTGAGCGCGTGGCCAAGCTGTCCGCGTGGTTCGGCCACCGCTGGAACGATCAGAAGGCAGGCAAGAAGAAGCGTGAACGCGCCGGGCGCCGGGAGCGCGATCGTGAACAAGGGGAGCGGCGGCATCGCGAGCGGGATCGCCGCGGGCCGGACGACCGCATGCAGGCGGCCATGGAGCGCATCGAGCGCCTCGAGGAGCGCATGAACAAGGTCATCGACATGCTCGAGAAGATGCACGCCGAGCGGCGCAAGTAGAAAAGCGGCCGGGCGCGCCCTCGTGCGGGTGCGCCCGGCCTAGGCGTGCGGTCTAGGGTCTAGTGCCGTGCGAAGTAGTGGAAGCGGGCAGTGGGCTTGACCGTCTCGCCGGGGTCGAGGCTGAACTCCCAGCGCACGGTTGAGCTGTTGTTCACCGCCGGGCTGCCGCGGTACTGCTCCCAGTCCATGGAGTTGAAGGCGCCGAGCGTGACTTCGCCGTCGTGCGAGGCCTCGGTGACCTTGCCGCCGAGGTGGAAGGTGATCTCGACGTCGATCCCCACGGCCTTGTTGTTGCACAAGTCCAGGATGGCTTGCTTGTCGATGCGCGCGTACTTGTAACCGCTCCATTTGAGCGCCTCGACCTTGCGGCCGATCTCGCTTTCCTCCACGCTGCCGCGGGTATCCACGGAGATGGTGATCGGGAGGCGCACCTCGTCCTTGGGCGAGGTGTAGGTCAACAGCTCCTGCGCCAGCGGCTGGTCCCCGAGCATGATCAGGGCCGGGCCCGTCGTCCAGGGCAGGCCGGTGTTGTTGACCAGGTGGATCTGATGCCAGATCTCGTTCTTGGAGAGCACGAGCGGGGAGGGCGATCCGGAGCCGCTCGGCGCGGACTCGATGTCCTTGCGCTTGAGGTGCAGGTTCCACGTGTACACGTCGCGGTACGTCGTCTGCGCCGTGAAGACGGGGACGGCCGTGCGCTCGCCCCGCTTCAGCGTCAGCTTGGGCAGCTCGTACACGAAAAGGTCCTGCGCGCCCGCCGCGCTCAGTCCGCCCGGCAGCTCGACGCCGGCGCCGGGGGCGGGACTCGAGCCGGCGGCGGCGCTGCGCCGGAACTCCGCCGAGCGCTGCGAGTAGAGCGCGTTGGACATCGAGTGCCGTCCCTGAGCCATGAGCTGCGGCGCCGCCTGGTGCAGCGCGTTGCGCAGGGTGTGCTCGAGGATCAGCGGGCTCGGCAGCGTGCGGAAGCGGAAGTTGGGGACCCCGACGACGATGTGGAACGGAACGTCCTCGAAGTCCTCGGCCTCGTTCAGGATCTCGGCTTGCAGCGAGATTTCGGCCGTGTTCTTTTCCTGGTCGGGATCGAGATGCACGCGGTAGGTCGGGATCCAGCGCACGCCCGGCCGGAAGTACATCACGCGGATCTCGCGCTCGACGCCTGCCTCCTCGAAGCGGAAGCGCAGCCGCTTCGACTGCTTCTTCGTCGTCACGGTGCGCGTGAGCGTCGTCTTCATCTCCTGGATCTGGAGCTTGCGCACCTGCGCCACGGGCAGGACCACGTCGCCGGAGGCGGTGCGCAGGATGAAGTGCGACCCGCTTACGCCGGTGACGGTCTCCGTGCGCGGAACGAACGAGCGGATGGCGACATGGCGCAGTCCCAGCGGCTGCATGCCGAACATTCCCCGCAGCGGGTCCGTCAGGGGCTGCACGGTCTGTTGAGCCAGCACCTCGTAGATCGTCCCCGTCAGCAGCGTCTTGTCGTGCAGCTCGACCTCGCAGGCCGTCCCGAGGTTGGCGAGCAGGATCTCGAGCGTGTTCGAGCAGCGCACCTCCTTCTCGGTGGTCTCCGTGGTGTCGTGCAGGCCGGCCACCATGTTGATCATGCGGCCCTCGGCGGGGATGGCCCAGAAGCTGCCCAGCACGGCCGCGTCCGGCACGTCTTCGGTGAAGATCTCGCCGTCGCCGTTCGTGACGGCACGGCCGCGCTTGATCACGAGGCAGTAACCGTCCTTGAAGACGATGACCTTTTCCGTGCGCAGAGAGATGGCGTTGGCGGGCTCCTCGGCCCTGGCCGGCGCGCAGAGCAGCAGGCAGGCCAGGGCGGCAGTGAGGAAGAGGATCGTACGGCTGGACATCTTTCGAGCTCCTTTCACCGGAGCGTACCGGGGCCGCCGGCGGGCGCTGTAACCGGCCTGTAAAGCGGTTTGCGCTTGACTTCGACCCTTTGCAGGGCACCCTGTGCGCAGTCCGCGTTGGCGGACTGAAAGGAGGCGCTATGACCGCAGTTGGAACTTCCCTCGCCGTGCTGGCCGCCTCCGTCCCCGCCTAGGAACGTTTCCTTCGTTCCGCGTGAGACGGCAGGCCGCACTTGCCGTCACCGCCCGACCCCCGTCTACGGGTCCGGGCAGCACTCGTGTTGTGAACGAAGGAGCCTGGATTGACCCACCTCGACGACTATGGATGGTCGGCCGAATACGCGGCCGCCTTCAAGCCCCATCGCGCCGCCGACCTCGAGCCCGCGCGCGTGATCGAAGAACAAAAGACCCACCTGCGCGTGGTCTGCCCCGGCGGCGAGTGCCGCGCACGGGTGGCCGGGCGGTTGCGGCACCATGCCTCCGGACCGGACGCGTTGCCGGCCGTCGGCGACTGGGTCGCCGTGCAGCGGCGGCCCGGCGAGAACGCGACCGTGCACCACGTCCTGCCCCGCTCGAGCGCGCTGATGCGCAAGTCCGCCGACAGGGCCACCACGGCGCAGGTCGTGGCGGCCAACCTGGACACCGTGTTCCTCGTCACGTCGCTCAACAGCGACTTCAACCCGCGCCGTCTCGAGCGCTATCTCACGATCGTCTGGGAGAGCGGCGCGCAGCCGGTCCTCCTGCTGAACAAGGCGGACCTGTGCGACGACCCGGGACAGGTGCTCGGGCAGGCCGGGTCCATCGCCCTGACGGTCCCCGTGCACGTCATCAGCGCACTCAAGGGGGAGGGGCTGGACGCGCTGGGACCCGACCTCGCGCGCCGGCGCACGGTGGCTCTGGTGGGATCGAGCGGTGTCGGCAAGTCGACCCTGATCAACCGCCTGCTGGGCAAAGACGTGCAGGAGGTGCGCCAGATCCGCGACGACGACGACATGGGCCGTCACACGACCACATCGCGCCAGCTGTTCCGGCTGCCGGGCGGCGCGCTGATGATCGACACGCCGGGCATGCGCGAGATCCAGCTGTGGGAGAGCGCGGACGGACTGGCGGAGACGTTCGACGACGTCGAAGCCATGGTGCAGGAGTGCCGCTTCAACGATTGCAGCCACCGCACGGAGCCGGGATGCGCCGTGCAGCGGGCGCTCCGCACGGGCGCATTGGACGCAGGCCGCTGGGCCAGCTACCAGCTCCTGCAGCGCGAGCTGCGGCACCTGGAGCAGCGGCACGATCAGAGGGCGCAGTACGAGGCCAAGCAGCGCCGCAAGAGGTTCGCGCGCATGGTGCGCAAGATGCCGCGACACAAGCACTGATTTTCGGCGTTAGGATTGGCGGTGCTCATGAGCAGGATTGCGCTCGTCGCTGTGATCGCGGTGGTGGCGGCCGTCGTCGCCTATGTCCCGTCACGGCGCGACCGCGCCGGGATACGCACACTTCCGGCACGGAGTACGGCGGCCCTGGGCGCTCCTTCGGCGGGCCGTGATCCGGCGCCGGTAGCGGAGGCGCCCTTGGCCGATCCTCCCGAGGCCGATGGTCCCTTCGCTGACGTCTACAGATTCTGGCGTGACCTGGGCTTCGAGGAGGTGGTCTCGAAGCCGTTCGTACTCTTCAACCCGGGGCGTGGTGCGTGGCTCTACGACGGGCAATTGCTCTACCCCCTCGAGTACGGCTGGGCGATGCAAACGTCCAGCGGAGCGATCGTCCTTCGCAGCGCCACACTCAAGCCGACCTACTACCGGCTGTCGGAGTGCATCCCGGACAAATGGGAGGAACGCAAGAGCCTCCATCCCCGGGGGCTGCCGCTTCCTGGAGAGTGGCACGATGTGGACTTCGAGCGCTACTGCAGGAACCTTGTCGACAACGACGAGCTTCACTATCGTACGTCTAGACCCAGCATGTTCGGTTACTCCGCCGCCGGACCGACCTGGCCGACGTTGATCGCTTACGGGGCGCTTCACCGTGGATACCAGTTGGCCGCGACGCTGATGGACCAGGCCCGCGCACTGAAAGGCGACAAGCATGCGACGCTCCTCGCCGCCGTCGAGGACGAGATAGCCAAGGATGCGCGCTACGCGTTCATCATGAAAGGCCGCCAGGGAGACCCGTTGGACGCTGTGCGCGGCGAGTGGCAGACCCTTGCGGAGCGCCTTCCGGACCACCCCCTCGGCAAGGAAGCCGGCGAATTGGCGCTGCTGTACTCGCAACTACTCGGGGATCCCGTTCCCGAGGACGAGGACTCCGTGGACCACTGGATCTACCAGCTGCGCCAGGTCGACTTTCGACAGATGAGCGACCCGGGTATGTGCGTCGTCACGGGCTCGGATGCGGCGCAGCAACTCATCCACCGCCATTTCGCGGCCATCCCGGCCCTGATCGAGCACATCGATGATCGTGATGAGCACGGCGAGGATGCCGCCGAGCGCCATCGCCGCCGCGAGGATCTCGTACCTCTGCGGTCCGAGCTGCCGCGCGAGCAGGATGTGGAGAAGGAACGTGAGCGCGAGGCTCCCTTCTCCGAGCATCGACCAGACGTAGGCGAGATCCAGACGGGAGAGGAGCTTCTTCATGCGATCTATCGGGCGCGGTTGCGCGGTACCGCGCGGTCACGAGAACGTCCCACGACGAAGCTCGTCGCGATGCCGGGTCGGCGACCGCAGCTACACTCTACGAAAGGAGAACCGAGTTGAGGAAGAGCGGGGTGCTCGCCGTCCTGGGATGGGTCGGGCGGAGACTGAGACGGTCTCCACTCGCCAGGTCCAAGCTCCTGAACCGTTGGTACGCCAGGATCGCCCTGCGGGCTCACGGTTCGCCGGTCGTGGAGCTGGACGGCTTCCGCATCCACTACGACCCGCGTGACGAGGTGATTGCCAAGCATCTCGTCCTCCACGGCGGCTTCGAGCGGGGAGACATCGACCTCCTCACTTCGTTCGTTCGGCCCGGGGAAGACGTGATGGACGTCGGCGCGAACATCGGCCTGTACTCCCTCTACCTGTCGCGCTCGGTGGGCGAGGGGGGGCGCGTGTTCTCGGTGGAGCCCGACCCCGACAACCTGGAGCTCTTGCGTCGAAACCTCCAGGAGAACGGCTGCACGAACGCGATCGTCTGTCCCTGCGCTCTCGGCGCCGAGGACGGCCCCGCCCGGCTCTACCAGGACCCGACCAACCGCGGTGCCCTCGGTCTCGAGCCCAGAGGAGACGCTTCGACGTCCGTGACGGTTCAGCTGCGGCGCGCTTCCGAGGTTCTGGCCGAGCACGACGCCAAGCCCGAAGTGATCAAGATGGATGTCGAGGGGGCCGAGCCCCTCGTCTTCGCGGGCTTGGGGTACCGGCCCCGTGTCATGCTCCTCGAGTTCGGCCCCGGGCTGCTCGCCGCCTTCGGTCGGGATCCCGAGGAGTGGCTCCGAACCCTCGAACAGGCCGGATACTCCCTCGAGTTCGTTCATCCCTACGACGCGCGGCGGATTCCCGTCACGAGCCGAGACGCGCTCGAGCGCATGCCCGAGGCGCGGCGTGGATGCTGCAACCTCCTCGCCCTACGCGGCGTGTAGCGCCCGCTTTCGAGCGTGGATGAAGACGTAGCCGGGCGTCGCCATGTCGCGGCTCTCATCGGCGTAGATTCTCTCGAAGCTACGTCCCACGCGGAGCATCGGCCACTGGCGTTCGTACGCGCCGGACACCTACTACTTGCTCAGGTATGGCGACTGCTGCGTGCAGATCTTCGAGGTGATCACCGGCACCAAGGTCTACAGCCGCCGTTCGACGTCCGGCTACCCGATGCGCTCCAAAGAAGGCGCGACGGCGGCCCGGCTGGGGGCCGAGGCGTGGTGGGCCGAGCACGCCCACAAGGCACCGTTGCAGTACTATCGAGAGCCCGAAGCGAGCGGCGACAATTGGCAAAGGAGGTTGGCGACGCGCATGATCAAGTCCATCGAAGAGGCGGAACGCGGATGAACCGTGCGCTTTTGGCCTGCGTCGCCCCTGTGCTGCTTGCGGGAACCGCTCTCGCGGGGCCGGGGACCGGCGTCGTGCGCGCGGACTCGATCGAGGTCGAGCTCGTCACGGAGCACAAGAGCGTTCAGCCGGGAGGCGAGATCCATGCCGGCATCCGCATGAAGATGGACTTCGGCTGGCACGTGTATTGGCGCAACCCCGGAGACTCGGGTCTGCCGCCCACGATCAAGTGGAGTCTGCCCGAGGGATTTGTGGCAGGTCCGATCCAGTGGCCCGCGCCGCACCGCATCCCGATCGGGGGCCTCGTGAACTACGGCTACGAGGGCGAGGTGCTGCTGCCGGTCACGATCAAGGCGCCGCCCGCCCAGGGCGGAGATGTCGTGCGCATTGCGGCGAAGGTGGACTGGCAGATCTGCGAGGAGATCTGCATTCTGGGGGAGGCGGAGCTGGAGCTACCCGTACGGGTGAGCAAGGCCGCGCCTGAGGTGGACGACCGCTGGCGCGAGCTGTTCGCGCGGACGCGCAGAGCACTGCCGCAGGCGCCGCCCGCGGGGCGCGTGTCCGCCGCCGTGTACGGAGACGAGGTGGAGTTGAGATGGAACGGCGCTGCAACCCGGATGGTCTTCTTCCCCGCAAGCGACGGGATGATCGAGAACGCGGCCGAACAACTGGCCGTGTCTTTCACGGGGAGGAGCAGCGTCACCCAAATCATGCTCAAGCCGGCCGGCGAACGCACGCAACCCCTGGCGCGTGTATCCGGCGTCGTGGTCATCGGTTCCGCTGACGCGCGCGCGGCGTATGCGATCGACGTGCCCGTGGGGGAGCCGCGGGCCCGCGAGACTTCCATCGGGACGCAGGCCGCAGAAACGACGCGCACGAACCCCGACAAGCCGCGCCCCTTCACATCTTTCGGCACGCGGCACCTTTTGGTGCTGCTCGGCGGCGTGCTGCTGGGCTTCGTCCTGATCTGGGCTATGCGGAAGCGCGGCCGCCCGGCCGGTTGATCCCGGCCGGATCCGTGCAAGGATGAGGGCGATACCCGGGTGGCGCGCAGGGGTTCCACCCGCAACGCACTTTCAAGGAGAGGTGACGCCCATGACCGGATCATGTCGCTGGAGTTGCGCGCTCGCGCCGCT
>JAPUHK010000060.1 GCA_027297745.1 Planctomycetota bacterium | reverse complement strand
CTCCAGGCTCACGTGCAAGGTCGTTCCGGTCTGAAGGACGCCACCCACCGGGTCGGCGATGAAGGCCGTTCACCCAACCTCCACGTCGAAGTCTTGAATGAAGCTGCGTTGGACGCCCGTCGTGATCACCCCCGAAGAACGCACGCCGCTGAAGACGCGGTAACGCCGTAGCAGGGGGCCCGCAGCGGCGCGGTCGCCCATGCGGCCCAACGCGTCGATGGCGTGCAGCCGCGTCATCGCCGAGGGTGAGTAGAGCGCCCGCAGGAAAGGCCGCAGCCGCCCGCGTTCCCCGGGCTTGCGCAGAGCGGCGACGGCCGCGTGGCGCACCGACTCGTCCCGGTCCTCGAGCGCGCGGCGGTAAAGCGGCGGCAAGACCCGCGCTCCGGTCACGTCCGTGAGCAGCCGGCCGGCCGTGCGGACCGCCCGCCGCCGCGTATCGATGCTGTGGCTCTCGAGGTCCTTCAAGACCTGCCTTAGCGTGTCCGCCGCGGCGCCGGGGCGAACCCACTCCGCTCCGGCCCTGCGGTAACCCAGCGCGCGTCGTGAGGCGCGGTGGTCCGGCTCCCGCTCCAGCACTTGTTCGTGGTGGCTGCGGGCAAGCTCGGTCAGTCCCTTGCGCTCGCACCACAGTGCCAGCTTGAAGTGCGCCGGCGCGTCCCAGAAGGTCACGGCCGCCGCGCGGCGCTTGTATTCGTCGCGCGCGTCCGCGGCCAGGACGGGCAGGGTCAACAGGAGCAGGATCGCAATGCGCAGCATGGGTTTTCCTTCCGCCCTTGCGAACGCTGCAAGTCGTCGGAGAGTTACGTTCGAAAGAAAGAACAGGCCCGGGATTCTGTAGGGGCGGCCCTACGTGGCCGCCTTGTGGTGCCTCTACCTGTTGCGTTCTACCGGGCGAACAGCGCGAGCACTTCCAGATGCGGCGTTTGCGGGAACATGTCGGCGGGTTGCAGGGACTCGACACGCCACCCGTCCCCAACCAGCGCGTCTGCGTCGCGCCCAAGCGTTTCCGGGTTGCACGACATGTAGGCCAGCCGCGAGGCACCGCTGGAGCTCGCGGCCGCGAGCACGTCGGGATGACAACCGCCACGCGGCGGGTTCAGTAGCAGCGCGTCGAAGCGCGCGCCGTCCGCGACCCAGCGAGGCAGGAGCTCTTCCGCCGAGCCGACCTCGAACCGGCAACGGTCCGCGACATCGTTCCCTCGCGCGCTCTCCAGCGCTGACGCCACCGCGCGCGGCGCCTTGTCGACGCCACGCAGCTCGCCCTCCGTCTGCAAGTGCAGTGCGAGCAAGCCCGCTACGCCCGCGCCGCAATACAGCTCGGCGATGCGCAGGCCGGCCACCGCACCCGCGGCCAGCGCGTAGAGGCTCTCGGCCACCTCGGGGTTGCCTTGGAAGAACGCCGTGGGGGGGATGGCGACCTCGACCGTGGCCCGCCCGGCCTCGAAGCGCTCGCGCAGCGGGCCTTCGCCTGCCACCAACCGTTCGTTCTCGTCGGAGCAGATGCGGTTGCCGGGTCCGTCGTGGCGTTGCAGGAAGGCCGCCGCGGCTGCGCCGGTTTGCGCGACGGCGCGCGCCGCCTCCTCGAAGAGACCGTCGTCCGGGCCGCGGTGGACGAGCGTGATCTGGGTCCCGCCGCTCCGGTTGCAGCGCAAGAGCGCCGCCCTGAGCCCGGGGCGGTCGTCCGCAGGCTCGGACAGCGGCAGCCGCTTGCCCGCGAAGCGCTCGGACAGCACGCTGCGCGTAACCGCGGCCAGGGCCTCGAGCTCCGGGCGCAGCACGTTGCAGCCGCTGGTGTCCACGAGGTCGGGCCCGCGGGGCGGGCGGGCGCCCAGCACGAGCTTCCATTCCCGCGCCTGAGGCAGCATGAAGGTCTTGGAGCGGTAGCCGAACGCCAGCGGGGAAGGGATGGGGTCCAGCCAGGGCGCTTCGGGGAGCAACGGACGCACGTTGCGTACCTTCTCCGCCAATACCGCCGCCTCGCCGAAGCCCTGTAGTCCACAGCCCCCGCACGTGTCGTGGATCGGGCAGGGCGCGTCGCGCCGTGCGGCGTGAGGTGCGGCTGCCGACTCGTAGCGCGCGACGGCCATGGGCCCGCCTTTGCTGACGTGCTCGATCGTGACCGTCGCCGTCTCGCCGGGAAAGCCGCCCGGGATGCGCACGCGCCAGCCCTCGTGCACGGCCTCGGCCTCGCCACGCGCCCCGAGCCGCTCGGGCGTGAGCGTCAGTCTGTCGCCTTTCTGGAAGGGGGCCCTCACGCGCGTATTAGAGCATTCGTGCTCGTGCTAGTGCTCGCGACCGCGACTTTGGCGCCCTTGCCGCTTAGCGTCTTTGTGTCAGGACCTCGTCGCAGAAGTCCCAGACCTGCTTGGAGCAGTTCGAGTGCTTCACGCCGGGCAGCATCGTGCGCCGCACGTTCTTGAAGCCTAGCCGCTTCAGCGCGTCCATCGCCGCGTCGGTCTGCGGCTCGATGCCCGGGCTGTTCTTGTTGCCGTGCGTGTAATCGCGGTGGGGGTCGTTGGCACCGGTGAGAATCTGGATCGGCGGCCCGCCGTCCTCGACGGGTTGCGCGTCGCGATAGCCCATGCCCGCGAAGTTCGCGCAGGCCGGCGCGCTGAACAGGATGCGGTCCGGATGCAGCGCGGTCATGGCGTAGGTCAGGTTGCCGCCGCCGCTGAAGCCGGTGATGCCGATCTTCTCCTTGGCGCCGTAGCGCTTGCGCAACACCGTGAGCAGCCCGTTCAACCCCTCGAGATCGAAACGGATGCGGTTGCCGCTCCATTTCTCGAGGTCTTCGGACGAGTACCAGGGGTACTTCTCAGGGCCCAGTGCGTTCGTGTTGGCCAGCGTGCACGGAGCCAGCACGATGAAGTTCCGCGACCCGCGGGCTTGCGCGAAGCGCCGCGCGCTGCCCAGGAAGTTCGACCCCGCGCCGTCCACGGTCACGAGCACGTGCAGCTTGCTCTTGCGGTTCCAGCTCTTGGGCAGCGAGACGTAGCCCACGAGCTCGTGGTCGGGGCTCTTGATCAGCGCGACGTCTTTCTTGGCCAGCTCGATCTCGAGCGCGTCGTAGCGGCCGGCCGCGGCGCCCTTCGGGTCGGCGTCGCGCAGGCGCACGAGCATGCGGCATGCCTCGGCCGCGTTCTTGCGGTTACCCGCGGCCTTCTTGATCGCGGCCAGCATCTTGCCCACGCGCGACTTCGAGGGGTCGAGCCAGACCGCCTGCCAGCGGTACATCTCGAAGCGGTGCTCTTCACCGGGCGGCGGCTTGAGCGCGGCCAGCTTGTCGTACAGCCTGGCCGCGTCCTTGAACGCCTTCTCGCGCCGGCGCTCGATCCCCGACGGCGACGGCGCCCCGCCTTCGAGTGCTTCGATTTCGGGCAAGAGGCGTTCGACCTCGGGCAACACCGACACCGCGCCGGCGCGAGCAAGAACCGTGAGCGCCTCTTCCTTTTGCCCTTGCAGCTTGAGCCAGCGCGCGTAGTTGACCCAGACCTTGGCGGTCGCCTCCCGGAGCGTCTGCTCCTTGCTCGCCTTGCGGGGCGCCGCCGTAGCCGGCAATGCCAGCACGGCGAAGACGAGCGCAACGCTGAGGGCTCTCATCGGACCTACTCTAATCATCGGATCGGCGCGTGCTATTCCTCCGCGACCGGCTTGTAGGCAGGCTTGCCCGTGTGCAAGGCATGGATGCCGTTCTTCGAGTGGTCCGGCGCGAACGGGCCAAGCGTCGCGTCGAGATGCATAAGCAGCACGGTGCGCTCGTCCGGCTCGTGCCGCCGTGCGGGCTCGAAGGACTTGCCGGAGTAGCGCGCCCCCCTCGAAATACGTAGCTCGTCGATCAGGCCGTCGAAGACGCCTTTCGCACGTCCCCGGCGATCGGGTTCCGCTCCGATGAAGTACGGCATGCCCAGCTCCGTGCGTGCGCCCGGCCCCTGTGCAGCGGCTGCGACGGCGAGCTTCCCGTCGACGTAGAGCCGCAACTCCTTGCCGTCGAAGACCGAGGCAACGTGGTGCCAGCGGCCGGCCGTGAGCAGCGGCTTGTCACTCTCGGCCACCACGTATGCGCCATCGAGGTGGACCAGGGTGAACGGCCGTCCGTCGCGGCTCAGCAGACCCAGGCCCGACTGTTCGGTGTTGGCGAAGATGGAGCGCAGCCCCTTCACGTTGTCCGGACGGATCCACGCCTCGATCGTGAACCGCGACGGGATCAGCCCCGGCTCGAAGTCGATCTTCGGCGCGCCCCTGCGTCCGTCGAGGGACAGAGCGCGATTCTCGGCCGCGGCAAGCGTCTCCGCGGGCATCTGGTCCAGCTTCAGCGGGACGTAGACCCAGCGTTCCGGGAGCGTGATGCGCCGCGACGACGTCAGGAAGTCCACGCCCACCCGGATGCGCGGATGACGGAACTTGCCGAACCCGCGCCCCTCCGGACGGCGGTACAGAAAGCGCGCGACTACCGACTCCTTCGGCGCCAGGTCGTTGTGCTCGTGGTCCGGGTTGATGCTCCAGTGGCTGCCGGCCCCGCGTTCCACCTCGAGCGTCACGCGCAGCGGCCGGCTGGTCGGGTTGCTGAGCTTGACCCGGAGTTCGCCCTTTGCGGAGCCGTCCCCGTGCAGCGCCGCAGCGCCCTCGAACTTCACGACGGAACGCCAGGTCCGCAGGAGGTCGATCTCCGCCAGATGCTCCGGGGTCATCTCGCGCGGATCCAGCACCTGGCCGACGGGAATCGTCGCCAGCGTGATGCCGCCCGGGCGCACGGTGACCACGTCCAGATGGTGCAGCCAGCCGGTTCCCGGCACGTCCATGGCCGTGCCGCCGCCCGTGACGGCGAGCGTGTAGTACTCGATGCCGTCGCGCTTGCCCGCGTAATGCTGCCGGTGGAGGTGCCCGCCGAAGACGGCGGTCACGTTGCCCGCCCCGGCCAACAGCTCGTGGACGGTGTCCCAGTTGCTGTCCGGGTAGCGGTTCTTGCGCCAGCGTGGATGGTGCGCGAACACGAAGACGTGCTCGGCCGCTTTCATCTCCGGCAGGCTCTTTGCGAGCCAGCCGATCTGCTCGTCGCTGAAGCGCGTGACCGCTTTGCCTCGAAATCCCTTCCGGTTCCTCTCGCGGTCGCCCTCGTCCGTGTACAGCACGACGAAGGCGGCGTTCTTGTGCGCAAACCAGTACCAGAGGGGGCCGAAGTGCTTCTCGTAGTTGCTCTCGTGGTGCCCGGGCGGCGCCGGGCCCCCGCCCCAGTACACATCGTGGTTGCCCGCCACCGGGTACCAAGGTGCCTTCAGCCCGTCCATGACGCTGCGGTACTCCTTCATCTGCCGCAGCCACAGGTCGGTCTGGTTGTAGCCCTGCACCAGGTCGCCGACGGTCATCACGAGGTCGGGGCCGAGCAGGTTCGTGTCCCTCGCGGCCTGCGCCAGGACCTCGATGCCCTTGGCGGGGCCGCCCGTGCGGTCGCCGAAGATGACGAAGTGGAAGACGCCCTCTTCCTTCGGCAGCGGCAGGATACGCGCGCCTTCACGCGACGTGTGCACCTTGCGCGGCGCCGCGGGCTCCTCCTCATGCGCGTGCAGCGGCGCGCAGCAGAGGAGCGCGGCCAGTAGCCAGGGCCGGATGCGCCTCACTTCAGGCTCTTCTCCAACTCGTCCAGGCTCTTCTCCAATTCGTCCAGGGCGCGGCGCTGCTCGGGCGCCGTGACCACGCCGCGGGCACGCTCGATCATCGTACGCCCCAGCGCGAGTGCGTCCTTGTCGCCAATCTTCAGCGCCAGCTGCGTGGCAAACTCCGCGTTCGAGAGATCGGGCGGGATCTCGCTCTCCACTGCCGCCGCGAGAGCGGCGCGCCCCGTCTCCGCCTCACGCGCCCGCAGGCCTCCCGCGAAGATCACGTTGAGCACCGCCTGTGAACGGTGGCCGCGTGCGACGGCTTCCAGTGCCGAGGCGATGGCTTCTTTCAGCCACAGGTCGCTTTCGCGCAGGACCCCCAGGCGCATCTCCGCGTACGCCCTCCAGTAGATCACCGACGGGTCTTCCCGCTCTTCCTCGGCCAGCTCGCGGAGCTTACCGATGATCTGGATCAGCGCCTCGGCGTTCCCGGCGTCGAACGCGGGACTGATGTCGTGCGTCAGCGGATCCAAGCGCGCCAGGTAGGTCATGCGCGAGACCGGATCCACGAGCTTCGCGTTCTCGTTCCGTGGGAGGTAGCCCTTGACCGGGTTCCGGGAGGCGCCGTACGGCGTCATCGCGTAGGGAATCGTAGAGGGTTCGGGACCGGCAGCGCTCAGCGAACGCAAGTCGAGCAGCGCACGGTCGAGCGGCTCGTAAGCGACGTGTCCGTCCGGGTCGAGTGCGCGTTCCTCCCCCGGATCCAGCTTGCGATCGAAGATCTCCAGCCGCGGTCCCGACTCCAGCAGGCTATAGCGGCCGTCGTAGGCCGCGAGGATCTGGCCCCACCCGTGGGCGCGCCACGAGTAGAGCGCTTCGCTCACGACCACGGGGAGCGGCGGCCCGTCCAGGGAGCCGCCGTCGCTGTCCCGCGCGGGCAGCCCGCACCACTTGCGCAGCGACGGTGCGACGTCACACAGGCTGCGCGGCGCGCGGTCTTGTGCGCCCGCCTTCAATCCCGGTGCGCGCACCGCAAGCAACACGTCGAGGGTGGTGGCGTAGCAGAAGCGGCCGTGCCCGAACTCCCCGTGCTCGCCCATCGACTCGCCGTGGTCGGAGGCCAGTACGACGATCGTGTCGGGCCCAAGCGCGTCCAGGAGTTGGCCCACGGCGCGGTCCGTACGCCGCACCTCGCCCGCGTAACGCACGGCGGAGGGGTCGGTCGCCTTGGTTCCCGGCCGTTGCTCGTCGCCTTCGAAGGCGACGTACGGCATGTGGGGATCGAAAAAGTGCACCCACAAGAAGAAGGGGCGTTGCGACGCACGTTCCCGCAGCCACCTCAGAGGAGCGCTGACGCGGGACAACGCCGCCTGGTAACCCAAGTCCATCTCGGCCTTCTCCGGGATGTCGAACGTCTCGAAGCCGGACTGCGCGCGCACGCGGTTGAACAAGCCGCGCACGGCCACGAAAGCGGCGGTGTCGTAGCGGGCGTCGCGGAACTCCTCGGCCAGCAGCGACCAGCCGCGCGCCTCCGGTGTCTCGCCCAGCGGGGGTGCGGCGTTGTCGTGCAGCCCGTGTCTGGCCGGCAGCAGGCCGCTGAGCAGGCTCACATGTGCGGGCACCGTGAGCGGGGCCGGCGTGCGCGCTGCGCGGAACCAGGTTGCCTGCTCCAGGAAACGCTCGATGGCGGGCGTGTTCTTGCCCGGACCGACCGCATCTGCGCGCAGCGTGTCGAGCGTGATCAGCACGACGCTGGGGCCCGCCGGATCCCCACCTTCGGGATCGCCCGGCAGCAGGAGGAGCCCGGCCCCCGCCAGCAGGCCGAGCATCACGACGATCGCAGTGGCGCGCACGGAGGGGCCCAGATTACCCGGCCCTTGCGCAGCGCGCGCGGCGGCGTTGGAATGGGGGCATGCGCGCATGCAACCTCCTCCCCTTTCTGCTGCTCCTGGCCGCCTGCCAGACCAATCCCTATACGGGGCGCTCCCAGATCTTGTGGACCTCGGAGGACGAGGAGATCCGGATGGGGCTGCAGGCCTATGGCGACATCACCGGGAAGGTCAAGATCGACAAGAGCCGGGCGCTGAACGATCCCTTGCAGCGCGTCGGGCGGGCCATCTCCACGATCGCGGACCGCGATCGCGCGCGACTCAAGAAGACACCGTACGAGTGGGAGTTCATCCTCATCCGCGCGGACAAGACGCTCAACGCCTGGGCGCTCCCGGGCGGCAAGGTCGCCTTCTACACCGGCATCTACCCGATCCTACAGGACGAGGCCGGCATGGCGATCGTGATGGGGCACGAGGTCTCGCATGCGCTCCTGCGCCACGGGGGCGAGCGCTACTCTCAGGCGCTGATTGTGGCGGGGGCCACCACCGCTGCGGTCTACGCCGCACACAACGAGTCCACGGAGAGGCAGATCGCGTTCGCGGCGGCGGTCGGGCTGGCGACGGAGTACGGCTTCATCAAGCCGTACAGCCGCTCGCACGAGACGGAGGCGGACAAATACGGCCTGATGCTCGCAGCGCGCGCCGGTTACGACCCCGCGCCGGCCATCGGCGTGTGGGAGCGCATGGCCAGGCAGGGCGGCGGGCGGCCGCCTGAGATCCTGTCCACGCACCCGGACCCGCTGCGCCGGGTGGAGAACATGAAGCGCTGGTTGCCCGAGGCGCGCGCCTTGTACGAGCAATCGCGCCAGCAGCCCAATGCCCCGCTTCCCTCCATCCGCTAGTGCGCAGGGCTGACTTGCCGGGACGGCCGCACGTAGGTTGAATAGGCGCATGATCCCCACCCGCGCGCTGTTCCTGCTGCTCCTCGTCGCCGCCTGCAAGACGAATCCGTACACCGGCCGCAAGCAGCTGCTGGCGATGTCCGAGAAGCGCGAGATCGAGCTCGGCCAGGAAGCGTGGAAGGCAGAGCTGAGGAAGGCGCAGGTCGAGTACGACGTGGAGTTGATCGCGCCGTTGCGGCGCGTCGGGAAGGCGATCGCGCACGAGGCGGCCACGGGGCGGCGCGAGCAGGCACAGCGCGAGGGCCAGGAGCCCATTCCCTACGACTGGACCTTTGTGCTGATCCGCGACCGGCAGATCAACGCGTGGGCGCTGCCTGGCGGCAAGATCGCGTTCTACACCGGCATCTACCCGGTCCTGCAGGACGAGGCCGGGATGGCGATCGTGATGGGACACGAGGTCATGCACGCCATGCTGCGCCACGGCGCTGAGCGCATGAGCCAGAAGGGCACGCAGGTCGGCGGCGTGATCCTGGCGGGGATAGCCGCTCCGGCGACGATCGCGGCCATGATCGCTTTCGGACTCGGCACGAAGTACGGCGTGCTCATGCCTTACAGCAGGAAGCAGGAGACCGAGGCCGACGAGCATGGGCTGATGCTGGCGGCGCGCGCGGGCTACGACCCCGAGGCGGCGCTTGCCGTCTGGCAGCGCATGGCGGCGATCTCCTCCTCGAAGACCCCGGCCTTCCTGTCGACGCACCCTGACACGCTGAAGCGCATCGAGAACATGAAGAAGTTGATGCCCAGGGCGAAGGCGCTGTACGAGCAGTCGCGCAAGCAGCCCAACTCCATGCTGCCAATCCCCGGGTAGGGGGTCGGCGACTCACTCGCCCGTCGTGTACTCGGGCGGCGTGGCTTTCTTGAGGAACAGCAGCGCGAAGCAGGTGCCCAGCACGTCCCGGGGGCGCATGCACGAAGGGTCGTACCACTTGCCGTCTTCCCGCTGGTTCGCCAGCAGGTAGGCCGCGCCGCGCACATACCAGTCTTTCGCACCGAACTCCTTGCGTCCGGTGAGGGCGCCCACGCGCTCGATCCCGTAGAGGTGGTAGTAGTGGTACCCGCTGTTCCCACCGCGCGCGGACCGGTTCTGGCGGACGTCGAAGAGCTCCGACATCCTGCCCAGGCCGCGCTTGATGGCGGCGTCTACCCACTCCGGGGGCTTGTCGTTCGCCAGGCGCATCTGCTCGCGGCAGATCGCCAGGCTGGCGACACCCGCAGCGGTCAACCCCGCGTTCCACGCGTGCTCGGTGTTGTAGGCGAACGCGCCGTGCTCATACTGCATCCCCTTGAGATAGCGCAGGGCCCAACCCCAGGCCTTGGGCGCCACCTTGTTCACGGGGTAGCCCGCGTGCGCCGCCTCGCGAAGGGCGAGCAACGCGAACTGCGTGGCCGACACGTCGCAGTAGGCGTTGTCACGCCAGCCGAAGTAGCCCCAGCCCAGACCCGGCACCTGGCAAGCGTTCTCGTGGTCCGTGTCGACCACCAGATGCTGAACGCGGTCGTGCAGCCAACGCCAGTCGGCCTCCGACCACGCGCTGCCGGCGGGGGGTGCCCACGGCCCCGCCGGCCTCCTGGGCGCCTGCTTCTCTTTCTTCTTGCGGCGCTTCTTGCGTGGCTTCTTCTTGGGAGCCGGCTTGGGCGCATCGTCCTCGTACAGCGCACACAGCATGAGGATGACCGCCGCGGATTCGTAGCTCGTGTAGTTCGTCCATTCGCCGCGACGGTAGCCCCCGTCTTTGTATAGCGCCGCGGCGTCCCGCTTGCGCAGCCAGTCGAGCGCTTTCTTCATGAGCGGGTCTGTGCGGCGGACCCCGCACTTTGCGAGCGCGAACAGGCTGAAGGCGGTGGGGCCCACGTGGTAGCCGACGGACGGCGCGCTGTCCGGCTGGCCGTAGACGCCGCCCGGCCGGCACGGCCCCCAGGATCCGTCTTCTAATTGCGCCGAGTGCAGCCAGGTCACGCCCCGCTCGATGGAGCGCTCGATCTCCTGCAGCGTCGGTGGCTTGAACTTCACGAGCGGAGGCGGTTGCGGTCGCCCGCCGCCGTCCTGCGCCGCCCCGGGGCAGGCGAAGACGGCCGCCATGACGCACGCAGCGAGAGATCGCCTCATTTCTCTGGCCGCACTATAAGCGGTTTTCCGGCGAGCCGGGGGCTGTTCAGCGGCGGCGGCGTCTCTTCTTCTTCGGCGTCTTCTTCCGCGCCGGCGTCGCCGGCGGCAACTTCGGAGGTGCGAGGTTGGGCTTGTCCTCGAGCGCGGGTAGCGCGGGCTTGTGCTTACGGATGATCTTCTCGAGCTCTTCGAGGCCGCGGTCCAACTGCGGATCGCGCCCCGCCCTGTAGTCCTGCGGGTAGATCTCGACCTCGATGTCCGGGTCGGTACCGTAGTTCTCGAGGCCCCAACCCGCGTCGGTGGTCCAGTAGCCGAACTCCGGCTGGCTGGTGTACGTGCCGTCGACCAGCGCGTGCCGCGGCCAGATACCGATCACTCCGCCCCAGGTGCGCTTCCCGATCAACGGCCCCAACTGGTAAGCCTTGAAGCTGTGGCTGAAGATGTCGCCGTCCGAGCCGGCGTATTCGTTCGTGAGGGCCACCATCGGACCCACCGGGGCGTCGTCCGGGTAAGGGTAGCGTGCCATGTGCCGCGGCGCGTCGTAGCCGATGCGCCGGCGCATCAGCTTCTCCAGCAGCAGCTGCGACACGTGGCCGCCCCCGTTGAAGCGCACGTCGATCACCAGTCCCGGGCGGTCGACCTCGGTGACGTAGTAGCGGTGGAACATGGCGTATCCGAAGGGCCCCATGTCCGGCACGTGCACATACCCCGCGCGCCCCTTGCTCTTCTTGTGCACGTACTCCCGGTTGCGCTCGACCCAGTCGCGGTAACGCAGCCCGTGCTCTTCGTCCAGCGTGCGCACCGAGATCGTGCGGCGCTTGCCTCGGGAGCGCAGGGTGAGCGTCATCGCGCGCTGGGCGCGGTGCACGAGGCACTCGTAGGGCGAGCAGTCGGCACCGACCTTGCGGCCCGCGACCGCCAGAATCTCGTCGCCCTCGCGCACGTTCAGGCTGGGGGCGTTCAGCGGCGAGAAGTTGGCCCGGTCCCAGCTGTCGCCGCGCGGGATGCGCGCGATCTTCCAGGTTCCCGTGCGCCGGTCGTACTCCAGGTCCGCGCCCAGAAATCCCTGGAACCACTCCGGCACGGGGCGGTAATCGCCGCCCATCTCGTAGCAATGCGAAGTGCCCAGCTCGCCCTGCATCTCCCAGATCAGGTCGCTGAACTCCGCACGCGTGCCTACCCGGTCCAAGAGCGGCAGGTAGCGGTCGTGTACGCTCGCCCAGTCGACGCCGGACATGTCGGGCGTCCAGAACTGGTCGCGCTGAAGGCGCCACGCTTCGCGGAACATCTGCCGCCACTCGTCGCGCGGCGACACCTCGATGCGCATGCGGTCCACCTCGACCCAGCCCGACTCGCGCGACGAGCTTTCCTTGTCGGAGACGTCCTCCCACTTGGTGCCGACGGGCAGCACGCGCAGCTGGTTGCCGGTGCGCACGGCGAGCGTCTTGGCGTCCTGCGAGACGCTGAAGTCGCTCATGCCTTCGTAGATCGTCTCGGTCCTCTCCTTGTCGAGGTCGTAGCACTCCAGGTCGCACTTGGCGGGCGGCTCGCCGGACTCGAGCCACTGCTGGTCGAGGCTGCCCTCGATCGGTCTGAAGCTGTAGAAGGCGCGTCCGCGTCCGCCGAGGATGCGCTCGTACACGCCCTCGGGTACGGGGAAGGTGATCACGCGGTTCTCGATGCCGGCGAAGTCGATCGTGACCTTCGGCGGCACCTTCCAGCCGCGTTTCTCCTCGTCCTTCTTCGGCGCTTCCGGCGCGCGCGGCGGGCGGTGCACCAGCGCGAAAGGCGCGGGTGTGTCCTTGCGCAGCGTCACCAGGTACGGGCGGGAGCCGCGCGGGAAGCCGAGGTCGAAGCACTGGTTGTCGTAGACCGGATCGAACACGCGGTACGAGATGAAGTAGAGGTACTTTCCGCCCGGATCGAAAGCCGGCTGCACGTCCCGGAAGTCCGGGCGCGTCACGTCGTGCTTGCGCCGGAGGCGGGTGTCGTAGACGCGGATGCAGCAGTTCTTGCGCGAGACGGGCATCCCGTACGCCAGGTAGCGGCCGTCCGCGGACCAGCCGATTCCTTGGATGCGGTCGAACTCGCTCTTGTCGATCAACTTGCGCCGGCCCGTCCGCAGGTCGACCAGCAGCAGCTCCTGCCGGTGGTTGGTGAGCGCCACGCGCTTTCCGTTGGCCGGCGCGGGCTCGAGCTCCAGCGGCCGCCCGACATCGCCGCGCACGGTGCGCATGCGCCCGCCCGGTTCCACCGGGATGACGACCAGCGCCTCTTCGCCGCCTGCGTCGCTGACCGCCACCATGTGCTTCCCGTCCGGCAGCCAGCTCAGCAACCGGTAGCGGTCGCGGGACGGCACGCCGTAGCGCGTGTGAGCTCCCTCCCACAAGGCCATCGAGAAGGCACCGCCGCGCGCGACGGCCGCGATGGAATGGCCCTTCGGGTGCAGGCGGAAGCGCTCGATCGAGTTCGAGGCGCAAACGAAGCGCCGCCGGTTCTCCGTCCGCGAGCTGCGGATGGCGATCTCGATGCGCCGTGTGCGATCGGTCTTGGGGTCATAGAGCCACAGGTCCGCGCCCGCGTGGTAGACGATGCGCTTGCCGTCGGAGGAGGGGAAGCGTGCGTAGAAGTCCTCGTGGTGCGTGTGGCGCTTCAGCCCGCGCCCGCTTGCGGTGCACGAGTACAGGTTGCCGTGCCCTTCGTGGTCGCTCAGGAAGTAGATGCGCGCACCGATCCACATCGGCGCCGCGAGGTTGCCGGCGAGCTTCAGCAGCGGCTTGAAGACGCCCTTGCCCTGCGGGTCGATCCACAGCGTTCCGGCCGTGCCGCCGCGGTAGCGTTTCCACAGGGCGGGGTCGTCGCTGTTGCGCCCGAGCACGACGCCCTTGCCCCGGGGCTGCCAGGCGATCGCGCGTGCCGGTCCGTGGTTCAGGGGCCGGGGCGCGCCGCCCTGCAGCGGGATCGCGTGCAGGTGCGCGTACCAGCGCCGCGGAAACGGCTGCTGCCAGTCGCTGAAGCAGATCACCGCCTTGCCGTCCAGGCGCCAGGTGACGACCCCCGTACCGGAACCCAGATGGCTCAGGCGCCGCGGCTCGCCGCCCGCCGCGTCCATTACGTAGACCTCGGTGGGCCCGTCGTCGCTGCCGGTGAAGGCAATCAGCTTGCCGTCCGGGCTGAAGGCGGGCAAGGAGATGCGGCCTGGACTGGCGGTGAGCCTGCGGGCCACGCCGCCCTCGCTGGCGACGGCCCACAGGTCGTCCTCGCTGACGAAGACGACGGTGTCCCCGTGCAGCGTCGGGTGGCGGTAGTAGCCGGCCAGCGGTCGTGCCGCTGCCGCGCTCGTCTTGCGGCGTGCCATGGAGGACTATCCCTGATCCGGCAGGAGGCCGAGTTGCCGGTACTTCTCCCGGTACTTGTCGCGCAGTTCGGTTTGCTTGTTGCGCAGGTCGATCTCGCGCCCGTCGATCCAGGCGCGTTCGACGTGCGTCGTCATCTCGAGCGGATTCCCGTCCGTCACGATCAGCGTGGCGCTCTTGCCCACATCGAGCGAGCCGAGCGTGTCGTCGATGCCGAGCACCTGCGCCGTGCGCAGCGTCATGGCGCGTAGGGCGACGTCCGGGTCCAGTCCGTAAGCGACCGCGAGCGCGGCCGCGTAAGGCAGGTTGCGTACGTTGGAGGCGCGGCTGCCGCTGGACATGCACCAACGCACGCCCGCCGCCTCGAGCCTGGCGGGGAGCGTGAAGATCTCGTCGTAGTCGGAGTCGTTGCGCTTGGGCATGCGGAAGGTGCCGTTGAGGATCACGCCCACGTCGTGGCGCTTGAGCAACGCGGCGCACAGGTGCGCATCGCGGCCGCCCACGATCACCGCCTTGAGCTCGTGCTCGGCGCAAAACGCCACCGCGGGCACGATCTGGTCGTAGTCCTGGGCGTGGATGAAGACGCGTTGCCGTTTCCCGTCGACGCCTTGCAGCACGCCGCGCATGGCCTCCCAGCGCAAGTCCAGCGGCGTGGACGGGTCGGCGTCGCGCGCTGCCAGGTACGCCTTGGCCCGCTCGAAAGCCTCCCGCACACGGTGTCGCGCCCGGCGCGCCTTCTTCATTTGCTCCTCATCGGTTTCGTCCATCCACCGCGCGCGGATCGGCCGCGGAAGCGGCCAGCGGACCACCAGCCCCGCGTCGGCGCGCACCGCCATCGTCTCCCAGGTCCAACCGTCGAGGCGCAGGATGCTCGCGCGCCCGGCGATCGTGCCGCCCGACGGCAGCACTGCAACGGTCAGGATGCCGTTGCTGCGCGTCACGGGGATCAGCGTCGAATCGGGATTGACCGCCACGGCCGCGCGCACCTCGGGCGTGATCCCGCCGACCTCGTTGAAGTCGTCCGTCGCGCGCACCGCGCCGATCTCGAGCAGGCCCAGGCTCGTGTTCGGGTCGATCAGCCCGGGGTAGACGTGCTTGCCCGTGACGTCGATGACCTGCACGGTCCCCGCGAACATCTTGCCGGCGCTCTTGCCGACCTCGGTGATGCGGCCGCCGTCGAAGAGCACGTAGCCGTCGTCGATCACGTCCCCGGACACCGGGTGCACGGTCGCATGGACCAGCGCGACGGGCGCCTTCTGCGCCGCCGCCTTGCGGGTCAGGTCCTGCGCCGTCACGGAGACGGCGATCAGCAGCAGGGCGGTGAGCAGCGCCGCATATCTCATCGGGCACCTCCCACGCCGCAGGAGCCGCAGCGGTGGTCGTCCGGATCGAATCCGCGCCGTATCAGGTCCAGGTAATGCTCGCGGCGGGCGGCCGCGCGCAGACTGCGCAGGTCGAAGCGCGCTTTGGGCTTCGGCTCCTGCTCGGCCTCGTCACACTCGTCTTCCTGCTCGTCCTTCTTCTTCTTGGGGTCTGGGGCCAGGAGCTTCTGCAGGATGCGCTTGCGCCCCGCGGCGATCTTGCGCCGGTGCGCCCGGTCCTTTTCCAGCGAGAAGTACTCGCGCCCGTCGATCCAGGTCGCTTCGCAGCGGCTGAACGTGGAAAGCGGATCGCCGGACCAGATGACGAAGTCTCCGTCCTTGCCCGCCTCGAGCGAGCCGACGCGATCGGCGATGCCGAGCTGGACGGCCGGGTTCAGCGACACGAACTTGAACGCCTCCTGGGGGCTGAGGCCGCCGTATTTGATCGCCTTGGCGGCTTCCACGTTCAGGCGCCGCGCCAGCTCGTTGCTGTCGGAGTTGAAGCTCACGACCACGCCGACGTCGTGCATGATCGAGCCGTTGTCGGGAATGGCGTCCTGCACCTCCACCTTGTACGCCCACCAGTCGCTGAAGGCGGAGCCGCCCAACGCGTGCTCGCGGATGACCTCGGCCACCTTGTAGCCCTCGAGCACGTGCTGGAAGGTGCCTATCTTGAAGCCGTGGTCGCCGGCCACGCGGCACAGCATCAGGATCTCGTCCTGGCGGTAGCTGTGGCAGTGGACCAGGCGCGTGCCGGCCAGGACCTCAGCCAGCGCCTCCAGCTCCAGGTCGCGCCGGGGAGGCAGGCCCTCACGGCCCGCCGCGTCCCACGCCTTCCACTCCGTGGCGTAGTCGCGCGCGGCGTCGAAGCGATCGCGGATGTAGGTCTCCACGCCCATGCGCGTCTGGGGATAGCGCGTCTTGTGACCCTCGCCCCAGTTGGACTGCTTGACGTTTTCGCCGAGCGCGAACTTGATGCCCTGCGGCGCGGCCTCGAAGTGCATGTCGTCGGGATGCCGTACGCCCCAGCGCACCTTGTTGATCTGGTTCTGTCCCCCGATCGGGTTGGCGGAGCCGTGCAGGCTGTTGACGCAGGTGACGCCGCCCGCGAGTTGGCGGTACCAGCCGATCGAATCGGGGTTGGTCACGTCGCCGATGCGCACCTCGGACGTGCAGGCCTGCGTGCCCTCGTTCACCCCGCCCGAGATCCCAGTGTGCGAATGGCAATCGATCAGCCCCGGCGTGACGAACTTGCCGCTGGCGTCGATCACGCGGAAGTCGGCGGCCGTCTCCTCATCACGCCGCTCCCCGACGTAAACGATCTTGCCGGCCACGATGCGCAGCTCGCCGTTCGCGATCGGCGGCCCGGCGGCAGTCCAGATCGTCGCGCCCACGATGCGCACCGTCTCCTGGGCGGGAAGCGTGTCGAGCGCGTAGGGGCCGAACGGAGTGCCGTACGCCTCCGGTACCTCGGGCGGGGGATCGGCGTCTTCTTCCTCATCCTTGCTGCTCGCCTCGATCGTCCGCTCCGCCTTCCAGCGGAAGCGCTCGCCGCCGCTGCGCATTCCGTCGCCGTGCAGCGTCGCGCCCTCCAGCACGCCGCTCATGGTGAACACGCCCGGATCGCCGAACGGCTCGTGATCGAAGACGAAGCTGAGCCGGTTGTCGACCACGCGCACCTCGCGCGCCTTCGTCTTCGCGTCGCCGGACTTCACGGTGATCTTGTTCTTGGGCCCGATCACGAGGCGCGGCGCGTCTTCGATGGGGGGGTCCAGCGTCAGCGTCCACTCGCCCTCGAGCGATGCGCCGGGCGGCGGCGTGATCTCATGCCGCCTGCCGTCGATCCACACGTCGCGGATCTTGGTCCCTTTGGCGAAAAGCGGTCCGTCGCTGACCACGAGGTTGGCGCGCTTGTGGCGCTCCACGCTGCCGAGCTGATCCTGCACGCCGAGGATCTGCGCCGGGTTGCGCGTGAGCATGCGCAGCGCCTGCTCCTCGTCGAGACCGTGGCGGATGGCCGCGCGCAGGCTCTCGGGGAACGTGCTGCGTTCCTTGCGCTTGCTCGTAGTCAACGCCACGAGCACGCCGCGCGCCTGCAACCGGCGCGGGTTCGTCGGCGCCTGCTCCCAGGTCATCAGCGTGCGCAGGTCGACCGCATCGGCCTCCCCAATCGAAGCCACCTTGGGGCGCTCGGGTAGCTCGAGCGGCACGATGGCCTGCTTCCAGGCCTCCGCGACCGCGTCGAGCCTGCGGAACTCGAACCCCGACCCGAGCAGCAGTGCCGGGCGGCCGAACTCCTGCGCGACCGCGTGGGCTCGCAGCGCTTCTAGCTCGTTGCGCGTGTCGAACAGCAACGGGCCGGCCGCCGCTGCGCCCGCCGCGAGCGCATCGAGCGCGTTCGGGGCGCCTTGCTCGTTCGTTGTGAGCCGTGTGAGCGCCTGCCAGTCCGCGTCCAGAAGCGTCTGGCGCATGAGAGCGATCGCGCCCATCTGCGAGTTCGGGTAGGTATCCTCGTCGCGCCGTCTGCCCGTCTCGAAGGACACGGCCTGGTAGACGTCATCGCGCAGCACGGGCGGGCGGGCGCTGCTGCGCTCCTTGTCCGGCTTCGCCAGAGAGACGAGCGCCGCGCGTCCGCGGAACGTTCCCCCCTTGGGGCTGAGCACCGCCGCGCAAAAGCCCATCTCGCGCAAGGCCTGCGCCGTCTTGGCGTCCAGGCCCGCGCCGTCGAGCGCACGCCGGCGCGGCGTCACGCGCCGGTTCCAGTGCGCGCCCGGATCCTTCGAGTCCGGCAGCGGCGTCTTCACTTCGACGTAGGCGTCGATCAGGCCCGGATAGACGTGCAGCCCCGCGCAGTCCCACACGCGCGCACCCGCCGGCACCGGTCCCGTCGTCACGTCGACGATCACGCCGTTGCGCAGAACGACGGTCGTATTGAGCAGCGTGGCATCGTCCTGGGCGCCGTGCACCGTCGCTCCGACCAAGGCATGCCACGCCGGGTCCGGGCGCTTGGGCCCGTTCGCCGGAGGACGCAGCGGCTCTTGCGCCGAGGCGCCCACCAGAGAAAGCAGCAGGACCAGAAGGGCGGCGTTACGCGCCCGCGCGGCGTGACTCTTCATGGCCCAGAATCTACCGCGTTCGCTTCGAGTCTGCCGCCACGTCCTCAATCGGGCCCGCCGTCCCGGCGCCGTTCCCGCCAGCGGCTCAGGACGGCCCCCTCGTCGAAGATGGACAGGCCCAAGGGCGGACTCCCCGCCCCCCGTCGGTTGGCCTGCAGGATCCTGGCATTCAGCCCGCGTACGAGGCGCCGGACCCCCTCCGCGGAGCGCTGTTTCCAGACCCGCTCGAGCGTCCGCTCCACCTCCAGCCGCAAGGCGAGGGTTTCGGGCAACAAGCTCAGACCCTCGCGGTGCACCAGCTGCTTGGCCCACCAGAGCGGGTCATAGGGCTTTTCCAGGCCGGGGATCGGCTTGCCGGCGCCGGGGAGGTCGTCGAGCTCCCCGCGTTCGCGGGCCTCGCGAATCTGCCGCTCGACCCAAGACTCCCAGGACAGGCCGCCGGGCTTGCGCCGCGTCATGGCGTAGTGTCAAGGATGCCCGTGAACCGCTTCCGATTCGAGGAATCCGAGAGAGTAGGCCAGGGCCACACCCAGTAGCAGCGCGACACTCAGCCGGATGCGGTCATGGGCATGGAACTGCAGCTCGGGCAGCAGGTCGCTCAGCGCGATGACCAGGAACGCGCCCGCCGAGAACGCGAGGGCGCAGCCTACGAAGGCTTCGTTAGCGCCGGGTCCGGCGCCGGACCAGCCCAGGTAGAACAGCGCCGCGCCCACCGGCACCATGGTCGCGAAGCCGAGGTTCACGAGCTGGCGCGAGCGCATCGACCAGCGCTCCGCGGTCATCACAGCCGTGATCGAGAGCGCGTCGAGCGGCTTGTGCAGCAGGACCACCAGGAAGGTGCCGAAGCCGAGCAGCGGGAACGAGTGCTCCGCGTGGCTCTCGGCGGCCACACTGGCGGCAAGCGCCACGCCGTCGAGGGCGGTGTGCAGGCTCATGCCGATGGCGATGCCGACCCAGCCCAGCTGGGCCGGGCGGGCGGTCCCATGCCCGGCATCGTGCCCGTGCCCGTGATCTTGCGCGCCGGCTTCGAGCGGCTCGTGCTGGTGGAACTGGAAGGCGCGGATCAGGAAGAACATGGTCAACAGCCCGGCCACCATCCACGCGATGCTCCGGTCGAGCGAGCCGGTCTGCGCCTCGGAGTGCGGCAGCATGTGGAACAGGCTGATGCCCAGCATGAGCCCCGCCACGAAGCTGATGATGACCTGCATGCGCCGGTGCGTCAGGCGCATCAGCGAAGGCAGCGCGCCGCCGAACAGCGACGCGGCCACGATCACCACGCAGTAGATGAGCAGTAGCCACCCGGGGCTCAACGCTTCCCTCCGTCCGCCATGAGCCGACGAGAATACGTCGATAGGCCAGGGGGCGCGAGCAAAGCGGGCGCGTCAGTCCTGCTAGCCTGGCGGGGCCGCCCGGCGGAGCTAGCGGGTCTCTTCTTCGGGGTCGTCCTTGCGCTTGCGCCGCTTGCCGTCCCTGTTCTTGCGGCGCCCCTTCTTGCGGTCGGCCTTCTCCTGCTCGCGGTCGCGCTTTTCGTCGCGCTCGCGCGCGGCGGCCTCGAAGTCGAAGGTCGCGCGGTTCTCACGCCACCAGGCGCGCCAGGCGTCGGGGTCCTTGCCGAGCTTCTGGCCTGTGGCGTGGCGCAGCGCCGCGACCACGAGGTTCGCGTGCGTGTTGCCGCGGCGGCCCTTGGAGCCGTACTGCATCAGGCGCTCGATGGCTTCGGCGTGGGGAATCTCCGCTACGGCCTTCAGCCGCGCCTCGGCTTCGGCGCGCGGCGTCTTGGGATCGAGCCCCTTGAGCAGCGGCTTCACGCTGCTCTTCTGGCCGAGATCGCCGAGCGCCGTCGCGATGACCACCAGTTCCTCCGTCTTCTCCTTCTTTTCGGAAAGTGACGGCAGGCGATGGGCAAGGGCGGTGGCGGCCCGCTTTTGCGCCTTGGAGTCGGCGCGCGTGGCGAGCGCCTGGGCGGCGCGCTTGCGGTTGTCGGGGTAGTCGTCCTTCAGCGCCTTGATGAGCGGGCTCGTGAGCGACGGATGCTGGTTCTGCGAAGCCTCCTGCAGCGCTTCGTAGCGAATGCGGGCATCGTGCGACTCGAGACGCTCGATGAGCGCCTTGGCCAGCTCGTCGGCGTCCGGGACCTGGTCCCGCTCCCCGGCAACCGCCGGCGGCAGGAGCAGGAGCAGGGCGCAGAGCGTGAGCGCGATCCGTGTGCACATAGGACCCCCCAGGAGTTCGTCCATAGAACCCCCATCGGCCCGGGCGGGTTTCGCCCATAATCGGGGCGGAGGATCCCATGCCCAGACGCATGATCGCCATCCTGACCCTGTTTCTGGCCGCCGCCTGCGGAGGTGGCGAGGCAGAGCCGGAAGGCCGTGCGAGCGCTCCCGAGCCCGCGCACGGCGGGATGATGGTCGAGCTCACCGCCGAGGGCTGGTTCGAGCTGCTCATCGGCCATGGGACCGGCACGATCTCCATTTGGCCCGTGCAGCAGGACGGCACGGAGCTGAAGCTGTCTGCGTCGCCCACGTTGACCTGGCCCGGTGATCCCGTCGTCGTCTTGTCGGGCACACGCAAAGAGGCGGGATGGCTTTTCGAGCATGAGGCGCTGCGTGGGGAACCGAAGGGCGAGGAGTTCGGTCTGCGCGTGGCGGGCGAGGACTTCAACATCCGCCATGCCGCCCACTAGCGGGCCCGGCGTTTGAGGGAGCCCGGCCAAACCAGAACCGCCGCGCCCATGGCGGCGCTCGGCGTGGGCGCGCTGGGTATCGGCCTTGCGCCGTTCTTCGTGCGTTGGAGCATCGCGTCGGGCGTCGGCCCGACGGCGACGGCGTTCTGGCGCATCGCGTTCGCGCTGCCGGTGCTCGCGCTCGGCATGTGGATCGAGCAGCGCAAGCAGCGCCCCGTTCCGCACAAGCGGCCCGACCCGCGCCTGCTGATCCTCGCCGGGCTCCTCTTCGCGGGGGACCTCGCCGTCTGGCATGTTTCGATCGACCTCACTACAGTCGCGAACGCGACGCTGCTCGCCAACCTCTCGCCGCTGGTCGTCACGCTGATCTGCTGGCGTCTCTTCGGCGAGCGGTTCGGCAAGAGCTTCTTGTTCGCGCTGGCTGTAGCGCTCGCGGGTGTCGTGCTCTTGACCGGCGCCGGCTTCGAGGCCGGCGGAAAGCGCCTCCTAGGCGACGCTCTCGGTGTGGCGACGGCGTTCTTCTACGCGTCATACGTCGTCACGGTCAAGGTCCTCCGTACGGGCTACGCGCCGGCGACGCTGATGTTTTGGAGCGGGCTCGTCATGGGCAGCGTGCTGCTCGTGCTGACCGTCCTTCTGCGCGAGCCGATGTTGCCGGAGGCCGCGAAGGGTATGAAGGGGTGGCTCGCGCTGCTCGGCCTCGGCCTCGCCTCCCATGCGTGCGGCCAGGGGTTCATCGCCTACGCGCTTGCGCATCTGCGTGCCGCGTTCGTGGCGCTGACGCTGCTGCTGCAGCCCGTCTTCGTGGCCATCCTGGGGTGGTTCCTGTTTGATGAGGGATTCACCCCGCTGCAAGGTGCCGGCGCATTGCTGATCCTGGCCGGAATCGTCTGGGCCCGCCGGAAGAGCGACGCGTGAGATCGCTATAATCCCGGCTCCCCCCCGGCGCGCCCCGCCCGAACGCATGGTCTTCAAACTGATCCGCTCGATTCGCGAACAGACCCGCGGCAACTTCCTGTTCCTGCTTGCTGCGCTGGCGGTCTTCCTCGTCGTCAGCCCGCTGATCCACAACAAGATCCTGCTGAGCGCCAGCCTTCTGGTGATCCTGCTGGGGGCGATCCGTGCGGTTGCGGGCAACCCGCGCACCGTGCGCGTGGCCATGGCCTTCGCGGCCTTGAGCTTCCTCTCGTCCGTGGCGGCGGTGCAGTACGACACCGCACCGGTGCGTCTCTTCGGGGCGCTTGTCTACGTCGTTTTCTTCTCCGTGACTTTCGGCGCCATGCTGGGCCACGTGCTCTCGCCCGGGAGCGTGACGGTCAACAAGATCGCCGGCGGGATCTGCGTCTACGTCCTGATCGCGATCGTCGCCGCTTTCCTGTTCGCGATCCTCGATGAGGTGGATCCCAAATCGTTCAAGGGCCTTCGCGCGGACAACGACGTGCACACGTTCTCCGATGCCGTCTACTTCAGTTTCGTGACCCTGACGACACTCGGATACGGCGACATCACTCCACAGACGCCCCTTGCGCGTAACTTATGCGCCATGCTTGCGGTGATCGGACAGATCTACCTCACGGTGCTCGTGGCCGCGCTCGTGGCGCTGCACATCGGCGAGCGCATCAGTTCCCGCGAGAGGGAGCGCGGCTCCTGATGACGGCGCCGATCCTGCTGATCCAGGTGCGCGACGACGCGACTGCCGAGAGCCAGGAGGTGCGCTGCTTCGCGGAACGCTGCGGCCTCCCGGAAACGGACCTCGAGCGCATCAACGTCGTGGAGCGCCCCGACATCCAATGGGACCACGTGGCCCACGCCGGCGTCCTCTTGTTGGGCGGCGCCGGCAGACACTCCGCGGTCGAGGACTACCCCTTCACGGAACCGTTGACGCGTGTCATCCGCCGCTGGATCGACGAGAGCCGTCCGTTCTTCGGCTCATGTTGGGGCCACCAGTTTCTGGCGCGGGTGCTGGGCGGGAAGGTGATCCACGACCGGCAACGCGGGGAGATCGGCACGCACGACATCGAGCTGACCGAAGCGGGGCGCGAGGATCTCCTCTTCCTCGGCCTTCCGGACCGCCTCCCCGCGCACATGGGGCATCACGACCGCGTTGCGCAGATCCCGGAGACGATGGTGGAGCTGGCGCGCAGCGAGCTGTGCCCGAACCAGACCATCCGCGTCAGGGACAAGCCCGCCTACGGAACGCAGTTCCACAGCGAGATGAGCGCCGAGGACTTCCGCAAGCGCCTCGGCATCTACCGCGAGGAGTACCTGGCGCACGACTCGGATCTCGAGCAGATCGGCGACCAGCTGCGCCCCGCGCCCGACGTGGAAGGGCTGCTGCGCCGCTTCTTGAAGATCTACGCATAGCGCGCCGCAGGATCGGAGCCCCAACGGGAAGCCCGGGTCCCGCGCCTCTCAGGGCGCTGTTCCCTACGGCGTCCTACTGTGTGAACATGCAACCCGGAGGAAACCCATGCCCCGCACGATCGCCCTCGCGCTGGTTCTGCTCACCACCTGGTTCGTGCTTCCCGCACCCGCCCAGGACGCGCCGCCTACGCCGAAGCCCGCGGACCCGGTCGCGGATCTGATCGGGGAAGCGCTCCGGGCCTGGCGCGGGCAGAAGCCGCAGCAGGCGATCGAGCTGCTGCAGAAGGCCATCGGCCGCATCCAGGATGGCATGCGCAAGGGTATGTCGGCCTTGCTGCCCAAGGCGCCGGAAGGCTGGAAGGCGGGCGACGTGGAGTCCAAGAGCGGCAATTGGGGCTCGGGCGGCAGCGCGGTGACCTGGAATCAGGTCGGCTGCACTTACACCGACGAGCGCGGCGACAAGGTCACCGTCAAGATGACGAACATGCCGCGTCTGGTCGACGCGCAGCGCCGTCAGCTGGAAGTGCTCAAGGATCCGCGCGTGCGCAAGCTCATGGAAAGCAAGCCCGGCATGGAGTTCGACCTGATCGAGCGCGACGGCTGGCTCGCGCTGTTGACGGTGCAGACGGGCCACAGCTGCCAGATCGCCGCGCACGGCAAAGGGACGCTGGTGACCGTCGAGTCCAACGTGCCGGACCGCAAGCGCGCGCTGCTCTTCTTCGACGCCCTGGACCTGAAGAGCATCGACGCCGTGTTCGGAAGCGCAGAGGACGCACAGAAGGGCACAGGACGCAGAGGCGAGTAGGGGCGACAAGATCCGCTAGCGGAGTTTGGGATACGGCAGATACGCGCGCTTGCGGAGGGCATCGGGCACCTGAGCACGCCCGAACTCGACTCGGTGGACACGCGCCTCGTTGAGCTGGTTCAAGGCGGCGACGACGAACTTGAACGGCGTATCGGCCTCCGCCTCGATTCTGCCGACCACGTCAAGACGACTCTGTTTCTCCGGAAGATTCGCCAACTCGTCCCGGATCCAACCGCCGAGCTTGCGCACCTTGTCCGTCTTTCGCCGGGCAACTGAATACACGGCCTTCTGCGGTGGAAACACCCGCTCCTCCAGGCCTTCAGGCCCCCGCTTCGCGCGCTTGTAATCCTTGCCCGAGATTTCGACCGTGACGCGGGGATGCGTCGCCCTTGCTTGCGCGGTCGGGTACCCAAGAAAGCAGAGCACCTTGCCCTCGAGCCTGCCTGGCCGCGCGCGCGTGTCCGTGCGCTCAGCTCCCAGCAGGGCGGCCTCCTCGGCCGAGTAGTCGCGGTCGGCCTTCAACTTCACGCCGAACTGCAGCTTGTAGAACTTCTGCTCCTCCAGGATGGCTAGCAGCCACTGGACATGGCGCCAGGGTGCGTCCTTCTCTACGCGAAGCAGCACGAACAGCTCCGAGACCTTGATCAAGTTCGGCGGCTTCCCGAACTCTTTGAACTTGCCATAGAGCCGCTTGAGCCGGTTCAGCAAGTTCGCGAGCTCCGCGAGTGAGTACTGCTTTCCCTTGTAGAGGATCTCTCCGTGCTTCGTCAGATTGATGATGTAGCGCGGGTCCCTGTCGTTCTGCGTGTCCTTCTCGCCGGTGGAGGCCACCGGCATGACCAGCGGAGCCTCGATGATTTCCCAGTCCTGACCGCGAGCGGAGGCGTCTCCGAACCACGAGGCCACTCCCAGGATGCATAGCCCGAAAAGCACACGGGTCCACCACCTCCGCATGCCCCCATTCTAGGCTTGCCGCACCTGGCCGCCGCGGTCGACGATCAGCGTGCGTTCGAGCGGGCGGCGCTCGAAGGCGGCCTGCGGCACTTCGCAGTCGTCGGCGGGGTACCCAACCGGGATCAGGACGAACGGGCGCTCGCGCGGCTCACGGCCGAGGATCTGTGCCAGGAACTTCATGGGGCTCGGGGTGTGCGTCAGCGTGGCCAGGCCGGCGTGGTGCGCGGCCGCCAGGAACATCCCGACCGCGATGCCCGTCGACTCTGCGCCGTAATAGACATGCCCCCCACGCGCGTCCTTCGTGAGCTGGAACACCACCACCAGCCAGGGCGCCACCTCCAGGTAGCTCTTGTCTGCGTCCGTGCCGAGCGGCGTCAGGTCGTCGAGCCATGCTTGCGGCGCCCGG
>JAPUHK010000006.1 GCA_027297745.1 Planctomycetota bacterium | reverse complement strand
GATCGGACGTCTCATGGAGCCTTTCCAGGGTCACTTGAAGGCGGCGCGATACGAGGAGGCGGAAGCCGTCCTGGACCGCGCCCTCCTCCTGATGCACGGTGACGCGGGCAAGGATGTCAGCGTGACCAATGACCTGCGGCGCGCGCGCGAGTTGCTGGCGCAGGACAAGATCGACGAGGCGACCACGATGTTGGACGAGATCCTGAGGCGGCTCGAGCGGTAGAGTCTTTGCTTGAGCCGCGTGGGCCGGTGCGCTACCCTTCGCCGAAAGGAGGGCGTTCATGCGCAAGTACTGGATCGTTGCTGTTCTCTTTGTCGTCGTTGCAGGCTGCAAGGGGACCGGGAGTGAGAAGCCGGAAGGGGGCATCCGCTACGTCGTGGACGGGACCGGCAAGGTCGTAGGCCACGTCGTCAAGGGGACGGACAAGGTGCTCAACGCGACGGGGCAGGAGATCGGCAAGGTCGGGGCCGGAACGAAGAAGGCCATGGACAAGACCGGGAGCAAGCTCGGTGAGGTCATGGACGCCGCCGGCAGGAAGGTCATCGATCCGACGGGCAAGACGATCGGCAAGGTGGCGGACGGCACCGGCAAGGTGATCGACAACACGGGGAAGGAAATCGGCAAGGTCGCCCGCGGCACCGGGAGGGTCGTCGACAACACGGGGAAGAAGATCGGCGACGTCGTCTGGAAGTAACTTTGCGCTAGCCGGGCGCCGCCTGGTCGAGGGCGGCGTCCTCGATGCGGATGCGGTGCCGTACGGCCCACAGCTTGGGCACCAGGATCAGCGCCGGCGTATAGACCAGGCCGAGCGCCAGCGGTAGCGCGACCAGCATCACGACCGCGGAGACGTAGTTCGGGTGGGGCAGGAAGCGGTAGGGCCCCTTGCGGATGCGTGGCGCCCCGTCGAGCACGATCACGCGCGCGTTCCAGCGTCGCCCGAGCGTCAGCATGCACCAGAAGCGCGTCGCCTCCGCCAGCACGAACAGCGCACCGAACGCGATCTGCAGCCCCGCATCGCTGAAGCTGGGGCCGACCCGCCGCTCCTCGACGATCAGGGCGACGAACCACAGGGCGTGCACGAGCGCGATGAGCCCCATCCCGTCGTTCGGCACCACGCGGGCGCCCTCTTCGAGCAGTCGCCTCTCGTTGTGCTTCGACAGCGCCAGCTCGAAGCTGCGCAAGAGCACGCTGTACCCCAGCGCGACCAGCGTCAGCGTTCTCACGCCGGCGCGGGCTGTCCCGCCTGCAGCTCGACGGACAGCAGCTGTGCGCTGAAGCCGGGGCCGAAGGCGGTCATCAGGCCGGGTCCGGGCTCGAAGCCGGGGGAGCGCAGCACGTGGTCGAGCACGAAGAAGACCGTCACCGCCGACATGTTGCCGTGCCTTTCGAGCACCGTCGTCGCCGGTTCCAGCTGCTCCTCCGACAGGTCGAGCGCATCGCGGTAGGCCTCGAGGATCCTGCGGCCGCCGGGATGCAGGAGGAAATGGCGTGCGCCGCGCGACCCCGGCAGGTCCGCGACGAGGTCCTGCAGGTTGTCGCGTACGACGCCGGGAATGCGCGGCGAGAAGACCACCCGCCAGCCCTCCTCCCGCACGTCCCAGCCCATCAGGTCTTCCGTGTCCGGGAACAGGCGGCTCAAACCCTGCCCGAGCGTTCCCAGCGGAGGCTGGCCGTTATCGCTGTTGCCGACCAGCGCCGCCGCGGCGCCGTCGCCGAACAGGGCGCAGGCCACGAAGTTGCGCAGGCTGCGGTCGCCCGCCATCAGCGTCAGGCTCGTGAGCTCGACGCACAAGACCAGCACGAGCGCGTTCGGGTCGGAGCGTGCGAGGTCGCGCGCGATCTGCAAGCCCGATACGCCGCCGGCACACCCCAGTCCGAAGACGGGGACGCGGTGCGCATCCGCCCGGATTCCCAGCGCCTGGATCACGTTGCAGTCCAGGCTGGGCGTGGCGATCCCCGTGCTCGAAATGAGTACGACGTGCGTCACCTTCGAACGTGCCTCTTCGGGGACCGCCCGCGCGGCCGCAGCGCGCAGCATGCGACCGGCGCTCTCGATGTAGTGCCGGTTGCGCGCGGCGAAGGGGAGCGCGGTGCTGTAGCCATCCAGCGGCAGGACGAAAGTGCGCCGCTTGATGCCCGTGCTCTCGAAGATGGAGCCGGTCACGCTGATGTCGTACGCGTTGTCGAAGAAGCGGCAGGCCAGCGCACGGATCTCGTCCTGCCCGACGGCGTGGGGGGCTTCGGCGACGGCTAGGGACAGGAGGGCAGGGTCTCGGGCTTGCACGGAGTGGCCGGATTCTACGGCATGTTCGAGACGGGGCAACGACCCTGACCGTCGCCGGCGCCGAGCCCGCCAAGCCCCAAAACGCGCAGGCCGTATCCAAGCACGTGGGGGGCCGCGGCCGTAGTATGGCGGCGGATACAGGCGAGATCGCATCCTCCAGCCGGGAGAGGAGTAGTGCTATGCAGATCAGGGGTTTGAGCGTACCTGTGGGCGCGCTATGTCTTGCCATGCTCGTCAGTCTTGCCGGTTGCGGCGGGGGCGGAAACGGGGGCCCCGGGGCCGCCGGCCCCAACCCGTTCGTGATCACGATCGCGACCAAGAACGCGACGCATCCGTATTTCGGGCAGGGCGACCCGGTCGGCCTCGTCGTGGACGGCGTGCAGGGCGGCGTGATCAACCTGACGATTGGCGAGACCTACATGTTCATCGTCAACACGCCCAGCCACCCGGTCTACTTCACGCCGGACGCCGTGGGCGGCGCTGGCTTTCCCGGGCGTATCACGACGGGCGTCCAAAACGACCAGATCACGTCGGGGACGATCACCTTCACGCCCGACAACACGCTCCCCGCGCAGTTCTTCTATCAGTGCGGGGTGCACGACAACATGGGTTGGATGGTGATGCTGAGTCCCTAGGCCTGGTCGTTGAGAGAGTCGCGCCGCAGCACCTTCAAGGCCTCGTACAGGCGTGACTTGACGACCGACTCGTCGTGCTCCAGCACCTCAGCCA
>JAPUHK010000059.1 GCA_027297745.1 Planctomycetota bacterium | reverse complement strand
GTGCGGGGCGAGTTGCGCATGATGATCCCCGCCGGAGGCGATCACGGCTGGATCACGACCAAGCTCGCCAGGCCGATCGCCAATCACGTAGAGGCGCACGGGCTCGGTCGTGTGTACGCCGCCGAGACCGGCTTCATTCTGGCGCGCGATCCGGATACCGTCCGAGCGCCCGACGTCGCATTCGTGCGGGCCGACCGCCTAGCGCAAGTGCACGGGGTCGGCTTCCTGGTCGGCGCCCCCGACCTGGCGGTCGAGGTGCTCTCTCCCGATGACCGGCCCGGCTATGTGCGTGAGAAGGTCGCCGAGTGGCTCGAGGCCGGCACGCAAGCCGTTTGGGTCGTCGACCCCCGCAAGCGGACCGTGAACGTGCATGAGCCGGACCGCGAGCCCCGATTGCTCGAGGCAACGGACACGTTGCACGGCGGCGACGTGCTGCCGGGGTTCGAGCTCGCGGTCGGCGAGATCTTCGCGTAGGACCCGGAAGGTCGGAGAGCAGGGCTAGCATGCCGCCGTGGCTCGCACCGCTTCCGCCGCCGCCCGGGCCGCAGTGCTGCTTGGGCTCTTGGCCGTCTGCTCCTGCGTGTACTTGCGCGACCGCGGCATGGACTTCCTGGACCAGTGGCGCGTGGGCGTCGGGGCGGGCTCTGTGATCGGCGTCCGCTACAAGGCGCTGGGGCTGATCGACACCGGCCTCATGGTCGGCATCAAGCCCAACGCCTCAGCGCTGGGTTGGGTGTACGGCGCGCCCTTTTACTTCAACAAGACGGACCCGCGCTTCATGGCCGACCAGGCCGAGCTGATCAAGACCACGAGCATCGTGGGGCTCAACTACGGCACCGGCGCCTACCGCAGCGCGACGACGAGCTTCTTCCTGCTGCCGGCCGTCTTCACCTGGGCTGACTCGACGCCGCTCGACTACGAATGGCAGGTGCCCGAGACGGGCGAGGACTTCAAGGACAGAACGTGGCTTTGGAGCGGCCACAACCTGCGCGAGAACCGGTACGCCCAGATCCACGCCTTCGACATCGAGGCCGGCATCGGGCTGGGCGTGTACCTCGACGCGGGCTGGAGCCCGGGCGAGGCGCTCGATTTCCTCTTGGGCATCTTGACCATCGACCTGGCCAAGGACGACGGCCGGTTGGGAGTGAAGAAACCGTGAAGCGCACCCACCGCCCCTTCTTTCTCGCGCTCCTGCTCTTGACCGGAAGCTGCGTGCAGCCGGACTTGGAGCCGCGCTTCACGCCGGCCTGGGAGCCGGTCGACACCACCACCGGCGATTGGCTCAGGACGCGCGAAGTCATGCTCGTGGCCGACTGCCAGTTCCACAACCTGTACTCCAAGGCGCTGCCCGAGCGCGACCTGTCCACCAAGGAGGTCGTCCCCACCGCCATCCGCGCGCCGCAGTTGGACCTGTTCTCGCCGGACGTGTTGAAGTGGGTCCTGCGAAACGGCGCGCCGGACTCGGACGTCATCCTGCACCTGGGCGATGCCCTCGATCTCGCCTGCGAGAACGAGTTCTACCAATTCCTGAGCGTGATGAAGCAGGCGGGCAAGCCCTGGTTCATGGCGCCGGGCAACCACGACTTCTTCTACTTCGGGAACTACGAACCCAGGCACGAGGATCTGTGGGAGAACGCGTGTCACGGCGGCGGCAAGCCGCTGCACAAAGACCGCTTCATCCGCCTCTACGTCAGCGCGATCTTGCTCCAGGACGACCCGGGCGTGGCCGCGCTGGCGGAGGCGCTGCACGTGCAGCCGGACCCGGACAAGCCGCTGACGGAGGTCGCCTCCAAGCTGCCCGAGGCGTACGACTGGAAGGCGCCCTTCGAGACCAAGGGGTTCCTGAAGCGCATCTCCTGGAAGATCGACAGCGAGCGCCCCTGGCGCTCGTACATCCTGCAGCAGATCGACGTGACGAAACCCGGGAACGAGGCCTACGACGCCCGCGTGTTTCTGATGGACTCATGCCAATACAGCCGGCGCCCCGAGTTCATCCCCAACGGCTGGCGCAGCTACCCGGTCCCCTACAACTGCGGCTTGACCGGCGAGATGCTCCCGGACCAACTGCGCAGGCTGCGCGCCTGGATCGAGGATCGGGGCAACCGCCGCGGCGACGTCATCATGTGCCACCACCCGTTCGAGCATCTGGCTCCGCGCTCGCGCTCCAGCCTCGGCTGGCTATGGCGCGAGAAGAACATCGGGATGATGGTGAGCGCGCACACCCACAAGGGCTACTTCGCGCACCATGACCTCGGCGGCGACGGCGACGAGATCGAGCTCAACATCGGCTCCACGACCGACTGGCCCATGGAGTGGCGCACGCTGCAGGGCTTCATCAGCGTGGAGCAGCAAAAGATCTACCTGGAGGCCAAGCGGGGTACGCTGGTCGACGCGCTGAAGCAGCACGGAGGCTTCTTCGACGTCGGGTGGGAGGTGCCGATCGACGCCCCCGACGACTATCGCAAGTACAAGCAAGGCGAGGGCGCAGGCATCGTGTTGGCGAGGTTTGCCGGGGCCCACCACTTCGTGCCCTACTGGCTGCCCCCGGCGCGCGTCAAGCCGACCCTGGCCGCCTGGAACACGGAAGTGCAGGTCAAGGACACGCTGCTCTGGACCTACTACCGGCTCGTGCAGAGCTTCCCCACGGATCCGGACACGGGGGAGCCGCAGTGGCCGGAGGGTCTCGTCAACGACCAGGCCGTGCTGAACAAGATCCTCAAGCTGACGCGCGTGGGAGACGACCCCGCCCTGCTCAAGCGCCGCAAGAAGCGCAGGCAAGAGTTGGAGGCGGAACTGGAAAACAAAGTGGCCTTCCTCAAGCAGCTCGAGGCCTTCGAGCGCACGCGGAAGACCAAGGACCCGAAGACCGGGGAGTCGCTGGACGATGTGCGTGTCCGCTGGAAGATCAGCCAGGCGGCCTGGGCCTCGCGCTTCGAGAACAAGCAGGGACGCCGCTTGCGCGTGGAAGACGACCTGATCCGCATCGATTGGGAGACCGCGATCTCGCGTTCGCCTCGCATGAAGAAGGCGGCGAAGGACAGCGAAGAGGCCGCGGCGAAGGATTCCGACTAGCCGCCGGCGGATCACGCAGCTGCTTTGCGGCGCCGGGGCAGGCCGTCAAGCAGGCCTAGCCTACGGGGGCTTCTTCGCGGCCGAGGCGTACGCTCTCCGGCAAGATGCCGAAGTCGCACAGCCGCTCCACAACCACCGCCACCGCCTCGTCCGGAGAGATGGACTCGGTGTTGACGTAGATCTCGGGCGCCTCGGGCGGGCGCCGGCCCCCCCTCGTCGTCACGAGAAGAATCGGCCCCCGCCTCGTGCGACACTTCTCTTGAGACGCCCGCCGACCGATTCCATTGGAGAGGAGGCCATGAACCGCACCGGCGAAGAGCGACCCGAGGCGGCCACGCACCGCACGTTCCTCGAGAACACAATCGCCAAGATGGACGATTCCGGGGCCGTGGAGCGGTTTCGCAGCCTCAAGGACAAGTGCGAGCAGCAGATGAGCCTCTCCGAGGGGAGCCGGGACCTCTCCGTCCTGGATGTGGGATGCGGCATGGGAGTGCAAGCGCGCCTGTGGGCCCGGGACGGTCACCGAGTGACGGGATTCGACCTGGACCTCGAGCTCCTCGCGGCCGGACGGGAGCGGGCGGACGCGGAATCGGCCCCGATCTCCTGGGTGAGAGCGACCGCCGGCCAGATCCCGTTCGCGGATGGGAGCTTCGACGTTTGTCTCGCCGTCGAGTTGCTGGAGCACGTTCCGCACTGGTACGAGTGCCTGCAGGAGATGAGCCGCGTCCTCCGTCCGGGGGGCCTCCTGCTCGTGACGACGTCCAACGCGATCAGTCCCCGGCAGAGCGAGTTCCGGCTCCCTCTCTACAGCTGGTGGCCCGGCTTCCTGAAACGGCGCATGGTCGCGTTGGCCAAGACCACACGTCCGGAGCTCGCGAACCACACGCCCTGGCCCGCGGTCAACTGGTTCACATTTTTCGGCTTGAGGCGCGCATTGAAGAGGCTCTCCATGGCGGGGCGGGACCGCTTCGACATGATGGACCTGAAAACGAAACCGCTTCCCGTGCGCTGGCTCGTCCGCCTGGCGCGTTTTCTGCCGCCGGTGCGGGCCTTCCTCTACCTTTTCCTCCAAGGGACGGTCGTGTTCGCCCGCAAGAGCACGGACGCCTAGCCGGGAGAGAGCGTCCGGTCGAGAAATCGCTTAGCCGGCCGGGGCTTCATCGCGGCCGAGGCGTACGCTCTCCGGCAAGATGCCGAAGTCGCACAGCCGCTCCACGACCACCGCCACCGCCTCGTCCGGAGAGATGGACTCGGTGTTGACGTAGATCTCGGGCGCCTCGGGCTTCTCGTAGGGCGCGGAGATGCCCGTGAAGTTCTTGATCTCGCCGGCGCGCGCCTTCCGGTACAGCCCCTTCGGGTCGCGCTCCTCGCAGACCTCCACGGGGCAGTCCACGAAGACCTCGAAGAAGCGGCCGGTGCGTGCGATCTCGCGGGCGCGCCGCCGGTCGCTGCGGTAGGGCGAGATGAAAGACGTCAGCACGACGTGGCCCGCATCGGCGAACAGGTTGGCCACCTCCGCGATGCGGCGGATGTTCTCCGCACGATCGTCGGGCGCGAAGCCGAGGTCCGCGTTGAGGCCCTGGCGCACGTTGTCGCCGTCCAGCCGGTAGGTAAGCACGCCGGCGTCGAACAGCACCTTCTCGACCCGCTGTGAGACGGTCGACTTGCCGGCGCCCGAGAGCCCGGTGAACCAGACCACGGCGCCCTTGTGGCCGTGCTTTTGTCTGCGGTCTTCGGCGCGGATCAGCCCGGCCTCCCAAGTGATGTTCTTGCTCTGCACGACCGGATTCAGCGCGGGACGCTGGTCCGGGTACTGCAGCTTCGCGACCGTGCCGCCGCCGCAGACGTCGTAGCCGTCGACGAGCACGAAGCGACCGCTGCTGGGGCTCTCCGCGTAGGAATCCAGCGCGATGGGGCGCTCGGTGCGCAGCACGACCTCGCCGATCTCGTTGCGCGGCACCTCCTCGATGCCTTCGCCGAGTGTTTGCATGGTGGCGGCGTCCAGCACGCGCTCGAATTGGTCCACCTCGCAGGACACCTCCTGCGTGAGCAGCTTCAGCGTGTAGGTCCGGCCTTTCTGCAGCGGCTCTTTGCCCATCCAGAAGATCTTTGCCTTGAAGACGTCGGTCTCCAGCGGCGCGCGTTCCTCGTGCGAGACGATCTCGCCGCGCTCCACGAAGATCTGCTCCTCGAGCGTGAAGCCGATCGACTCACCGGCCTCCGCGTAGGGGCGCTCTTGCTCGACGCTCCAGCGCTCGATGCCGGACACGACGGCGGTCTTGTTCGACGGGCTGAACAGCACGGTGTCCCCGACCGCGATGCGCCCGCTTTCGACGCGCCCGGCCAGGATGCGCCGCTCGTCGAACTTGTAGATGTCCTGCACGCACATGCGCAGGGGCCGCGAAGCCCCGCCCGCGGGGATCTCCAACCGCCCGATGGCGGCCGCGACCGTGAGCCCCCGGTACCAGAGCATGTTCGTGCTCTTGCGCGTGACGTTGTCGCCCTCGCGCGCCGAGATGGGGATGTACGCCTTGGCCTCCACTCCCAGACGCCCCAGGAACTCGGCGTACTCGCGCTCGATCTCCTGGAAGCGCTCGAAGGACCAGTCGCACAGGTCCATCTTGTTGACGATCACGACCACCTGCTGAATGCCCAGGAACTTCAGCAGGTGCCCGTGGCGCCGCGTTTGTTCCTGCACGCCCTCGGCGGCGTCGATCATGATCAGCGCCGCGTCCGCGGAGGCCGCGCCGACGACCATGTTCTTGACGAACTCCTTGTGGCCCGGCGCGTCGAACAGGATCGTCTCGCGCCCGGGCAGCTTGAGCCACACCTGCGCGGTGTCGATCGTCACACCCTGGTCGCGCTCTTCCTCGAGCGCGTCCAGCAGGAAGGCGTACTCGAAGTCCTTGCCCTGCTGCCGGCACACGCGCTCCACGGAAGCGAGGCGCCCCTCGGGGAGGCTGTCCGTCTCGTGCAAGAGCCGCCCGACCATCGTGGACTTCCCGTGGTCGACGTGTCCGACGATGGCGACACGCACCCGGCGCTGTCCGTTGCCGCTCATCTCTACATGTACCCCCGGGCCCGCAGTTTCTGCATGGCGTAGGTTTCTTCCTGGTCCTGGGCGCGCCCGGCGCGCTCGGAGGTCTTCACGCTCTTCAGCTCCTCGATGATCTCCGCCACCGTGCTCGCCTGCGATTCGATCGCCCCGGTGCAGGGCGCGCAGCCCAGGCTGCGGTAGCGCTTTCCCTCGCGGGAGAAGTAGAGCGGGATGATGGGGATGTTCTCGCGCTGGATGTACTCCCACACGTTGACCTCCGTCCACTCGAGCAGCGGATGGACGCGCACGTGCGTGCCCGACTCGAACGAGGTCTTGAACTGGTCCCACAGCTCGGGCGGCTGGTCGCGGAAGTCCCACTCGAAGTTCTTGTCGCGGGGTGAGAAGAAGCGTTCCTTGGCGCGCGTCCCCTCTTCGTCGCGCCGGATGCCGAGGATCAAGGCCGTATAGCCCTTCTCCTCCATGACCATCTGCAGGCCGCGCGTCTTCAGCGACTCGCAGCAGGTGATGCGGCCCAGCGTGTGGTTCATGCCGTCTTTGAGCGCCTGCCGGTTCTGGCCGACGACCAGCTTGAGCCCCCACTCTTTCGCCACGCGGTCGCGGTACTCGATCATCTCCGGGATCTTGTAGGAGGTGTCGACGTGCACCAGGGGCAGGGGACACTGGCCGAAGAAGGCCTTGCGGGCCAACCACACGAGGACCGTGGAGTCCTTGCCGATGGACCAGAGCATGGCCAGGTTCTTGAACTTCTTGTAGGCCTCCCGAAGGATGTAGATGCTCTGGCTTTCGAGCGTGGCGAGATGGTCCATGGGTCCTTTCGGGCTCCTCTCGAGGGCGCCCCCTAGCAGCATTCGGCTCCCGCGTTCGGGAAGCTCACCCTCCCGGCGGGGCACGGCGGTTCGAGGAGGGTAGGTCAAACCCCATGCCACCTCCGTGGGAGGCCCCCGACAGGGGCCCCTATTTTGCCCGAAACGCCGCTGGTGCAAGGAGATCGCGCGATCCCAGCCTGGACGGGCCCGGAAGCCCGCTGGTGGAGCGTTGTGATGAATCGACGCCCGC
>JAPUHK010000058.1 GCA_027297745.1 Planctomycetota bacterium | reverse complement strand
GCTCGGATTGCTGGCGCTGGTCGCCACGCAAAGCCGCACCGGTGCGATCGCGGCGGCTGCCGCGCTGGCGTTGTATTTCGGTTGGAACTGGCCCCGCCTGCGTCTGCCGCTGCTCGGAAGCGTGGTGCTGGTGGTGCTCGTCGTGGGCGTCGCGTTCGGCGAGCGCAACACGGTGAAGGTGCGCCTGCACTGGTACGAGGCCGCGCTGAAACTCGGCGTGGAGAAACCGGCGCTCGGGCACGGCGCGGGCGGGTTCGCGCGTGAGTACCCCCCCATCCGGCCGCTGGAAGAGCACAGCATCGAGGACGCCCGGCGCGTGCAGGCGGTGCACAACGACTATTTGCAGTCGTGGGCGGACGGCGGGGCGCTCGGTCTCGCCGCTCACTTGCTGCTGTTGATCGTTGCCGCGCGCGCGGCCCGGCGCTCCCGCCCGGCCGCGGCGTCCCTGCTGGCCTTCGCCACCGCCTCCATGGTCGACCTCCCGTTACAAGATCCGTCGCTGCTGGCGCTGGCGTTCCTTTCCCTGCAAATGACGGCGCGGCGCCGGCGCACCCGTGTGCTGACCGCGCCAGCCTTCCTTTCGGTCTATCCGGCGCTGCTTGCGTTCTCGCTGTTCGTCGTGCCGGCCTGGAGCCATTGGCGCGCGGACCGCCAATTTGCAAGTGCACTGGAGGCCCGGCAGGCGCGCGGGACGGAATGGCGCGCAGCGCTTGATCGCTGCCTGGAGCTGGAGCCGGGCTACGCGGACGCGCTGGAGGAGCGCGGACACGCAGGGGATCTCGAGAGTTTGTTGCTGCAACGGCCGCACGACGGGTGGTCGCACTTCCACCTCGCAGAGATGCGCGACCGCGAAGACGTGGCCGGCTTCGAGCAGATTCTCGAGAAGCACGACCCGCACCACGTGGCAAGCCTCGTGCGTATCGCTGAGTTGCGCATGGAAGACGATCCACTGGCCGCGGTGTCGTATCTGCGCCGCGCACTGGACGCGAACGCGCGCGATCCCCTCCCCTACCTCGTGTTCGCACGGCTGCGACGGTTGCGGGGCCAGTACGACGTGGCCATCACCATGCTGGAAACGGCAGCCGCGCGCGATCAGACTCGCCTTGCCACAGTCGTCGGTTACCGCTCGAAACAGCCCGCGATCTCCCTGGAAAAGATCGACCTGACGCTGGAGCTCAGCCGCAACAAGAAGATCGCCGGAGCGGAACGCGACCGGCGCCTGCTCCTTGCGGTGCCGCACGTTCCGCGGCATGTTGTGCTGCACCGCATCGACGTCGCCTTGGACGCAGCGGAAAGGATCAAGCAGGAGCTCGAGACTTCGCGGCCGCGCGTGCAGGCACGCCCGGGCGAAAGTCCGATCGACTACGCCCGGCGCGTGCAGGCGGCCAAGGCGGGCTGGACCCGTGACCTGCAGGCGCGCACTCGTCCCGAGTACGCGGAGGCGCAGGTGCTGACGGCGGTGCTGCTCGAGGTCGAGCCCGACGCGGCGCTGTTCAAGCGGGCGGCTGAGGCGGCACGCGGGCTGGGCGACCTCGCGGGAGCCGCGCGGCTGGAAGCCCACTCGCTGTTCGTCGAGGGACTCGATGCGTTGCAGCGCAGAGACGAGCGCTTGGCGAGCGTGCGCTTCCGGCGCGCGCTGCGTGCCGACCCGTTCTTCGGACGCGTCGAAGGCGTGCCCGAAGCGTTGGCACTCTTCCTGCGCGAAAACCCCGGCGTTCCGCGCGACAGCGAGGCGCTGCAGGTGCTCGCGAGGGTCGAGGAGCTTCGCAGGGTTATGGCACCCGCTGACTGAGCAGGGCTCCGGGCGGCGGGATGAGCAGACAGGGTCCCCTGATACGATCCCGAGGATGAAGTGGCAGGCGCTACGGGGCTTCCGGGATTTCTATCCGGAGGAGATGGCGCTGCGCCGCTACATCGAGGGCGTGTGGCACGACACAGCTCGTCGTGCCGGCTTCCAGGAGATGGACGGGCCGCCGCTCGAGCCGCTCGAGCTCTACAAGGTCAAATCGGGCGACGCGATCGTGGCCGAGCTGTACGCGTTTTGCGACAAGGGCGGACGTGACGTCGCGTTGCGCCCGGAGATGACCCCGACGCTGGCCCGCATGGCCGGCGAGAAGGCGGCCGCCCTGCCGCGACCCATCAAGTGGTACGCGGTGCCGCAGCTGTTCCGCTACGAACGGCAGCAGCGCGGCCGCTTGCGCGAGCACATCCAGTGGAACGTGGACATCATGGGCGCGCGTGAGCCCGCGGCCGATGCGGAGATCGTCTGGGTGGCGGTCGAAGCCTTGCGGCGGCTGGGCCTCACGGAGCAGGACTTCGTCGTGCGCGTCAACCACCGCGCGCTCGTCGAGCGGAAGCTGAGCGACCTGGGCTTCGACGGCGATGACGTGCCGACGCTGCTCGTCGCCATCGACAAGCACAAACTCGACGACAAAGACATCGCCGAGGGAGACCTGACCTTCCTGGCGCACAAGAAAGACGAGATCGCACAGCTGCGCGGCTGGCTGGACGAGCCCGGGGCGCCCGAAGGAGAGCTCGAGGAGTTCTTCGCGGCCTGCGAGGATCTCGGCTGCGTCTCGTTTGCGCAACTGGACCGCCGCATCGTGCGCGGGCTGGCCTACTACTCGGGCATCGTCTTCGAGATTTGGGACCGCAAGGGCAAGTTGCGCGCGATCGCCGGCGGCGGGCGCTACGACCACCTGATCCAAAAGCTCGGCGGACCGGACCTGCCCGCGTTGGGTTTCGGCATGGGGGACGTCGTGCTCTCCGAGCTGTTGAAGGATCGCGGCCTCCTGCCGGACACGCCGCCGCGCCTGGATGCGTACGTGGTGCCCATCGGAGACGAAGCGGTCGGCCCCGCGCGGCGGTTGGTGCGCAGCCTGCGCGACGCGGGTCTGAAGACCGAAGCCCCCTACCGCCCGATGAAGGTCGGCAAGGCACTCAAGACGGCGGACGCCGCCGGTGCGCGGCGCGCCTTCCTGCTCGGCAAAGAGGAGATCGAGCAGGGCAAGGTCAAGGTCAAGGATCTCGCGACGGGCGACGAGACCCTGCAGGACCTGGAGAGCGCGGTTTGAAGCCGCCGCCCCGCGTCGAGCTCGCACGGCTCCCCACGCCCCTGTATCCCCTCGACCGGCTGAGCAACCGCTGGGGCGGCCCGCGCATCTGGATGAAGCGCGACGAGCTGACCGGCGTGGAGCTGTCGGGCAACAAAGTGCGCAAGCTCGAGTTCTGCCTGGGCGAGGCGCTCGCGCAGAACGCGCAGAAGGTGCTCACGTGCGGCGGCCTGCAGTCCAACCACTGCCGCGCCACGGCCATCGCGTGCGCGCGCCTCGGGCTCAAGTGCGTCGTGTACCTGCGCACGGACGAGGACGATCCCGCGCCGGACGGGAACCACCTGCTGGCCGTGCTGGCCGGCGCCGAGGTGCGCTTCGTGACACGGGACGAGTATCGCGAGCTGGGGCCCAGCGATGAGGGTTACTGGATTCCCGAGGGCGCCAGCAACGAGGTCGGCATGTGGGGCTACCTCAACGCCTGCGAGGAGCTGAAGGAGCGCAGCTTCAGCGCGCTGTTCCACGCGGTCGGGTCCGGCGGCACGACCGCGGGCCTGGCCGCCGGCAGCGCGCTGCACGGGCTGGAGACGCCGATAGTCGGCGTCTGCGTCTGCGACACCCCGCAGTTTTTCTACGACAAGATCGACGCCATCCTGGAGCGCGCGCGGGGGCGCTGGCCCGAGCTCGAGGGGGTGCCGCCGGCGCGCGAATCGGTGGAGCTCCTGGGCGGCTTCGAAGGGCTCGGCTACGCTCTGAACCGGCCGGAGGAGTGGGCGCTGCTGCGTGAAGTGGCCGAGACGGAAGGCATCGTGCTCGACCCGGTATACACGCTGAAGGCCATGATGGGCCTGCGCCAGGCGATCCGCGACGGCCGCTTCACGGAGGACGAAGAGGTCGTCTTCCTGCACACCGGGGGGCTGTTCGGCCTGTTCCCGAAGCGCTCGGAAGCGCTGGCCTGAGTCCCGGGCCTCCAGCGCTAAGAACCGATGCGCGGCAGGGCGATAGAGTGGACGCATGTTCGTCGTCTGGGGCACGAAGATCAAAAGGAAGAAGCTCGGCCGCGTGGCCGACTTCTGCCCCATGTGCCGCGGGCTGAGGGTCTTCGAGCTGAGGCGTGTCGGCGAGGCCTCGCACGTCTACTACATCTCGTTCGGCCAGGGCAAGCTGCTCGGACACGAGATGACGTGCGAGCAGTGCGGAACTCCTTCCGAGACCGAGATCGAGCGCTACGCGGCGGTCAGTGAGGACGAGCTCGGGGACCTGGAGTCGATCCTGCGTGAGACTCACCCGCGGCTGCGCGAGGTGGAGGCGGAGCGCCTGGCGCTGGAGCAGCGCGTGAAGGCGGGCGCGCTGTCGGCCGAAGAGCGGGCGCAACTTCTGCGCGAGCCCTTCTCCGTGATCGAGATGGCGGTACAGCGTCAGGAGCACGCCCGGCACGTGACGCCGCTGGCGCGCAAGATCGGCTACATGACCCTGTTCCTGTTCGTCTGCCTCCTTGCAGCGGGCGGCATGGACGCCGCGCGCCCGGACGGCATCGCCGGCACGGTCCTGAGTGCGACCGCGGTACTGTTCGGCGTGGGATTGGTGATGACGCTCTACTACTTGGTGAGTCGTACGCGCCATTTCGCGCGCGACGTCGTGTTGCCGCAACTGGCGGCGACGCTGGCGCCGCTGCGACCCACGCGGGACGAGCTCCAGGAAGTAGTGCAGAAGGCGCGCACCATGGGCCTGCTCACCGGCAAGCTGGTCAAGCCGCACAAGCTCTACGCCGCGCTCGAAGAAGCCGAGCTGCAGAGCACGATCAGCGTCGCGGTCT
>JAPUHK010000057.1 GCA_027297745.1 Planctomycetota bacterium | reverse complement strand
GTCCAACGCAGCTTCATTCAAGACTTCGACGTGGAGGTTGGGTGAACGGCCTTCATCGCCAACCCGGTGGGTGGCGTCCTTCAGACCGGAACGACCTTGCACGTGAGCCTGGAGGGGGTGTCGGGCACGATCGACGTTTTCGAGCGCCTCGCACTGCGGGGCGCGCTGACCCGCCTCGGCGTCCCGCGGCCCACGACGAGCGCTAGCCCCCGCGGATAGTCCGCCGCGAACGGAACCCTGCGCGGTTCCGGAACGTTCAAGCTCCGCTGAGACGTTGCCCACGGCCGCCCGGGTTCTTCGGCACCGCGCTAAACTGTTCCGCTCATGGGCAGACGCGGAAAGACCCGTAAGAAGCGCAAGAAAAAGGACCGCAAGCGGGGGCGCAGCGCCGCCGCGGCCGATCGCCACGAGCTGTACGAGCTGGCGGTTCAGGAGCCGCTGGCGGACTGCGAGCTTCTGGATCAGGCCTGGAAGGACATCCGCGGCCGGTTGCCGAAGAGCATCCGCGAGGACTTCTGCGGCACGGCCATCATGTCCATCGAGTGGGTCAAGTACCGCCCCGGCAACACCGCGGTGGGCATCGACCTGGACGAAGAGGTGCTGGCGATCGGGGAGCAGCGCATCCGGAAGCGCCTGGCGCCGGCGGATCGCAAGCGCATCAAGCTCCTGCACGAGGACGTGCTGAAGGCGAAGACGCCCAAGGTGGACTCCGTGCTGGCGCTCAACTTCAGCCACTTCATCTTCAAGACGCGCCGCAAGCTCAAGCAGTACTACAAGCGCGCGTACGACGCGCTCAAGGACGACGGCCTGTTCATGCTGGACGCCTACGGCGGCAGCGACGCTTTCGTGGAGGACGACGAGGACCGCGAGATCGACGGCTTCACCTACGTCTGGGACACGAATCTGTACAACCCGATCACCGGGGACGTGATCCAGCACATCCACTTCCGCTTCCCGGACGGATCGGCCCTGAATGAGGCCTTCACGTACGAGTGGCGCTTGTGGACCCTGCCCGAGCTGCAGGAGGTCCTCAAGGAGGCCGGCTTCAAGGACGTCGTCGTCTACTGGGAAGGCACGGACGAGGACGGCGAAGGCAACGGCGAGTGGGCATCTACGCGGCGCGGCGAAGCCTGCGAAGGTTGGTTCGCCTACCTGTTCGCCGCCAAGTAGCCGACAGCCGCAGCTTGCCTACATCGTCTCCGCGAGGATGGCATCGAAGGTCTCTTTGTCGATGCCGAGCGGCTGGTCGACCAGCGGCCCCTGCTGCAGGATCGGCTCGCTGTCGTCGTAGATGGGCCGCTCTTCACGGTACAAGAGCCCGATCGGGATCTTGTCGCCGAACTCGAACGACTTTTGGAGCGCCGCGTCCATGTCGCCCGTGTCGTGGCCCTCCTCCTCGAGCTTGTAGACGCGCTCCTTGAACCAGGCGTATGTGTTCAGCTTGTTGAAGGTGACGCACGGGCTGAAGACGTCGATCAGGCTGAAGCCGCGGTGGGCGATGGCGTCCGCGATCAGCTTGGTCAGGTCCTTCGGCTCGGCGCTGAAGCCGCGCGCGACGTACGTAGCGCCCATCGTCAGCGCGAGCGCCAGCGGCTGGAGGGGCTTCTCGACGTTGCCGCGCGGCGTGCTCTTGGTCTTGTGGCCTTCCTGCGACGTGGGCGAGGCCTGGCCCGTGGTCAGGCCGTAGATCTCGTTGTCCATGACGATGTAGGTCAGGTTCAGGTTGCGGCGCATGGTGTGCAGGAAGTGCCCCGACCCGATGCCGAAGCCGTCCCCGTCGCCACCGACCGCGATCACATGCAACGCGTGGTTGGCCAGCGCGATGCCCGTCGCCACGGGCAGCGAGCGCCCGTGCAGGCTGTGCACGCCGTACGTGCGGATGAAGCCGGGCAGGTTCGAGGAGCAGCCGATGCCGGACACGATCATCACCTCGTGCGAGCGGATCTCCAGCTGCACGAGCGCTTCCTTGAGCGACTTCAGCACGCCGAAGTCGCCGCAGCCGGGACACCAGTCCGGATGGACCGGGCCGTCGAGGCTCTTGACGGTGAGTTCCTGTTTCATCATGCTCCCCCTACTGCGCGGCCTCGATGCCCGCTTCGCGCGGCTGCCACGCGAGGATCGATCCCGTGTCCCGCCCGATGACCAGGTTGCCCTGCGGCTCGAGCTCGGCGCGGCCGATGATCTCGACGTTCCACACCGGCTCGCCCCACTCGCCGCCTTCAAGCCGCTCGACCTTGCCCGGCCGGGTCTTGTCCTTTTGATACAGCCGGACGTAGTGGTAACCCATCTCGCGGGCTTCCGCTTCCGTGACCTGCAGGTCTTCCGGTTCGCCCGCGACCACCGCACGGACGCGCTCGACCAGCCACGTGGGCTCGATCGGCTCGCCGTCGTAGCGCCGGATGTGGTCGGCGATGGTGACGCCCGACTCGGCGCGCAGGTGGCGCTCGAACTGCCCCGTGTAGTTGTTCTCCACGACGATTGCGCGTTTGCAGGCGCCCAGGATCTGCTGCGCCTCCTTCGTGTGGAACGGGTAGAGGTACTTGAACTGCAGCTGGTTCGTCTTCAGGCCGTCCGCCGTCAGCTTCGCGGCCGCCTCCTGGAGCACGCTCCAGGTGGAGCCCCAGCCGACCAGCGTCACCTCGGCGTCCGCCGGCCCCTCCAGCTCGGGGGCGGGGAGGTCCCTCAGCACCGCGTCCATCTTCTTCATGCGCTTCTCGTGCATCTTGCGCCGAATGGCGGTGTTCGTGTGCTCGTCGCTGATCAGCACGCCGGTCTCGTCGTGGTCGTCGGTGCCCGACACGTGCATCAGGCCCGGCGCACCGGGCCGCGCGCGCGGCGAGACGCCGGAGTCGGTCAACGCATAGCGCCTGAAGCGCCCCTGCTGGGAGTTTTGGGGTGTCAGCTCCGTGGCCCACTCGCCGCGGTCGATCGGCACGTCGGCCGAGATCGCCTCCGGGTCGATCGTCGAGCGGTGCTCCGCGAGCAGCAGGTCGCTGAGCACGATCACCGGCAGCTGATACTTCTCGGCGATGTTGAAGGCCTCGACGGTGGTGTTGTAGCAGTCCAGCGCGTTCTGCGGCGCGACGATCATGCGCGGGTAGTCGCCCTGCGAAGCGCCGAAGGCCTGGTTCAGGTCGCCCTGCTCGGTCTTCGTCGGCAGGCCGGTCGACGGTCCGCCGCGCATCACGTTCACGATCACTACCGGCGTCTCGAGCATGGCTGCCATGCCGATCGCCTCGGTCATCAGCGCGAAGCCGCCGCCCGACGTGGCGCACATGGCCCGCACGCCGGCGTGACCGGCGCCGATGGCGATGTTGACCACCGCCAGCTCGTCCTCGGCCTGCTTGACCAGCATGCCCACCTTCTCGCTGTGCGCTGCGAGCCAGTGCAGGATCGAAGTGGCCGGGCTCATCGGGTAGGCCGAAAACAACTTGCAGCCCGCCGCCACCGCACCCAGCGCGATCATCTGGTTGCCGTTGACCAGCGGGCGGCGCTTGTGCGTGAAGTTCCAATCGAGGCCCTTGAGCGGCTGCGCCTGGCCGGCGGCGTATTCGTGGCCGGCGCCGAGCACGTTGGTGTTCTGCTCGATGATCTGCGGGCCCTTGTGGCGGAAGGTGTCGGACAATAGCGCCTTCGTAATCTCGACGTCGAAGCCGATCAGGTGCAGCAGCGCGCCCAGGGTGACCGTGTTCTGCATCACGGGCAGCAGCCGGCCCATGTCCTTGGTCAGCTCGGGAATGGGCAGCGGCAGCAGCGTGACCCCCTCGCGCACGAGCGAGGAGTCGCAGCTGAGCTTGGCGCTGTTGAAGATGATCGATCCGCCGGGCTCCACCTCGGGCGCGTGGCGCTCGATGCTGTCCTGGTTCAGCGCGATGAGGACGTTCAGGCGGTCGCCGTGGTTATCGACCTTGTCCTCGGAGATGCGCAGCTTGAGCCAGGTGTGGCCGCCGCGGATCAACGACTGGTAGCTGTTGTAGGTGAAGACGTGCAGCCCCAGCCGGCCGGCGGTGCGGGCCAAAGTGTCCCCCGTCCGGTCCAGGCCATCTCCGGCGGCCCCTGCAATGCCAACCGTGATCTCCGTTGCCATAGATATCGCCCTCACGACCCGGCCTATCCGGGCGCTCTACAACCCGGAATCCTACACGGCGCTGGGCCTGCCGGCGCGGATTCCCGCCTCCGGCCCGTTCCAGCTGCGAGCCTGTAGGCTCTGCCTCATGGACGATGCACGGCGCCTGACGGACGCGCTCGCGGGGGAGTTCGAGCGTCGCGTCGTGCAGGAGTCGCTCACGCGCATCCTGAAGTGCCTGGACCTGCTCGATGTGGAGCAGGTCTGGAGCCGGCCGAACGAGAACACGGTCAGCGTCGGAAACCTCGTCCTGCACCTGGCGGGCAACCTGCGGCAATACGTCGTTGCGGGGCTCGGAGCCGCCCTCGACACGCGCCGGCGCGCCGAGGAGTTCAGCGAGCACGGGCCGCTCCCCACGGCGGAGCTCGTGGAGCGCATCGGCGGCACCGTGCGCGCAGCCGCGGTGGTCGTGCGCCGGCTGGAGCCCGCGGCGCTACTGGCGACACACCGGGTGCAGGGCTTCGAGGAGACCGGCACCTCGATCCTCGTGCACGTGATCGAGCATTTCAGCTACCACACGGGCCAGATCACGTACGCCGCCAAGACGATGCTCAACGTCGACACCGGCTACTACGCGGGCCAGGACCTGGATCAAACGAGCGGCTAGCAGCTCACGGCGGAGGGCGGATAGCCTTGTGTCAGCGAGCGGTCCAGGCGGTCATCAGACGCACCCGATCCTCGTGGGACTTCAACCCCTCGGCGACCGGGCGGAGCAGGGCGTTACGCTGCTCGTCGTAGATCCTCTCACCCGTGAAGCGGCGGAGCGTACGCAAGACGCCGGCCTGCAACCAGACGTGACCCAGACTACGGGCCGCGCCAAGCGCCAGTCCGGCGATGCGGCGCGCTTCGTCGGGCTGTTGGGACCGGAAGCGGGCCTCCGCCCTCATCCAGGAGGCCGTTGTGCGCAGCACCGCCCGCCGGTTCGCGCCCACCGCGTCATCGAGCATCTGCGCCCCCTCGTCGAGAGCCGCCGCGTTCCCGTCCGCGGCCGCGAAGGCGCGCCCGCTGCGCATCAATGCGCGCACCACGGCCTCGCGGGCGTCATCGAAGATGGAGCCGCTCAGCAGTTGGCGCTCGGCACCGACCAGTGACGCTTCCCCAAGCCCGTAGAACGCCGCCTCCGTGAGCAGCACAGCGACCTTCAGGCGCGCCCTCGCCTCCTGCATGCGGGCACCGAGCCCGGCGGCCTTCCCCGCAGAGTCCTTGGCCCCGTCGACGTCGCCCATGAGACAGCGGATCTGTGTCTCGATGCCCGCGGCGATTGCGAGGTGCGACGTGTCATTTGCTTTCTGCGCGGCATCGCGTGCGGCAGCCAGCGCCGTCCGCGCGGAGTCCATGGAGCCCCGCGCGACAGCGAGCGAGGCCTCTTGCACCCGAACGGCGATGATGGCGGGAAGGAAGTCCGTCGTGCCGAGCATCTCAACACCTTCCCTCACCGCCTGCTCGGCGCCGGCCAGGTCGCCCAGCGCATAGCGCAGCTCGGACAGATGCGCGCAGCCGTGGGGGGCCTGGTTGTTGTCCCCTTCTACCGCGAGGGTCTTCACGGCGCGCGACAGGATGGGCTCGACACCGTCGAGCCGGCCACGCTCCACCGCCGTCCGCACGCGGTTGATCTCGCTGATGGCGGCGTTGGTCCGACGCCCGACGTGCGCGGAGATGCGCGCCGCTTCGGCGTAGAGCTGCTCCGCCTCCTCCAGGCGTCCGGCGCGCAAGGTCACCGACGCGAGTTGGTCCAAGGCCGCGCTGTGGAGCGCCTCGATGCCGAGCGACTGGTAGATCTCGTCGGCGGTCTCGAGCCAGCGGGAGGCGGTCTGAAGCTCCCCACGGAACTTTGCGATGAGACCGAGCAGGTAACACGCCTCCGCGCGCTCCCTGCACGAGGGGAGCGCGCGGCTTGCCTGCTCGAGCACGTCTTCGTCGACCGCCTCGACTCCGCGCGTGTCGTATCTCTTGAGGGCACGGGCCACCAGGCTGCGAAAGCGCAGCCGGTCGTCATCGGCCTCCGCGGCGGCCGCGAGCAGGGCCGCGTAGACCCGCTCGGCGTCGTCGTGCCGGCCCACGCGATAAGAAGACGTGGCCAGCTCGAGGAGCGCGTCGGCGTGCTCGCCGGCGATGGCCGGGGTCAAAGCCCCGGGTGCAAGACCGGCGCGCTTGTAGAGATCGATGGCGCGGTGCGCCTCTTGTCGCAGGGACGCGGCTAGCCCCGCACGGATCAGGTACGGCCGCGCCTTGTCCTCGTTCCCCGCGCCCTCCCAGTGCAGGCCCAGCCGCTCCGGGGCAATCCCCGCGTCCGGCCCGCGCGCCTCCAGGTGTCTGGCGAGGTTGTGGTGCAACACGCGGCGCAACGCGGGCGCGATCTCCTCGTAGATCACCTCCTGCAGCATCGCGCTGGTGAAGCGGTAGCCGTGCTCGTGCGGCGTCACCAGGTTGCGTTCCCGACAAAGCCGTTGCAGCTCACGCAGCACGTCGAGCAAGGGGCGCTCGAGTGCCGCAGAGATGGCCTCGCCGTCGAACTCCACGCCGTCCACGGCGGCAACGTCCAACAGCGCGCGCTGCTCTTCGGGCAAGTCACCCAACCGCGCGGCGGCCAGGTCGTGGAAGCGGCGCGGCAGGCGCGTCTCGTCCATGGCGGGGGTGGCGCGCAGGAGCGACCCCTCCTGGACGAGGGCACCGGCGTCCATCAGGTGGCGCAGGAGCTCTTCGGCCAGCAGCGGATTGCCCTCGGCGATGCGCACGACGCGCTGCGCCAACGCGCCCTCCAGCCGCACGCCGTGCGCGCGCTGTTTTAGCTGCTGATAGATGGCTTCCGGCGCTAGCGGCTGCAGCTCGATGTGCTGGACCTCGGGCATGGCCATGAAGCGGCGGAACTCGACCTCGCGCTGGGCGTCCTGCCCGGACGTCGCGCTGTCGGTGCGGTGGGCGATGGCGAGCAGAATCGGCTCGTCCACAAGGTTGCGCGCCAGCTCACCGAGCAGGCGCAAGTCCTCGACGTCGGCACAGTGCGCATCTTCAAGCACCACGACGAGCGGTCCTCTGCGCGCCAGCCCTTGGAAGAGCTGTTCCAACGCCCATGCGATCTGGTCGCGCCCCTCGACGGGGAGGTCGAGGCCACCGCTGAGCATGCGGCGCAGCAACGGCGCGGCGCTGCCGAAGCGTTCCCCGGTCACGCGTACGTCGATATCCCGCTCGAGGTGGCCCGGCGAGAGATGCCGCGCCGCCGCGCGCAACACCGGACGGGTCAGGCCCTCCATGCGCGTGACGACGGCTTCCAACCAGTGCACGCGCTCCCGCCCGGCCGTGGCCTGCAGCTGCCGCAGCAACGCAGTCTTGCCCATTCCCGCTTCCCCGTGGATCAGGACCGTTGCGCCCTTCCCGCCGACCGCGCGCTCGAGCAGCGCCCTCAGCTGCCCGGCCTCCTCGTCCCGCCCGAACAGCAGCTGCACCGGCTCCGGTTCGGCGGCGGCTTTCTCGCGTACGGCCGGCGCCGCGACGCCCGTGGCCACGTCCATCTGCTCCAGCACCGCCGCGGCGGATTCCGGGCGGCGCAGCGGCTCCTTCAGCAGCAGCCGTCCCACGAGCGCCTTCAGCTCCGACGACACGTCGGCGTCCACCGGCGGTGCCTCGGTGTTCTGGATGGCGAGGAACAGGGCGTGGAAGTCGCGGCCGGTAAACGGCAGGCGGCCACAGAGCATGCGGTACAGCACGATGCCCAGGCTCCACAGATCCGACGCTATGCGCGGCGGCTCGCCCATGACCACTTCGGGCGCCATGAAGCGCGGCGTGCCGACCATGCGCGCCTCGATGCTCAGATTCAGGCTCGCGTCGCCCACGATCTGCGCCAGCCCGAAGTCGGCCAGCTTGATGCCGCCCGCCTGGCTCAAGAGCACGTTGCCGGGCTTGATGTCGCCGTGCACGACGCCCGCCTGGTGCGCGGCCTGCAGCGCGGAGAGCACCCCGCGCGCGATCGTCAGCGCGCGCTCGGGCTTGAGCCGCGTCTCGCGCTCGAGCAGGTCGTGCAGCGAGCCCCCGTCGACATACTCCATCTCGAAGATCCAGCCGTCTCCGTCGTCGAGCGGATGCACGCGGTGCAGGGTGACGATGTGCGGGCTGTTCAGGTTGCCGATGACGCGCGCCTCGTTCAGCACGCGCTTGCGCTCGGGGGCGCCGATCTCGCCGCCGGGCGTGCGTAAGAGCTTCAGCGCGACGGTGCGACCGATGAGCGTGTCCTGGGCCAGATAGACCGTCCCGAAGGCCCCCCGCCCGAGCTCCCGCTCGATGCGCAGGCCGGCGAACTCGCTTCCGGGCTCCAAATGGTCCACCGCCGTGATCTCCGCGGCCCACACTATAGCCAAGGCGGGTTTCCAGCGGATCGCCCTAACTCCCTGATTGGTCAACTCTTGCGGGCCTACTGCGCGGAACTGCCGGCAGATGCACACGAGAGACGGCGCTTGCCGCTTATGCTGGCTACGCAGGGGGTGGGAGGAGAGCGATGTCGATTCGGCAGCGGGCACACGACGCCATCCTGGGACCTTTCGTCGCCGACGCGGCGGCCGCTGGATTGCACTGGTTCTACGACGTGGAAGACGTCGCGCGGCGTGGCGGCGACGAGCCCGAGTTCCAGCCGCCCGAAAAGAACAAATACCACTCCAAACGCGCCACGGGGCAGTTCACGCACTACGGTGACCATGCGCTGGTCGTGCTGGAGTCGGTGGTCGAACGCGGCGGGCTGGATTCGGAGGACTACGCGGCGCGCTACCGCGCCCGCTTCGGAGCGCCGGACTACGACGGCTACATCGACCACGCGACCCGGGACTTCCTGGCCACCGGCAAGGGCGCGGACGACAACCAGGCGGGGGTCTTCACGAAGCTGCCCGTGCTGACCGTGCGCTACCTGGAAGACCTCGAGTTCGAGGCGCGCATCGAAGAAGGCATCCGCGTCACACACGACAATACGCAGGCGGTGCGCTACGGGGTCGCCGCCGCGTGCGCCATCCGTGCGGCCGTGCGCGGCGCAGGCCCGGCCGAGGTGCTCGACGAAGTGTGCCGCACGAGCCCGGCGGTCGTTGCGCTGGTCGACAAGGCGCGCGGTGCCGGGAGCGACATGGTGGCCTTCGCACTGGAAGCGGGACAGACCTGCCCGCTGCCGGAGTCGTTCCCTGTGGCGATGCACGCCGCGTACGTGGCGCACGATTTCAAGCACGCCGTGCGCGGCAGCATCCTCAGCGGCGGGGACACCTCCGGCCGCCTGTTCGTCACCGCCGCCATTCGCGGGGCGGTAGACGGGGTGCCGGAGGACTGGTTGGAACGGATGGATCAGCGCGCGCGGATCGAAGAGCTCACCGGGAAGCTGCTCGATTCTCTGCCTGCCGAGGCCGGCTAGCCGGAAGCGCAAGGAGCGGCGATGCCGGAGATTGCCGGCATCACCCGCGCCTCACGCTTGCCTGTGTCGAGCTGCCCGCTGATAGCTGACAGCTGATGGCTTGCCTATTGGTGCCAGTCGTCGAGCCACTTGTCGCCGGGCTCGGTCCAGCTGTCGACGTGACCGTCTCCGAACTGGACGACCCGCGCAACGCGCGTGCGGTAGAGCTTGATCGTCTCCTCGGTGGACGGCTCCGTGGCGAGCTCGCCGTTGTGGAGGGCGTCGTGGTACTCCTTCACCTCGAGCGCGTACTTGTGCACGTCCTTCTTGGTTTGCACGTACTTCTGGTGGACCTCGGTGTAGATCCACGACTCCATGCCACCCTCGTTCTTGGTGCTGTCGGCGTTGCCGAACGCAAGATAGACCTGGGTCTGATCGAAGCCCTTCGCGATACGGTTGGACTTGATCATGGCCTGCACGTCGGGCGGATAGCTGTTGAAGAGCGCCTCGTTGTTGCTGATGCGCTGGTCGGTGGCGCTGCAGGCGGCCAGGACGACGATCGCCAGGGCCACGGCGCCGATGCGATGAAGATTCATACCTACTCTCCCTGAAACTCTGGACCGTGGACCCGGGGCCGGCAGGCTCCCGCGGTCTGCCGGCTCCGGGCCCGGTTCGCTATCGGCAGGCTGGCCCCGCCGCCTGAGCCGCCGGCGGCGGCCTTCGATGAACGAGGCCCGCGACCTCAGGAGCCGGGTTCGGCGTCGGGGCAGCCGGCTTCGCGGAACGCCGCGAGCACCTTTTCCCAGTCCACCGCGCCCTTGCGGCCGATGACGATCTCGGTATCACCGAAGATGTCGGGACGCACGGCCAGTACGCCCTCGACCTTCAGGGGCGCCGCCGCCACGCGGGCTCCCAAGCCGCCCTTGGGGACGTCCAGGATGTCGAACGTGCGCATCTCGAGGTCTGCCGCAAAGCCGCCCACTTCCATCTGCGGCTTGTCCAGGAGCAAACGCGTCACATAGACGTGGCCCCACAACTCGCCGGGCGCCGCGACTCCCTTGCCGGTGGGGGTCACATGCCACAGGCCAGCAGCGGCGATCACGTCGCTGGAGCCTTGGGCGCGGTCCAGCCGGACCCGCACGGGCTCGACCCAGGTCACTTTGGTCTTCGTCTTCGCGGAAATCTGCGCGATGCGCTCCGGCGTCAGCTTCCCGTGCTCGGCGACGATTGCGAAGCCGCGGGTGTCGACCACAGCTTTGCGAATTCCAGGCAATTTCGCGACCGCCTCGCGAAACTCCTTCTCGCCCCCATCGATCTTCAGCCGGATGTGCGCGAGCGCCGGCGCCGTGCGTGCCTCGTCCAGCTTCTTCGCGACGTCGGCGGGCTTCCATTGTTCGCGCAGGGCACGATTGAGGTCGATCGACGTTACGCGCCTACCGTCCGCGTCGAGCACGAGCAGGCCGGGCCGTATCGTTTCGTAGTGCCGCAACAGCAGGTAGGCCTCGGGGACGCGGATCAGCAAGCGCTGATAGGCCGCGGCGGCCTTGCGCACCTCAGGCGAGTTCAGCAGTTCCGAGAGCTGACCGCCCTCGAATCGAAGGAACGCTCATCACGTGTCCGAGCCGCTGAGCCCGATCAGGAGGCGCTTGCTCTTCTGCTTCGCGGCCGCCGCGGCCTCGACAACCTGCGAATAGCCCTCGTGGTCCCAAGTGAGCTCCTGCTCCTCTTGGGCGCGCGCGACGCCGAGCACGCCAAGCGCGACCGCCAGAATCGTCATTTGCCGCATGGCCCAGATTCTAAGGGGTGTGAACCCTGGCGTGGCCGCGGCCGTTTGCCCATACCGTGCGGTTCGTGACCGGGTTCGCGGTTCTAGTCAGCCTGCTCGTCCTCCGGCTAGTTTCGGAGCCAGACGCGTGCAGACCGCGGCCCCCGGCCCCCCCGCCGCCGCCCCAGCGTGGGTCCCCCCAGGAGGCCGCGCCTGCCGTGCAGCCGCAGGCCCGGACGCGCGACGCGGACGATATGCGTGAGCCGCCGGACCCCGTGGAGCGCGGTTCGTGCGCCCTACTGCTGCGAGCCCTCGACGGGGCCAAGTACAGGTCGCTCGAAATCTCGATCCAGCTCTGGCGGCTGAATGCGCCCGGCAACAGGGAGTGGACGCAAGGTGATCAGCTTCAGACAAGAGTGGAGTTGCTGCGAGAGGGCACGCGCATCGAGCGGCTCCCGGCGGGCGAATACCGCGTGTACTCCCCCTACCAGCGCGCGGGCACCGATGACCCGATCTCCTTCCGCGTCGACGGCGCCGAAACCACGCACACGCTCGTCGTGCCGATGCCGCGCAAGCACAAGGTCTCTTTGGAGGTCTACGACGAAGAGGGGCGACTGCTCGACTGGAAGGAGTACACGAGATACGGTCGTCGCCGCTCGTGGAGTGGAAGGCGCGGGCCGTCTTGGATCGAGCAACGCAGGCGCAAGCAGCCGGTCCGCTGGGTACGCGGGTCCGGCGGAGGAATGAGCGTCCTGTGTGCGCACGCGGGCAAGCGAATAGGGCCTCCGCGCGCTGAACCGCAGCCCATCCTCGTGGGCGAGTACCCGGAGGACGACAAACGCGGACGCACCCGGTCAGCCGCGGTCTATCGCTTCGACGGCGACCGCAACGAGGTCAGGCTGACGCACTACCACGCATCCGGGGGGGACCGCACCTACGTCGGCCTGAGCGTCGCCATCGGGCCGATCCGCGACGCGATCCTGCTGCCGGACGGCCGCAAGGCCGTCGACGCGGGAGCCGAACTCAAGGCCGCTTGCGCGGCGGTGCAGCGCACGGAGGCGACCGCGCCGGACATATGGCGCACGCTGCCGATCCGTGTAACCGTGAACCTGAAGGGCCATGAAGAGTTGGAGTTCGAGCACCGCCTCGGCCGGAAGCTCACGCCGCGGGTCTTGAAGCCCAAGACCGGCTAGCCCGGGGGCCAGGTCATGGGCCGGCCGCCGAGCAGGTGCAGGTGGATGTGGAACACGGTCTGGCCGGATTCCGCTCCGCAGTTCATGACCGTGCGGAAGCCGTCGTCTGCAATGCCGCGCTCCCGCGCGAGATCAGCGGCAACACGGTGCAGATGCCCCACGAGCGCCTCGTCCTCCTCGGCGATCTCCAGCGTGCTCGCGATGTGCTTGCGCGGGATGACCAGGATGTGCGTCGGGGCCTTCGCGTTGATGTCCTCGAACGCCAGGCAGTCCGCGTCCTCGTGAACGATCGTCGCGGGGATCTCCGCGTCGCGGATCTTGCAGAAGAGGCAGTCCATGCCGAAAGCGTACAGAAACGGGGTCCGCTTCGTTCACAAGGGTGCCCCGAAGCGTAAAGCCCTCGCGGCGCGCGGGCTGTTGCCGGGGTGTGTCTCACTCCGAGACAGGTGAGACATCCAGTCTCAACGCAGAACGCCGATAAGATAGAAGAATGATCCAGCAGCTGACGAGCAGCTGTGGGATCGAGCTAATTGAAAAGTCGGACCAACACGGCCCTTCACTCGTCCCGCAGCTTGAGAACGCACCGCCGGCCCTGCGCCGGCCACCAGGCACCACCGGAGGCGTCCAATGAACCGGGCCTCCCACCGGTGGGACCGGATGTCGTTTTCAGCCATGCGCCGCCTCCAGGCGCGACGGCTGCGTAGATTCCTGCGGCACCAGGTCCTCCCCTTCTCCACCTACTACCGGCGCTTGTGGCGCAAGCACGACCTGGACGCCCGGCACATCGCGGACGTGGCCGACCTCGCGCAGCTCCCCTTCACCACGAAGCGCGACCTGGCCGACAACGCGCGTGACCTGATCCTCAAGCCCTCGCCCGAGACGATCCGCAAGTACCTGCCCAAGACGGCGCTCATGCGCCTGCTCGCGCGCCGCCTGCTTACGGGCAAGTCCGGTCTCGAGCGGGCGCTGACGCGCGAATACTCCCCCACCTCCGTTTTTTTCACGACGGGGCGAACGGCGGGGCCGACGGCGGTCTTCCTCACCCCGGCCGACGAGGCGCTGCTGCTCATCGCCGGCGGCCGCATGGTGGATGTGCTGGATCTCTTTGCTCCGGTCGACCGCGGCCTCAACCTGTTTCCGTTCGCCCCTCACCTCGCCTTCTGGCAGGTAGCAGCCTGCGGGACCGCACGCAACATCCTGACGCTGCACACCGGCGGCGGGCGAGCCATGGGCACTGAGGGCATCCTGCGGCTGCTCAAGACGATCAAGCCCACCTTCCTAGTCGGCATCCCCGGCTTCACCGCGCACGTGCTGCGCTGCGCTCGCAAGGAAGGGATCGACCTCTCGCGCGTGCGCGTCGTGGCGACCGGTGGAGACGCGTTGACCCCGGTGCTCAAGGAGCGGCTGCAGAAGCTCGTCCCGGCGGACGCGCGCGTGCTCAGCGTGTACGGCTTCACCGAGGCGCGCGTGTGCTGGGCGGAGTGTCTCGCCGGCACGGGCTTCCACACGTATCCCGACCTGGGCCTGTTCGAGGTGATCGATCCCGACACGGGCGATCTGTTGCCGCCCGAGACCACCGGCGAGCTCGTGTACACGGGCCTGGACGGACGCGGCAGCGCGCTCGTGCGCTACCGCACCGGCGACATCGCCCACGGCGGCATCACGTACACCCCGTGTCCCGAGTGCGGCCGCACCGTTCCGCGCGTCTCCTCCGCGCTGACGCGCCGTGCCGACGGCCTGGTCAACATCAAGGGCACGCTGGTCGACACGACCGTCCTGGCCGACAGCGTGGCCGGTGATCCGGCCGTACAGGAGTGGCAGGCGGTGATCACCGAGGAGGGCCGGTTCGAGCTGTACGTGGCCATGGCGGACGGGGATCCCGAGGCGCTGGCGCGTCGCATCCGCTCCGCCGTCGAAGTACGCCCCGACCGCATCCACGTCGAGCCGCTCGAGAGCATCGTGCAGCGGCTGGGTCTCGAGACCCAGATGAAGGAGTCGCGCATCCTGGACCGGCGGCACGAGATCGTGGAGGCGAAGTCGTGAGCGGCGGCGTAGTGCTCGTGCTCAGCGGCGGCGGCGCCCGCGCCCTGGCGCACCTCGGCGTGCTGGAGGTGCTCGAGGAAGCCAAGATTCCGATCACCCGCATCGTGGCGGTCTCGGGCGGCGCCGTGGTGGGCGTGCTCTACAGCCACTGTGCGAGCGCGCGTGATGCGCAGCGCAAGTTCACGGACGCCCTGACCGCCCCGGAGGTCTCGCCCACCTGGCGGAAGATGGCACGGGTGCAAAGGGACCGGCACGGCCTCCGTGCGCGCCTGATGCGCATCTTCGGCTACTGGCGGCTCGTGCGGAAGCCGGGCATCATCGAGGCGCGCGTGCTCATGCGCGCGATGCAGTGGCTGGTGGGGTCGCACCAGTTCGAGGACCTGCGCGTGCCGCTGTCGATCGTCAGCACGGACCTGGTCACCGGGCGCGAAGTCGTCTTCGGCAACGGTCCGCTGCTGCCCGTGCTCTCCGGCTCCTGCGCGCTGCCCGGCATCTTCGAGCCGATCGTCGCCGGCGAGCGCCTGCTGGTCGACTCGGGGGACATCAACCCCCTGCCGGTCAACGTGGCGCGCCGCTACCGGCCGGACTTCATCATCGCCTCGGATGTCTCGCGCGGAAAGATCGAGCTGCCCGCGCACATGAACGGTATCGAAGTGCAAGCGCGCGCGAAGGACGCCGGTGCACTCGTGCTGCGCGACGCCCACCAGCGGCTGGCCGACTTCATCATCCGGCCCCGCGTGCTGCGGCGCGAGTGGTCGGACTTCGAGAATCCCGAGGAGGCCTACCGCGCGGGACGCGCCGCGGCAGGGCGCCGCCTCGAGCGGCTGTTCGCGGGACTCAAGTGGAAGGAGCTGATGCCGTGCAAGACGGATTGATCGCGGGTCTCTTCCAGGGCCGGCTCAACGAGGCCCTCCTGCGCATCGAGGCCCCCGCGCAGGACGAGGAGACGATGGAGATCCTGCTCCAGTCGCTGGATCGTTTCCTCAACAAGGAGGTCGACGGGGCGGCCATCGACCGCGAGGGCAAGATCCCGCAGAGCGTGCTCGACGGTTGCAAGCAGCTCGGCCTGTTCGGCCTGGTGATCCCGGAGGAGTACGGCGGGCTCGGCCTGGGCATGCGCTCGTACGGCCGCGTGATCACGCGCGTCGCCACCCACTGCGGCGCCACCGCCGTCACGCTGGGAGCGCACCAGTCGATCGGCCTCAAGGCGCTGCTGCTGGCGGGCACCGACCAGCAGAAGCAGAAGTGGCTGCCGGCGTGCGCCACCGGGGAGCGCATCGGCGCCTACGCGCTCACGGAGCCGGAAGCGGGCTCGGACGCCGGCTCGCTGCGCACGACGCTGCGCGTCGAAGGCGACCAGGTCGTGCTCGACGGCGGCAAGATCTGGATCACGAACGGCGGCATCGCCGGATTGTTCACCGTCTTCGCGCGTGACGGGGACGAGATCCGCGCGGTCCTGGTGCCGCGCGAGACGCCGGGCGTCTCGACCGGCCCCGAGGAGCACAAGCTCGGCATCCGTGGCTCCTCCACGACGACGCTAACGTTCGACAACGCCGCCGTGCCGCGCGAGAACGTGATCGCCGGCGACGGCTTCCGCCTGGCCATGGACATCCTGAACAGCGGCCGCACGGGGTTGGCGGCAGGCACGCTGGGTCCGGCGCAAGTGCTGCTCGACCTGGCGCGGGAGCGCGCCACGACCCGGCGCCAGTTCGGACGCACGCTAGCCGAGTTCGCGCTCGTGCGCCAGCACCTGGCGGAGATGACGCTCGACCTGGCGGGGATGCAGGCGCTGGTCGCATTGGCCGGCCGCCTGATCGACGGCGGTGCGCCACACGCCCTCGAGGCGGCGGCGGCGAAGATCTACTGCTCCGAGGCGCTGTGGCAGATCGCGGACCGCGCCATGCAGCTCGCGGGCGGCTCGGGCTACATGAGCGAGTACCCCTACGAGCGCATCCTGCGCGATGCGCGCATCAACCGCATCTTCGAGGGCGCCAACGACGTGCTGCGGCTGCTCGTCGCGCTAAAAGGACTCAAGCAGCCCGGCCGGGAGCTGAAGGAGATCGCCTCCCGCCCGTTGACGGCGTTGCCGCGGCTCGGCGCCCGCGCCCTGCGCCGCATGCGCATCGCCCCGCTGAGCCTCGAGAACGGGCAGCATGCCGCTGCGCAGCGCTTGTCTCGCGCGGTCAAGACGCTGGCCCGCGCCGCGGACGCCACGTTGCGGCGCCACGGCAAGGGCGTGATCGAGGCGCAGTGCGACTTGCAGCGGCTGGCGGACATGGCCATCGAGTGCACCGCCATGGCGGCCGTTCTGGTGGAGGGTTCGCCCTACGCCGAGGCGTTCGTCGAACGCGGCCTGCACCGGGTGGAGCGCAGCGCGGCGGGCCTCGGCGCCGACCGCGACGACGTCGCGCGGCTTCTGCTGAAGGACGCCTCATGAAGATCGAGGTCGAACGGCGGGAAGGCCTCGTCTATTGGATCCTCACGGGCGAGGGCCCGGTGCTCACGCTGAACGAGGAGGTCTTCGACGACCTGGACCGCGCCGTGCGCGACCTGAACGGCGCGACCGGCGTCGTGCTGACCAGCGATCGCCTGGACCACTTCTGCGCCGGCGCCGACGTCGACGCCTTCGCAGGCGTGCAGACCGCAGAAGAAGGGACGGCGCTCGCACGCAGGGGACAGTTGATCCTCGACCGCATCGAGAACGCCCCCGTCCCCATCGTGGCCGCGCTGCCGGGCACCTGCCTGGGCGGCGGCCTGGAGCTGGCACTGGCCTGCCATGCGCGGGTGGCGACACCCGAAGCGCGGCTCGGCCTGCCGGAAGTGCGCGTCGGGATCCTGCCGGGTCTCGGCGGTACGCAACGGCTGCCGCGCCTGCTCGGTCTCAGCCGCGCGCTCGGGCTGATCATGACCGGCCGGACCGTCGACGGCGGACGCGCGTTGAAGATGGGGCTGGTGGATGCGCTCGCGCCCGGCCAGCGCGTGCGGGAGGCAGCGGCGCGGCTCGTGCGCGACCTGCCGCAACGTAAGCGGAAGCGCGCCTTCGTCGACCGGCTGCCGGGCCTGGTCAAGGCCGTTGCGCGGCGCAAGATCCCGTCCGGCTTCGAGGCGCCGCAGCGCGTGCTGCGCGTGCTCGGGCGCGGCTACGAGTGCGAGGCTCTGGAGCTGGGCCGGGCGATCGTGTCGCCCGAGAGCCGGCAGCTGGTGAGGATCTTCAAGACCATGACCGCGTGCAAGCGTGGAGCGAACGATCCGGCACCGCGCTTCGTGGGCGTGCTCGGCTTCGGGATCATGGGTGCGGGCATCG